>CANQTH010000003.1 GCA_947626795.1 uncultured Lachnospiraceae bacterium
TTTCGATTTTGACAAAAAAATAAAGCCAGTCAAGGCTTTTGAGATTATTCAATACAGTTAGACTGTCAAACTACCGGAAAAAATTTTAAAATAGTTGTTGAATCTTCTGCCAATATATACTATAATGAGAGATATAATAACCCAGACAGGAGGAGATGCCCATGATACAGATCATAGCTGGAGAAAAGGGAAAAGGAAAGACAAAACATTTGTTGGATAAGGTGAATGAGGCCATCAAATCTGCGACAGGCAATATCGTATATCTGGACAAGAGCCAGAAGCATATGTATGAGTTGAGCAATAAAGTGCGTTTGATCAACGTTTCCGATTATATGATTACGAATTGCGATGAATTTTTAGGTTTCTTATGCGGGATCATCTCACAGGATCATGACTTAGAAGAGATGTATCTGGACAGTTTCCTCACGATCGCGAAGCTGGATGACAGCGATCTCTGCCGCGTGCTTGAGAAGCTGGATTCGATCAGCGCGCAGTTCCATGTTGATTTTGTATTGAGCGTTTCCAAGAACGAAAGCGACTTGCCGGATTGTGCGAAAGGCAAGATCATCGTATCCTTATAATACATAGTAAATATCATTTTGTTTCGAGCTGTTTTCCATACCAGGGGCCAGGGATCGCCGTAAGGCGTTTCCCTGGCCCTTGAAATGCGCCTCCAGCCTTAAAAAAGCGGGAGGCGCTGCTTTTTTACGCCGCGCCTATTTTGGAATGGCGCAGCTTTGTTTCGCGCCGCGCCCGTTTGGGCAAGGCGCGGCAATTTTGTGCGCTGCAGGCCCTATGGGCGTACATCTGCCGTCGGAATGCTACGTTTCGTTGATCGACCGGATACGTCCGAAGACACTGCAAAGATACAAGCCGCCGATCCCTACGATCCCATATATGATACGGCTGATCCAGCTCATGTCGCCGAATAAGAACGATACCAGGTCAAAACGGAACAGTCCGATCAACCCCCAGTTGACCGCGCCAATGATCACAAGGGCCAACAGCGTATAATCTAAACCTTTCGTATTCATATACATTCCTCCTTTTGCACAGGAATAGTATTGCCATCACGGAAAAAATCATGTTGGAAATATGTGGGAGTCTTGAGTTTCAAATTTGAAAATGTTATAATAGCCTTATGCGGAAAAACAAAAACAAGAAAGTCGTAAAATTTCATAAGGCCACGCATTTCAACATCGGGGTCGCCGTATTTCTTTTGATCTTTGTTTATATGCTGTACAACACCTATCAGTATTTTACGAAAAAGCAGGTCGCCGTGTACGAGGTCTCCCAGGGGACGATCGCGCAGAACGACACTTACACCGGGGTGATCTTGCGGGAAGAGAAGCTCTATCATACAGAGACGTCCGGCTATATCAATTATTTTAACCGGGACGCTACGCGGGTAGGTGTCGGCTCTTACGTTTATTCCATAGATGAGACAGGGGATTTTTACCAATCGGTCAAGCAGCAGAACGACGGGCAGTTGTTTTCCGACGCGGATTCTTATGAAAATCTCGAAAAGACCGCGTCCGGCTACGTGGCGGGATATTCAGACGAGAGTTTTTATCAGGTTTACGCTTTTTTGCATGACATGGAGGCGGAATTGATGGAGGCGGCCAGCGAGAACGCGCTCTCAAGCCTTGGCAGTTATGCCGGGGGCGCGTCGGGCCTGCATACGTACCAGGCGTCCGAGCCGGGCGTCATCGTATATAATACAGACGGCTTGGAGCAGGTGACGCTGGACAATCTCACGGAAGACGTCTTTGACGAATCCGCCCATGCCAGGGAGAATCTGATGGCGCGCGAGCGGGTGTCCGCAGGGGATCCCGCCTATAAGCTGATCACGGACGAGGCCTGGACGCTTGTCGTTCCCATTTCAGATTCGATAGCGAAGGAATTGAAGGATGAGGGCAGCATCCAGGTCGAATTTAAGAAGGACGGGACGTCGGCCTGGGGAGAAGCGGGGATCTTGACGCGCGGCGGGGGCAAATATCTGACGTTGCGCTTCCAGAATTCCATGATCCGGTTCGCCACAGACCGTTACCTTGACATCAAACTGCTGCGCGCGGAGGCCGACGGCCTGAAGATCCCGGTCACGGCATTGACGAAAAAAGATTTTTTCCTCGTTCCGAAGGAATATCTCACGAAAGGCGGGGAGAACAGCTCAAACGGGCTGATGCGCCAATACTTAGACGAGGACGGGAAGACGGTCATGGAATTTTTACCTGTCGACGTCGCGGAAGAGAATGAGAAATCTTATTATGTGGAAGGCGACGGGCTTGGCAAGGGCGATACTATCGTAAAGCCGGATTCCACGGAACATTATACGATCGGAGAGACCGCCTCTTTGCAGGGCGTTTACAATATCAACAAGGGTTACGCCGTATTCCGCAAAGTAGAGATCCTGTTCCAGAACCAGGAGTATGCCATTGTGGACACCGGGACGAATTACGGGATCTCGCTTTACGATTACATCGCGCTGGACGCTTCCGCAGTCACGGAAGATGAGATCGTCCAGCAGTAGACCGGCGCGCAGCCAAAGTTTGGCTGCCGTGAATTTCAAGACAGGAGGGTGCCATGATAAGTGAAAATTTAAGACGTGTTCATGAAAATATCCGGAAAGCGTGCGAACGGGCCGGGCGGGACGAAAAAGAAGTCACCTTGATCTCCGTGAGCAAGACAAAGCCCGTTTCCATGCTGCGGGAAGCCTACGATCAGGGAAGCCGGGATTTCGGGGAGAACAAAGTCCAGGAGATCATGGACAAGCGCCCCGAGCTGCCGGAGGATATCCGCTGGCATATGATCGGGCATCTGCAGCGGAACAAGGTAAAATACATCGTTGGGAACGTATGCCTGATCCATTCCGTGGATTCTCTCAGGCTGGCGGAAGAGATCAGCCTGCAGGCCTCGAAAAAGCAGGTGGACGCGGATATCCTTTTGGAGGTGAACATTGCGGGGGAGGAAAGCAAATTCGGGCTGTCGCGGGAAGAAACGCCCGCCCTCGCGCGCGAGATCGCGAAGCTGCCGCATATCCGCATCCGAGGGCTTATGACGATCGCCCCGTATGTGGAAGACCCGGAGGACAATCGAAAATATTTTCGCCAAATAAAAGAATTATCTGTTGACATTGCGAAGGAAAACATTGATAATGTAAGTATGGATATTCTGTCCATGGGCATGACGGGCGACTATATGGTGGCGATCGAAGAGGGAGCTACCATGGTGCGCGTCGGGACAGGGATTTTTGGCGAGCGGGATTATTCATCAAACAGGAGCTGATCCCCCTGCCTGATCCATCGAGCCTTGAAAGGCGGAAGGCTGAACTGTTACAGATACGAAGCAAGGGAGAATATTATGGGAATGTTAGATAAATTTTTAAATATCATGCGCCTGAATACGGAAGACGACGACGATTATTACGACGATGATTATGACGATGACGACTACGAGGAAGAGAAGTCGAAGAAGAAGCGCAAGAATGCTGATGATGGCGAGGAAGACGAGGAGCGGAAGCTGCATTCCGTGAAGACCACCTCCAAGATCACGCCGATGCGCTCTTCCAAAAAGCAGGGCGCAGGCATGGAAGTGTGCGTGTTCAAGCCGACTTCCATGGAAGATTCCCGGGAGATCACGGAGACGTTGCTGTTAAACCGGACGGTCGTGCTGAATGTGGAGGGGCTTGACGTCGACCTTGCGCAGCGGATCATTGATTTTGTGTCGGGTTCCAGCTATGCCATGGACGGCAAGCTGCAGAAAGTCTCGAATTATATCTTTATCATTACGCCGCCCGGCGTAGATATTTCAGGCGACGTCGCCAATATCATAAACGAGTTTGACATACCGCCGTTTAAGACGCAATTTTAAGGATGGCTTGAAAGAAGATGACGAAGGAAGAGACTTTATTATCAAAACATTTTATTGATTTATCCAGGCAGGCTCAGCAGAAAGGGATTGTCCTGTTCAGCGATTTCTTGAATTTGAATGAATTGAATCTATTTCAGCAGGGAGTTTCCAGCCTGCACTCCGGATTTCAGATTTCCGGCGGTTATGAATTGAGCGAGCGTCAGATGGTTGCATTCCTACCTGATGCTCTTTGTTATAGCTGGGAATTTCCGATCTCCTGCCTTTTGGTGGAGCCGTTAAATAAAAAATTCGCGGAGGAGCTGACGCATCGGGACGTGTTGGGAAGCCTGATGAGCTTAGGGGTCGAACGTTCCGTGCTGGGCGATATTTTGGTGGATGGGACGCAGATCCATGTGTTCTGCCAGGAGAAGATCGCCCCGTACCTTATGGAAAACCTTACGCTGATCCGCCACACGTCGGTCCAGGCGTCGCAGGTGTCCCCGGAGAATCTGCATTTAGAGCCGAATTGCGTGCATGAAGAGGGGATTGTTACGTCGAACCGCTTAGACAGCGTGATCGCGTGCCTTTGCAATCTCTCGCGCTCACAGGCCAGCCTGTGGGTGCGGAACGGGAAAGTGTTCGTCAACCACAGGGAGATGCTCCAGACGACGTACGAATGCAAAGAAGGGGAGATGATCTCCGTGCGTTCCGTCGGTCGGTTCCGGTTTCGCGGCTTCCTTGGCGAGACAAGGAAAGGGCGGATGAAGATCCAGTACGAGAGATACGTCTAAGGGACGTCGCCCAGCGCGCGGCCTTATGGATGACAGGAGCGGATAGGACTTTACGCATAGGCAGCCGCCGCTCCGCGCGCGGCCTTATGGATGACAGAAGCGGATAGCATACGCATAGGCAGCCACCTAAGAAATAGCCGCTCCGCGCGCGGCCTTATGGATGACAGGAACGAGCGCAAATTTTTGAGAAGGCAGGATATAATATGGGAAAGACACTTACCGTTTCCTATGAAGGGAAACCATGTTACGATATTGAGATCCAAAAGGATTTCTCCCGGCTTCCAGCCTTATTGCAGGGGCTTGGATATGGAAAGAACAAAGTATGCATCGTCACGGAAGAGAACGTCGCCGCGCTTTACTTAAAAGAAGTAGAAGAGCTGCTTGCCCCGGTCTTTTCCTCCTGCACGTCTTTCGTCTTCCCGGCGGGGGAAAAGAATAAGAACACGGACACGGTCGGGAAGGTATATGAACATCTGATCCGCCATTCGTTTGACCGCAAAGACGTCTTAGTCGCGCTAGGCGGCGGGGTAACAGGCGATCTGGCGGGTTTTGCGGCGGCCACGTACCTGCGCGGCATAGACTTCGTGCAGGCGCCGACGTCCCTGCTGGCGCAGACGGACAGCAGCATCGGCGGGAAGACGGGCGTTGATTTTTGGCAGTATAAGAACATGGTCGGGGCATTTTATATGCCAAAGCTCGTTTATATGAGCCTTTCCGCCTTACATACGCTTTCGGAACGCCAATTCATAAACGGGACGGCGGAGCTGATCAAGCATGGCTTCATCAAGGATAAAGGATATTCCGACTTTATCCGGCAGCATAGCGCAAAGATCGCGGCGCAGGAATACGGCGTCATGGAAGAGCTGATCTATCGAAGCTGCCAGATCAAACGCGGCGTCGTCGAGCGCGACCCCAAGGAAAAAGGGGAGCGGGCCTTATTGAATTTTGGCCATACGGTCGGCCATGCCGTCGAGAAACTGTCCGGTTTTTCCCTGTACCATGGGGAGTGCGTCGCTCTTGGGATGGTGTGCGCCGGATATATTTCCTGGAAGAGAGGCAGCCTTTCGGAGGAGCAGTTTGGCGACCTGCAAGAAACTCTGCGCAGTTTCGGGCTGCCTGTCGCGTTAGAGAGCTTCTCGCATACAGCGGAAGAGATCCTGGCGACCACAAAACTGGATAAAAAAATGGAATCTGGAAAAATAAAGTTTATCTTGTTAAACGGCCTTGGCGAAGCCTATATCACGAAGGATTTAAGCGACGAAGAAATTTTAGCGGGCATCCGGCAGATCTTAAAGGCTTAGGCTCTTTGCACAGAGGCTTTGCGCGGCTTGGCCAAAGGCGTACACGGGAGGGACTTTCTGTATGGACGTAAAAAAGCGGAAGAGCTGCATTCTCTATGCGGTCGGGACGATCGCATTGGCCGCATTGGATCAGTTGGCGAAATATTTGGCTGCGAGCCGCTTAAAAGGCAACCAGCCCGTTGTACTGATCGAAGATGTGTTCCAGTTGCGCTACCTTGAGAACCAGGGAGCGGGATTCGGGCTTCTTCAGGGGAAATGGCTGTGGTTCGTGATCGTGACGGCGATCCTGCTGGCGTTCATGGCGGCTGTCTATTTCCGTATGCCAATGGAAAAAAAGTACCGCTGGCTCCGTATGGTCATTACCGTATTGACCGCTGGGGCGATCGGAAACCTGATCGATCGGCTGCGTTATAATTATGTGATTGATTTTTTCTATTTTGAGTGGATCGATTTTCCGATATTCAATGTCGCGGATATTTATGTCAGTTGCGGAGTGGCCGCGTTGATGCTTTTGATCCTGTTTTATTATAAGGATGCAGAGTTGGAAGCGTTATGGCCGTTTCGGAAGAAGAAGCCTTAAAGCGTGAACAAAGCTGCGCCACTATAAAATAGGCGCGGTGTGAACCAAAGCTGCGCCATTACAAAGCGAGTCTTGAGTTGGGGACAGGGAGGAAAGGCGTGGATTTCGATTCAAAAAAGATAACTGTATCGGAAAATCAGGCCGGGGAGCGGCTGGACAAATTCCTTTCCGGAATTTATGAGGAAAGCTCCCGCTCGTTCTTGCAAAAACTGATCAAAGAAGGGCGGGCGCTGGTAAACCAAAAAGCGCAAAAATCCAATTATCGGGTCGAAGCCGGGGATGTGGTTCAGATGGATTTCCCGGACGTCCAGGAAGTGGAGATCTTGCCGGAAGAAATCCCGCTGGATATCCTTTATGAGGACGACGACCTGCTGGTAGTGAATAAACCCAAGGGGATGGTAGTCCATCCTTCCGCAGGCCATTTGTCCGGCACACTGGTCAACGCCGTCATGAACCATTGCAAGGACAGCCTTTCCGGGATTAACGGCGTCGCGCGTCCCGGCATCGTACATCGGATCGACATGGATACGACCGGGGCGCTGATCGTCTGCAAGAACGACCATGCGCATCTGAAGATCGCGGAGCAGATAAAAGCGCATTCCATCACAAGACGTTACTGCGGCATTGTGACAGGCATTGTGAAGCAGGACGAAGGGACGGTGGAAGGGACGATTGGAAGGCATCCGACAGACCGGAAAAAAATGGCCATGAATGTGCGCAACGGGAAACCTGCGATCACGCATTACCGGGTACTGGCGCGTTTCCAAAAGCATACATATCTGGAATTTGAGCTTGAGACCGGACGCACGCATCAGATCCGCGTCCATATGGCGAGCCTGGGACACCCGCTTTTAGGGGATTCCGTCTATGGGAACGGAAAAACGCCATGGAAGCTGCAGGGGCAGACGCTTCACGCAAAGACCATTGGCTTCCTTCATCCAACGACAGGGGAATATTTGGAAATTCACGCCCCTTTGCCGGAATATTTCAAGCATCTGCTGGAAATATTGCCGACCATTCGGTAAAATCTAAAAAGCGGATCAAGCCAACCAACATCAAGTCCTGAGCTGAACTGTTACGAAAAAGTTGTAACTAATATTGGCAAGGACATTATAATAGAAAGAGAGGCGGTATGTTATGGGAAAATTTGTAATCACGATCGGAAGGCAGTTTGGCAGCGGAGGGAAAGACATCGGGCGCATCCTTGCGGAGAAACTGAATGTCAAATGTTACGACAAGGAACTGCTGACAATTGCGGCAAAAGAGAGCGGCTTGTGCCGGGAAATCTTTGAAAACCATGATGAAAAGCCAACCAGCAGCTTTTTATATTCCCTGGTCATGGACACGTATTCCGTCAGCGGCTACGCTTCCGCGCCATTTTTGGATATGCCTTTGAATCACAAGGTATTTTTGGCGCAGTTTGAGACGATCAAGAACCTGGCCGAAAAGGAATCCTGCATCATTGTGGGACGATGCGCGGATTATGCCTTAACGGAGCATCCGAACTGCATCAATGTGTTCATCCATGCGGATCTGGACGCCCGTGTCCGCCATATTATGGATACGTTCGGCCTCACAAAGGAAAAGGCCGCGGATACCATCCGTAAAACGGATAAAAAGCGCGCAAGCTATTATAATTATTATTCCAGCAAAAAATGGGGCGACGCCAGGAGCTACCATCTGACGCTGGACAGCAGCCAATTAGGATACGAAGGCTGCAGTGAGATGATCTTGAATTATATGGATATTAAGTCGAAATACTCCAAGCGTTCCTAATTGTAGCATTCCTATTCCTTAATCGTCTGAATGGAAAATGCTTCCAGAAAATTTGCCCGCCAGCTTTCGCCTGTCGTCTTCGATGGCCGCGTAATGCTGGCGGGTTGTTTCTACGCTTTGATGGCCCAATGCATCCGCGACCAGGTAAATGTCCCCGGTTTCCTTATAGAGGTTCGTCCCATAAGTGCTGCGCAGCTTATGGGGCGTAATTTTTTTGTTGATGTTAGCGGCGCCCGTATATTTTTTGACCAATTTTTCTACCGCACGGGTCGTGAGGCGGCTGTATTTTAAGGATAAGAACAAGGCGTTCTCATGCTCTGGGAGAGCTTTTTCCGCCAGCAGGGGACGTTCCAGCTCAAGATAATCCTGTAAGGCCTCAGCGACTTCCTCACCAAAATATACGGTAGATTCGTTCCCGCCTTTCCGGACCACGCGCATGCCATTGGTCTTAAAGCTCACATCCGCAAGATCCAAGCCTACGCATTCCGACACACGGATTCCCGTTCCCAACAGCAAAGTTAAGATGGCTGTGTCGCGATATTTGGTCTTCTGGTGCGAAGCAAGCTGCCTTGGCGTCAAGGAACTCCCGTTTTCTACCGTGGAGATCAATTCGGCTACCTCGTCCTTGTCCAGCCGTATGATATTTTCCTTATGCTTTTTTGGCGTCTCGATCATCGACGGCGCGTTCGTCTTGATATATTCTTTCTTAAAATAGTAATTATACATCGTCCGTATAGCGGAAAGCTTCCGCGATTTGCCTTTTTCCCCGTTGGTTACGGCCTGGCCGCTTTTTTTCTCATAATAAGACAAATAGGAAAGGTATTCCTCAATATCCGACGGGGTGATCTCATCCAAAACGGAAATGGGAATGTCATGCATTTCCATCTTTGCATAGATTGGATTATTTTCCTGGATAAATTCAAAAAACAGGCGGACGTCATATCCATAAGACAGCCGCGTTCTGGAGGAAGTGTTCCGGGTGTCTAAATATCGAAAAAAATCACTGCAGAATTTGGGAAGTTCCTTTAATAAAGCCTGCAGCCTGCGTTTGTTTTCCAAATTGGTTTTTTCCACATAGTCCATAAGAAAGATCCTTTCTTCGCTCGATCGGATGTGTGCAGTTCGTAAAATCAACATTTCGCGAACACATAGATGCGGACTGCCCTAATGCCCATACTATTCAGATTTCATCCGAATCCAATAAAATGGTAAACGGCCCGTCATTTAATAAGGATATTTTCATATCAGCTCCAAAACTCCCGGTCTGCACGTTTGGAATATGCTTTTTGCATTCTGCAATCACATATTCATATAAAGAATTGGCAAGCTCCGGATTTCCGGCTTTTACGAAGGACGGACGGTTTCCCTTTTTGCAATCCGCATACAGGGTAAATTGGGAAATCAGCAAAAGTTCCCCTGAAACATCATGCAAAGACAGATTGGTCTTGCCTGCGTCATCCTGGAATATGCGCATCCCGATCAATTTGCGGATCATCTTGTCGGCAACTTGCGCCGTGTCAGTTTCGCAGATGCCGATCAATACCAAAAAGCCTTTGCCGATTTTTCCAATGACTTGATTTTCCACCTCAACAGAGGCATACGTCACGCGCTGGATCACAAATCTCATAATATCTCCTTTTCCTGGCAATAGCCACCAAACTAAATTATAATCGGAATCCGCAAAAAAAACAATCCCTTTTCGATTTTTCAGGTGGTCTGCCATGACAGTTCAGTCCAGGGCTTTGCCTTGCTGCAAAGTCCGTAGGAATGTGTAAATTTTGCGTAACAGAGTTCTCAATAATAGTTCTCAATAATAGTTCTCAATAATATGGAATGATGATAAAATGCCCGGAATGGATCTCGTCGTCCTTCATATTATTCAATGCCTTGATATCCTCAATATACTCCTGCACGCTTCCATAACCAGCGGACATATGCCCGGACGCAATGCTCCACAGGCTGTCACCGGGCTGGATCTCGATGCTGGTATAGCGTTTTTGCAGGCCGCCCGGATCCGCGTCCCGGGTGGCGCTTGCGGAAGCCAGCCTGCCGCTTAGGGCCAGCGCGAAGCACAAAATCAGGAAGAATGTGAGGAAATATAGTGGAAACATCTGGTAAATATGCATCATCCTAATGCGTTTCTTTCTGCTTATCATATAGATTGTCCTCCTATCCAAACATATTTTCCGAACAAATTTTCCGAACGTTTGTTTCTTATATTGTAATACCAGAACATACATTTGTCAAGAAAAAAACCGAACAAATTTTCGGAATATGTGTTTGCATTTGTAAAAAAGATGTGATATAATGAACTTGAGTTATATCATGGCGATTTGGAGGTAAAGTGTCTATGGCGCGCAGGAAGATAAGCGAGAAGCAAAAAGAAATCTTAGAATATATCAAGAGCGAGATCTTGAACCGGGGGTATCCGCCCGCCGTTCGGGATATCTGCGAAGCGGTTCATTTGAAGTCCACTTCTTCTGTCCATTCCCATTTGGAGACATTGGAAAAAAACGGCTACATCCGGCGTGATCCGACGAAGCCGCGGGCGATCGAGATCATTGACGACACGTTCAACCTTCTTCGGCGCGAAGTCGTCAACGTCCCGCTTTTGGGGCGTGTGGCTGCCGGGCGGCCGCTGCTGGCAATGGAAAATATCGAGTCCTATTTTCCCGTTCCGGCGGAATATATGCCGAATGAGGATTCTTTTATCCTCAAGGTAAAAGGGGAAAGCATGATAAACGCCGGCATTTTAGACGGGGACAATATTTTAGTCCAAAAGCAGTCTACCGCGCAGAACGGAGACATGGTTGTCGCTTTGATCGAGGATTCCGCGACGGTGAAGACTTTTTATAAGGAAGACGGGTATTACCGCCTTCAGCCGGAGAACGATTCGATGGATCCGATCCTTGTGGACGAGTGCCGGATCCTCGGAAAAGTTTTTGGCGTGATCCGTTTCTTTTAGCTCAAGACCTGCTTGTTGGCCTATAGAGAATAAGAATTTTTGGTGTGATCCGCTTTTTTTAGAATATCCAAAATCCCATCGGATAAAAATTTTCAGCGCGATCCGCCTTTTGAAGTACCCAAAAAAGAATGGCAGCAAAACTGCAGGAAATAACTTCTTGCAATTTTACTGCCATAAAAATAATCATTTACATCAACGGAAAACGCGTTGGGCGATTTTCCTATCATTATCTTTTTCTGATTCAGGCTTTTCCGTCGCTGCCCAGAACCTCTTTGATCTTATGCGCAACCAATGCCTTTACGTTCGCGCGGCCGACTTTCAGATATTCCCTCGGGTCAAATGCCGCCGGGTTCTGCGTCAATACCTGCCTTACGCCAGCCGTCATCGCCAGCCTGAGGTCAGAATCGATATTGATCTTGCATACTGCGGAAGTCGCCGCCTTGCGGAGCATATCTTCCGGAATGCCGATCGCGTCCGCCAAGTTGCCGCCGTTCTCCTGGATGATCTTAACATATTCCTGGGATACGCTGGACGCGCCATGCAAAACGATCGGGAAGCCCGGGATGCGCTTTGTGATCTCCTCTAAGATATCAAAACGGAGCTGCGGCTTCTGGCCTGGTTTGAATTTGAACGCGCCGTGGCTTGTCCCAATCGCGATTGCCAAAGAATCCACGCCCGTACGGTTCACAAATTCTTCCACTTCATCCGGCTGCGTATACATCGCGTCGTCAGCCGCAACCTTAACGTCGTCCTCTACGCCTGCCAGCTTGCCAAGCTCGCCTTCTACTACGACGCCCTTGTCATGCGCATACTCTACGACTTTCTTTGTCAATGCGATGTTCTCCTCGAAATCCAAGTGGGAACCGTCGATCATGACAGATGTGAAGCCGCCGTCGATGCAGGACTTGCAGGTCTCAAAATCCGGGCCATGATCCAGATGCAGGACCATCGGGATATCATTCTCCAAAAGAGCCGCTTCTACTAATTTTACCAGATAATTGTGGTTCGCATAATTCCTTGCGCCCTTGGAAACCTGAAGGATGACCGGGGACTTCAATTCGCCCGCAGCTTCTGTGATGCCCTGGACGATCTCCATATTATTTACATTGAACGCTCCGATCGCATAGCCGCCTTTGTAGGCTTTTTCAAACATTTCTTTGCTTGTTACTAATGCCATTTTCTTTCTCCTTTCTAATTCGAGACTTTTCTTTGGAAATTGCCGTTTCTTTCCAGTCTCTATAAATTCTATATTACTATACCTGACAGAAAAAGTCCAGATTTTTTTCTTCGTTATCCCTAGGGGGAAATGTTTAGTTTCCAGCCATCTGCGCCGCTACTTCCGCCGCAAAATCCTCCTGCTTCTTCTCAAGGCCTTCGCCTGTCTCGAACCGCACGAACCTCTTGACGGAAACAGGCGCGCCGACTTCTTTGGACACCGCTTCCAGATATTTCCCAACGGTCTGCTTCCCGTCTTCTGCTTTGACATAAACCTGGTCTACCAGGCAGATTTCCTTCAGTTCCTTGCTGACGCGGCCTTCGATCATGCCCTTGATCACTTTTTCCGGCTTCTGGGATTCCTTTGGGTCGTTCATGATCTGCGCCAAAAGGATCTCCTTCTCATGCTCGATATACTCCGCGCTGATCTCACCCCTGGAAACGTACTTCGGGGAAAGAGCCGCAACCTGCATCGCGATATTCGTCAGAGCCTCCTTCACAGCGTCGTTTACAACCGTCGTGTCCGCCTCTACGATGACGCCGATCCTTCCGCCGCCGTGGATATAGGAAACAACGCACCCGTTCTCAGCCGTCACTTTTTCAAATCGGCGGATGTTCAAGTTCTCGCCGATGACCGCGATCTTCTCCACCAGGGCGTCCTTTACGGTCTTAGCCGGATCCTCGTTCCAGGGCTCCGCCAAAAACGCGTCCAGATCCGCCGCTTTCGTGCCTGCCGCCTGAACCGCGACCGCCTGCACGAACGACCGGAAGGTGTCGTTCTTCGCGACAAAATCCGTCTCGGAATTTACTTCTACGACAGCCGCCGTCTTATCGCCGTCCAATGCAACGGTGCAAAGGCCTTCCGCCGCAATCCTGCTTGCCTTCTTCTCCGCCTTCGCCTGCCCGTTCTTCCTTAAATATTCCACGGCCTCGTCCATGTCGCCGTTCGTCTCCGTCAATGCCTTTTTGCAGTCCATCATGCCTGCTCCGGTCATTTCCCTTAATTCTTTTACCATTGAAGCTGTAATCGCCATTTTTCTTCCCTCCATATTACGGACTTTGCGGCAAAGCGCAAAGTCCTAAGTAAGATGATCTTTTTCTCTTTTTCGATCTTATTCTTCCGCCGCTTCCTCTTCCGCATATTCCATCGCTTCCTGCGGCTCTTCCATCGTTCCCTGGTTCGCCTCGATGACGGCGTCCGCCATCTTGGAGACGATCAATTTTACCGCGCGGATCGCGTCGTCGTTCCCCGGGATCACATAATCCAATTCTTCCGGGTCGCAGTTCGTATCGCAGATGCCGATCAGCGTGATCCCCAGCGCGTGCGCCTCCTGCACGCAGATCCTCTCCTTCTTGGGATCTACGACGAAGATCGCGTCCGGAAGCCGCTTCATTTCCTTGATCCCGCCAAGGTTCCGTTCCAGCTTCTCCCATTCCTTCTTCAAAGCGATGACTTCTTTTTTCGGAAGGACGTCGAATGTCCCGTCCTCGGACATTGCCTCAATGGCCTTCAAACGCGCGATACGGCTCTGGATGGTCTTGAAGTTCGTCATCATGCCGCCCAGCCACCGCTCGTTGACATAGAACATACCGCAGCGCTCCGCTTCCGCCTTGATCGCGTCCTGCGCCTGCTTCTTCGTCCCTACGAAAAGGATCGTGCCGCCTTCCGCCGTGATGTCGGACACGGCCCTGTAAGCCTCGTCTACCTTCCCTACGGATTTCTGCAGGTCGATGATATAAATGCCATTCCGCTCCGTGTAGATGTAAGGAGCCATTTTCGGGTTCCATCTTCTTGTCTGATGCCCGAAATGGACACCTGCCTCTAACAACTGTTTCATTGAAATAACGCCCATGTTTCTTACCTCCATTTGGTTAGTCTCCCATGTGTTTCCTCCCAAGAAGCGACCGTTGGCACCTTCTTCCTGGTCCGCACATGTGCTTGGTTTATAAACTTCCGCGGGAGCCGAAAGATTCAGATCCCGCCCAAAGACGCTTTGCGCGCCTTTTCTACGACTTAAAGAGTATACCACAGGGGAAATCTGCTTGCAAGCCCTAATTTACTGCTTTCCCTGCAAAATTTCGATGATCTGGTCCGGCGTCGCGCCGCGCGGGATCTCATGGGTGCCTGTGCTTAGCATATCGTCCACTCCCTTTTGGACCATATAATCGTTGAACGCGTCCGCGTCCTCGATCAGCCCGGCGTCAAAGAGCTTCTGGCTGATGGCTTTTGAAAAATCGCCCCTTGCGACCTCGATCGTCACGACGTCCGCGTCCCCGCTGCCCGCCGCCTGCCCGCCTGGCTCCGCCTGGCTGCCCGTTTGTGAACCCGTATCGCCAGCCTTCGCGTCCGCCGCATCGTCTGTTTTGGCGTCGTCTGTTTTGGCGTCGTCTGTTTTGGCATCATCTGTTTTGGCGTCGTCCGTTTCGGCGTCGTCCGTCTCCGCATCGTCTTCCTTGGGGCTTTCCTGCCCGTTCCCGTCGGCCGCATCCTTGTTCTTTAAGCTTTCCGCGGATTTGCTCACGGGTTTTTTCGCGCTTTCCTGCGCGTCCCCGCCTTGCGGATCCGCCCCCTGCTTGTCCCCGTCGGCGTCCTGCGCCTCCGTTTCCGTCTCCTGCGACTCTTCCGGCATTACCATCCCGAGCAGCCGCGCGCGCTCGATGATCTCGATATCTGACAGCGTTTCTTTCTTATTCCCGGAAAGGGCGATGCCCATGATGATCGCCGTGCAAATGACCCCTATGCCCAATCCGCGCAAATAGTATTTTAATTTCATAAATCACATTTCTTCCTCTCTGAACAGCCCTATCACAAGCCTTACTTCGCCTACTCCGATCCCAAGCTCCTTCGCGATCTCCACCGCGCTCTTCCCTTCCTTATACCGTTCCAGTATCATCTGGTTGTGGTTCATCATCTCGTCCGCCTGGACGTCCGGAAGCTCGGTCGGAAGCTCCGTCACAGGGGCCTTGGGAAGTTCCTTTTCGGGCGGCTGGGCCGGATCCGGCGCGGATTCCCTGATCTTTTGGAGCGTCTCCTGCGACTGGCCCAGCGACTGCTGGACGTCGGCCTGCAGTTCCTCCAAATGGATCGCCAGATCTGCAAGATTTCCTGCATAATTCGTAAGCTCTGAATGCTTGTCATTCAACATACTGTACAGGAACATCACCTCGTTGTGTGTCTTATGGATCGCTTCCAGCACGGTGTCGGAATATTCCGAGATTGCCCGCATCTTTTCATTCGTCTCTTTGTCCAGGGCGCGTTCCACAACGTCCATGGATTTCTCGATCGACTGGTCTATGACCTGATCTACCATGTTGTTCACCTTGACCTGCGCCTCCGTCAGGTTCTTCTCCAGGATGCGGCGCATCTCTTCCGTGCTTAATTCGGAAATCTTCTCCAGGTCCTTGTTGGACAGCTTCTCCGTAACAAAAAAACTTGCGACCATCAGTATGGCGCCAATCGTCAATAATGCAATCTCCAATCCTGTCATAAGCTCCTACCTACCTAAATCTTCATATCGAAGCCGCCGACCGTTGCCTTTGCGGCGGCTTTCCCGTCTTCCTTCTTGTCCGTCTTCTTTTTCTTCCGGAGGTTCTCGTACTTGTTGCGCCCCTTTTCGCGCGCGTCGAATTTCTGTTCAGGATTCTTCGAGTCGTCCGCATGGTTGACTTGCTGCATATGCTGCGACGTCTCCTTGGAGAAATGCGTCTGCATATTCTGCTGCTGAAGCGCGGCCTTATTGTCTTCCTGCTGCTTTACCGCGCTGATATCCTGGCTTCTTTGAACTACTCCGCTAAATTCCACAGGCCTGATTGACATTTTCCATCACTCCTTCTTTACAAAGGCCGGACGACAACTTCTCCCTGGTCTTTTACAAACTTTGAACAAGCCCTTACGCTTTTGATATTCATGCCCACGTCGGAAATCTGGATGGACACGCCCGGGTAAATATTCCCCTTTACTTTGATCTTCGCGCCCTGCGAGAGGCGGATCATCCCCTGCAGCTCCTTAAATTCCGCCCGATGCGCGTTTAGCTGCTGCTGCTTTAGCTTAAACGATTGGGCGATCATCTGCACTTGCTGCATCCGGTCCGGGCTGATCGGCTCCTTTCGGTGTACCTTTTCGTTGAAGCTGACGAGGATCGGGCGCATCTGGTCCAATTCCTTCCCGATCTGCGTCATTTCTTTCTGGATCTCCCCGTAACGCGCCTTTACATGGGGATCCACGCCGACCTCGATCCGGGTGACTGCCCCCATTTCCGAGCCGACCGTCTGCGCCTCCACGGAATTGCCCGCGCGGATCGTCCCGCCGTTCACAAAACCCTTCCTGCCGCTGACGCGGATGTCCGTCGTCGCGGACACGTTGCTGTGCAGGATGGATTCCGTCTCGATGAAGCCGCCGGAAATGACCGTGGCGTTCTCGATGAACTTCGTGATGACGTTGTTGTCCGCCTCGACCTTGCCTTTCGACATACCGTGGATGCCGCGCTTCACGATAATCTGGCCGCCCGCGTGCAGGTACGCGCCCTCCACCACGCCCTCGATGATGATGTCCCCTTTCGCGCGCACGGAGAAGCCGCTCTTGACATTCCCCCTGATCTCCACATTCCCGTCGTATACGATGTTGCCCGTCGTATTGTCCACATCCGCAGGCACCTCAAAGACATCGGAAACAAAGACCTTGCGGTTGACTAAGCTCGCGTGCCCGGTAACGTTGGAATAGATCTCCGTCCCGTCCTCGGAGAGCGTGATGTTGTTGCCGAACTCCAGCTTGAGCGTCTTGAGCTGTCGGCCGCTGATCTCGTTGCCGAAGACGTCGATCCCAGGCGTCCCCGGCTCTTCCTTATGGAGCTTTGCCAAGAGCTGCCCCTTCTCCACATGGCTGATGGTATTCAGCTCATGGTAATTGACGGACCCGTCCTCGTTCTTCTTCGGCTTTAAGTTATGGCTGGTATTGAAAAAATATTCGATCTTCGCATCCTTGCCATTGACCGGAGGAGTCCCTTTCGCAAAAATATAATTCGTGCAGTAACGGCGTTCCTTCAAGAACTTCGCGATCTCTTCCAATTGGACGCCGACCTTGACCTGATGGGAGATCAGGTCCTTTTGGATGTCCTCTCCCGTTAAGAGCTTCCCCTGGTTGGAAGGCGGATAGAAGCGGCAGAAGACGAGCATTTTGTCGATCGACACGGTCAGCGCCATCTGTTCGTTTTCCTGGAAGCCGTTCCACTCGCCCACATAGACTTCCTGGATCCCGTCCATACGCAAAGTCGCCTGGTTCAGCTCCTTTAAATTGAAGCCCTTGTACCCTTTCTGCTCCAGATAAGCGACCGCGTCCTTCACCTCTGCGGGCTTGCCGCCCCCCGTTGGCGGATAGACCAGCAGGAACACTCCCACATCCCTTATGTCCAATTTAAAATATCCATTTCTGCTCTCCATAAATATCCTCCGCTTAATCCGTTAATATATTCATGTAAGGCCCCATCGTTTTTTTCATTTTTGCCAATGCTTTCGTATGAAGCTGTGAAATGCGCGATTCCGACACTTCCAGGATATTGCTGATCTCCTTCAGCGTCAAGTCTTCATAATAATACAGCGTGATGACCTTACGTTCTTTCTCCGTAAGCGCTTCCAATGACACGCCCAGCATTTTTTTCAGCTCTTCCTGGGCAATGGCGTCCTCCGGCTGGATGAAATGGGAATTTTTCTTCGCATCCATGACGGGCTCCGCGCCCTGTTCCACATACTCATTCAGGGAAATGAGATTCGTGACCTTTAGCTGCGACTGCCAGGCCAGCAGCTCCTCGCTGCTCACTTCCAGCTCCGCGGCGATCTCCTCGTCGGAAGCATTCCGCCCGGTGCGTTCCTCGATCCGGCGGATCGCCTCGTCGATCTTCTTTTGCTTCTGGCGGACCGTCCTTGGGATCCAGTCCATTTTCCGGATCTGATCCAAAATGGACCCGCGTATCCGAAGGCTGGCATACGTCTCAAATTTTACGTCTTTTTTCGCGTCAAACTTGTCAATAGCGTCGATCAGGCCAAAGATCCCATATCCCACCAGATCGTCATATTCCACATTGTACCCGAGGTACATGCTCAAGCGCCCCGCCACGATCTTGACTAACGGCGCATATTCCACGATAAGCTTTTCTCTTAATTCCGCCGTGGGCTTCTTCCTGAAGTCCGCCCACATCTGTTCTCTTTCTGCTGTATTCATCCAAAGCCCCCAAGACCATAGGAAAAAGCCCCTATGTTATTTTGTTCCCATGGGCAGCGAGCCAAGCCGGATGCCGCAGCGCGCCCTGCCTGGCGCTCAGGCCTGGTCCTCCTTAGCGGCCTCCTCCGCCGCTTCCGCTTCCTCACTGCCCTCTGCTTCCGCGTCTTCGCCTTCCTCCGCCTCATCCGTGGCTTCTTCCGTCTCTTCCTTGAACATTTTGTCCAATGCCAGTTTCGCGAAACATCCCAATATGTAAAACAGGACTAAGACCGACACCCATACCTTAACAAATTGCGCGGTCTCCATATGCGTGGCAAAACCAATGACGCAGGTCACAAACCCTGCGATCAGCGTGATGGTTATCGGCACTTGCTTCGTCTTCATACCCAGTCCCCTTCAAATGATCCTTAACTGCTTCCCAACCGCCTTGATGTGAAACTCCCCGGTTGCGGGATAAAGCTCGACCGTCCGCCCGAAATTGAGCCCGGTATCCTCAGCCAGCAGCGGGATCCCCATCTGCTGAAGCTTCCGCTTGGAAGCCTGGGCGTTCCGCTCCCCGACATTTCCGATATTGGACAGGCCGCTTACCTCGAACATTTTCGCCCCGCCCGCGATCTTCGCGACAAGCCGGCGACGGTTCGCCCCGGCAGCCGTGACGCGCTTGATCAATTCCTCGATCCCTGTATCTGCGAATTTAGCGATATTTGAATTATTCCTCATCTGCGTGCTGTCCGGAAGCATGATATGCGCCAATCCCCCGATCTTTAAGACCGGGTCGTAGACTGCGATCCCAATACATGAACCCAACCCCAGCGTGGTTATCATATCCGGCGCCCTGCATATATTCAAATCTGCCATACCAACTTTAACTGTAGCCATTCTACCATGCTCCTCTTATAGTGTGATCCCCAATGACGTTAAGATTTTATCGTAAGATTCAACATCCGGCATCAATATGAAAAAGCCCTGTATTTTCACATCGTCCCCAAAAGCCGTCTCGATCAAAAGCGCATTGTCCCCATACTGCCCGAACTGGATCGCCGGGACGCTCAAGATCGCCGCGGCCATGTCCAGCGCAAGATACGGGACGGACGATGTGATCACCATATTCGTCATGGCCGAAAGCGCAGACAGGTACGACCCGGAAATGATATTCCCGATCTCCTTTAACGCGGATAAATCCATCTCGTCGAAGTCCTCCGCGTAATCCTCCGGGCGGCCCATTAAGCGGTTCACCAGATAATGCGCGGATTCTGTCTTTAACAGGAACATCATGCTCCCGTCGATGTCGCCGGACACCTCTAAGTAGATCCCCAGCACGGTCTCTTCTTCGGCGGAGATCGCTGCCGGAAGCTCCTGGAACGTCAAAAGCACGACTTTCGGGACTTCCATGTCCATCCGAAGGTTCAGCATCTGGGAAATCGCCGTCGTCGCATTCCCCGCGCCGATGTTCCCGATCTCCTTGAGTACGTCAAAATATACATCGTTTAATTGTTCTAAGCTAAATTTAGCCATACTGTTTTTCCTTTCTTCTTCTCGCTCTTATTACGAACAGGCTGCCGCAAAAGCTTTCCTACTTACTGCAGCAGCCCTCTCAAGATCCTGTTATGCATTCTCGCTCTCGTCAACAATGCTGTTGATGTCGAACAAAGAGATCAACGTTCCCCCGTTTTTCCCGACTCCATCGATAAAATTGCTCTTATTGTTCTTCACGTCGTTCGTCGTCTTATCAATCTCGTTCGGCCCAAGGGTCACTACTTCCTTCACCTCATCCACAAGAATGCCAAGGACTCCATGCTCTTCCAGCTTTAGTATGATGATCCTCGTGACGTCCGTGAACACGTCCGGTTCCAAATTCATCTTCGTGCGGATGCTCATGATCGGCACGATCTCGCCGCGCAGGTTGATGACGCCCTTAAAGTAAGGCTGCACCTTCGGCACGCGGGTGATCTTCTGCATGCGCACGATATTGTTGACGTAGCTGATGTCGATCCCATACTGCTCGCTGCCGATCTTCACTACGATATACTGCTTCTTGTCATCCTCGATCATTGATTTATTCTTTGCCATGCCGACACCCCCTAAAATAATGTATTAACATCCAGGATCAACGCTACCTCGCCGTCGCCAAGGACAGTCGCGCCGCTGATGATCTTTGAGCTGTTATTAATATATTTGCCCAGGGACTTGATAACAATTTCCTGCTGCCCGTCCAGCTCGTCCACGATAAGCCCCGCGAAGCGGTCCCCTTTGCGGACGATGATGACGATCAGGCTTTCCCGTTCCTCCTCGGCCGGCTCGCAGTCCAGGAGCTGATCCAGGTAGAACAGCGGGATCACCATGTCGCGGATGTGGATGACTTCTTTTGCCTGCACGTACTTGATATCCGAGGGGGATATCTCCTCGATCGTCTCGATCGAACCAAGGGAGATCGCGTATTTCTCCTTCCGCACCTCCACCATCAGCGCCTGGATGATCGCAAGCGTCAAAGGCAGCCGCACGATGAACTTGGATCCTTCCCCTAATACGCTCTTCACCTCGACGTCCCCGCCTAACGCCTCGATGTTGGACTTTACGACGTCAAGCCCAACGCCCCGGCCGGAGATATCGGAGATCTGCTTCGCCATGGAGAAGCTCGGCATGAACAGGAAATCGATGATCTCTTTCTGGCTTAAGCCCGCCGCCTGCTCGGGCGTGACAAGCCCCCGCTCGATCGCCTTGTTCTTCACATTTTCCGTATCGATCCCGTTGCCGTCGTCGCTTACCTCAATGATGACATTATTGCCTTCCTGGAACGCGTTCAGGTTGATGGCGCCGACTTCCGGCTTGCCCCTCTTCAAACGGACTTCCGCGCTCTCAAGGCCATGGTCCGCGGAGTTACGGAGCAGATGCTGCAGCGGGTCGCCGATCTGGTCGACGACCGTACGGTCCAACTCCGTGTCTTCGCCGGTCATGTACAATTCCATCTTCTTATCCAGCTTCTTGGACAAGTCGCGGATCATGCGCGGGAATTTCTGCACGACGCTCTCGATCGGAACCATCCGGACCTTCATGACGGATTCGTGCAGCCCCGTGGTGATCTGCTCCAAATACTCGATCTGCTCGTGGAACGCCTGGGAATTGATGCCGCCTTCCCCTTCCGGATTGTATCCGAACGCGACCAGGGAGTTCTTCGCGATGATAAGCTCGCTGACCTGGTTCATCAGCGCGTCCAGCTTCTCGATATCGACGCGGACCGTGCGGTTCGTGACCGGCTTGCCCGGCGTCTGCTTCTTCGCCGCAGCCTGCTTGCCTGCTGCCTGCTTCGCTGCCGGAGCCTTCGCCGCCTGCGCCGCCGGGGCTTTCTCCGCGGCAGCCTTCGCCGCCTGCGCCGCCGCTTTTGCCGCGGCCGCCTCCTCGGCTTCTTTCTTCTCCGCCGCAGCCGTCAGATCCTTGAACTTCAGCCGTTCCCCGACGACCTCCTCGATCTCGGAAACCGCTTTCGTCACCGCCTCGATCTCCTCAAACTCCGCCTCGCTCGCAAGGAAGAAGCTGAAATCAAATTCAAATTTCTCATCCTCGATGTCCTGGGAGCTCGGGCTGTAGACCAGGATATTCCCATAGTCCTCCACAGCCTTGAATACAAGGAACGCCCGCGCTGCTTTTAACAGGCATTCTTTCTGTATGTACACGGTGATGCCATAAAGGTGCATCCCCTTCTCTTCCGCCTCTTTTAACTCGTCCTTTTCCTTCTCCGAGAACTCGATGTCCAGATATTTCTTCGGATACTTCTCATCTGACGACGACGCGTCCTCCTTCGGCTTCGAAGCCTCTTCTTTCGGCTTTTCTTCCTTCTGCGGGGCAGCCCCGGTCCCGGCTGCCAGGATATCGTTCAGCTCGTTGATGATCGCCTCGTTGTCGTCGGTTCCTTCGTCGGAGCTTTCCTTTATGTTGTCCAGATAAGCCTCGATCGCGTCTAAGCACTGGAACAATACGTCCACAAGGCTGCTGGTGACGTTCATGTTCCCGCTACGGATCTCCTGGAACACGTTCTCCATGTCATGGGTCAGGCGCTGCATCCTCTTAAATCCCATCGTCCCGGCCATCCCCTTTAAGGAATGCGCCGCCCGGAAGATCTCGTTGATCGTATCCATGTTCTCCGGCTCTTTCTCAAGCACCATGATACAATCGGACAGATCCTGCAGATGCCCGTTCGTTTCGTCGATAAAAATTTCAAGATATTGGCTCACATCCATATTATTGTACCCCCACGTTCTTTATTATCGTTTGTGCAACCTCTGTTAATGGAACTACTTCGTTTACAACGCCTGTGTCCGCAATGGACTTCGGCATCCCATATACGACACAGGACGCGGCGTCCTGGGAGATCACATGGATCGGCTTCTTCTCGCGCAGGGAAAGGATCCCTCCCGTCCCGTCCGTGCCCATCCCGGTCAGCACGACGCACACGATCTGGTCGTAGCCGCTCGTCCGCAGCGATTCATACGTCACATTAGCGCAGGGCCTCAGCCCGCCGATCGCCGGCTTATCGTTCAAATGGACGACGTGAGTGTCGTTGGGCTTTTTCAGGATCTCCATATGCTTGCCGCCCGGCGCGATGTAGACGCAGCCTTTCTGGAGGATGTCCCCCTCCTCCGCTTCCTTGACGCGGACCTGGCTCACGTCGTCCAACCGTTCCGCCATCGACTTTGTGAACCCCGGCGGCATATGCTGGACAAGCACCATCGGCGCCCCCATGTTCTTCGGGAGATACGGGATCACGCTCTGCAGCGCTTTCGGTCCTCCGGTGGAGCAGGCCAACGCGATCAATTTGTTCCGGCCCGGCCCGGCCATCTTCACGGGCGGGGTGACGGCGACCATCTGTTTCTTCGGCGCTTTCGCGCCCGCCGCCGGGAAGTTCTTGGCATTCTCAGAATTGACGACCGCCTTTAGCACCTTCAGGATCTGCCGTTTGAAATCTTCCCCTTTGGCTTCAATGATATTGCCCGGTTTTGTAACGAAATCGATCGCCCCCAGTTCCATTGCACGGATCG
Source organism: uncultured Lachnospiraceae bacterium (assembly GCA_947626795.1). Classification (GTDB taxonomy): domain Bacteria; phylum Bacillota; class Clostridia; order Lachnospirales; family Lachnospiraceae; genus Petralouisia. Next base: position 23,725 of record CANQTH010000003.1, read on the forward strand.
TCTCATCCGCATCCCTGGTCGCCAAGGTGCTTACAATGATCACAGATGCCTTGATCCCTTCCGATTGCAGTTTTTCCAGTAATTCCAGACCGTTCATGCGCGGCATGGTGATGTCTAAGATCACGGCGTCATACTCCTTGCTTTTCAGCTTCATATACGCCTCCAGGCCGTCTTTGCAAACATCGGTCACTTGAAATGTGCTGTCTGTATTGATTATATCACAAATAACCTTTCTCATGAGTGCAGAGTCATCAACTACCAAAATATTTTTTCTCATCATAGCTATCCCTTTTCCCTGCTTCTGCGTTCTTGCTCAAAAATATACTTGATGATCATTTCCCGCTCCGTCCGGCTTTTCGGCAGGAAGTTCACGCGATATTCATACTTAGGCTGGTCTGCCTTGGCCTTCTGGCGCAGCAGGATATCTCCCACGATCTCCAAGTGGTAATCCATCGCCTCGTTCTTTAGGTGCATCGACATTAAGACGTATCGCCAGTTGTCCCCGAGCCACCCGCCGACAAACCGGACGCCCCCTCCGCTCAAGTCCACGGCGACCCCGTCCCTGGGGAGATCCTGCGGGTAGTGCAGCCTGTGATGCTCCTTGATCTCCGCGATGTCCTCCATCTCAGCCTCCACTTCCGTGATCGGCATATACTGCATATCCATGGCGCATTCAAAACGGTAATAGTCGCGCCGCTGATATTTTTCCAACGCGGTCTTAGGCTCGACCAAAAACATCGGGATCTGGTCCTTGGCGTAGCGGTCCTTGATATGCGCGATGCATCGGTAAATGTCCCCGGACGAATAAAAGATGAACTCCAGCCGGATCCCCTTCGGCAGCAAGACGTTCCTGCCGTTCTCCTGCGGGACGGACACCTCCAGCCGGCCGCCCGCAAGAATGTCTAAGACCTTGCTGTGGTATACGACCGGGCGCTCCCCCGTCCGCTTTGCCTGTTCTACATGCTGCAAAATACGAATATCAACTTTATCCCCAATCTTTATGATGTTAGATCCCATAGGCACCTCTATCTCAATTCTTTCTATAAATAAACCGGGACAACATATGTAAGATCCCTTTCTTTTCCTGTATCGGCATCACGCTTCCGTTCAGCAGGCGGTCCGCCAGCATCTCGAACGCCCGGACCGACCTCGTCTCCGGGTAGAGGATGCTTGTCGGCTGCTGCTGGCGCACGGCTTTCTCAATGGCAGCGTCATACGGCACCATGCCTAAGTATTCCAGGCTGCCCTTCAAGAACTGCCCGACGACGGCGTTCAGCTTCCCGTAGATGCCCGCGCCCTCCTCTTCGGATTCCACCCGGTTGGAAATGACCTGGATCTTCGCCTGCGCCTGCTGAAATTCCGGATTGTAGTACAAAGCCTTCAGCAGGGAGTAGGCGTCCGTCAAAGAGCTTGGGTCGGACGTCGCGAGCAGCAGGATCTCCGGGCTTGCCAGCACAAATTCCAGCACTTTGTCGGAAATGCCCGCCCCGGTGTCGACCAGGATGACGTCCGCATACGCGTCCAGCTCCGCGACATTCTGCACCAAAAACCTGATCTGCTGCCGGGAGAGGTTGTTCACGCCCGTAATGCCGGACCCGCCGGATATGAAGCCGATGTCCAAAGGCCCCGGCGTGATGATCTCCTGGATGCTCTTACCCCGGTAGATCAGGTCGCTCAGATTATATTTCGGAACGGCCCCGAACATGATCTCAACGTTCGCAAGGCCAAAATCCGCGTCGAAAATAATGACTTTCTTCCCCTTTTTCTGAAGCTGCACGGCAAGGTTGACGACCGTGTTCGACTTCCCGACGCCGCCTTTCCCGCTCGTAACGGTGATGACGCGCGCCTTCGGGGTGATCTGCTGGTTCCTTTTTACGATATTCCTCAATTGTTCTGCCTGGTCCATATCTATTTCCCTCCAAGCAGAAATTTAACGATTTTCTGCGAATTAAAAATCTCGATATCCTCCGGGACATTCTGCCCATAAGTAGCATACGACAGATCCGCCCCCGTGTAAAGTTTCATATTCAGGATATTTCCAAGACAGATCGTCTCGTCCAGCTTCGTGAAGATCAATTTGAACTGGAAATTCTTCTTGTAAATATCCGCAATATCCAAAAGATCCCGGTATTTGGTCGTCGCGCTCAAGACCAGGTACACTTCCTTGTCATATTCCTCCGGCACGTTGTCGATCAATTCCTTCATCTCGTTGCGCTGCTCCTCGTTCTTGTGTGAGAAGCCCGCTGTGTCGACCAGCACCAGGTCGTAATCCGCGGCCTTTTCCAGCTCCTCGTTCAGTTCCTCGGAGGAGTAGACGATCGTCAGCGTCGTATCCAGGATGTTCGCGTACGTATGGAGCTGCTCGGCCGCCGCGATCCGGTAGGTGTCCGCCGTGAAAAGCGCCACTTTCTTGCCTTTCTCCACTTTGAAGCGGGAAGCGATCTTCGCGGCCGTCGTCGTCTTCCCCACCCCGGTCGGTCCGATGAGGAACACGACCTTCGGCTTCGGCCCGGTCAGCTCGATCGGCTGCGGCTGCCCGAACTTTAAGATCATCTTCTGATAGATATTGGAAAGGATATGATCCACACTGACGCCGCCCTTCATCACTTTCTCAACCTCATCCATGATCTGGTTCACATACTTCTCATCCACTTCGTTTTCTAAAAGGATGCTGTAGATCATCTTCACGAACTTTAAGTTATCGTCCGCCGGCGCCTCCTTGGGGAAGATCTCCTTCGCTTCCGGCTTGGGCGCGAGCTTTTTCTCCAACAGCGTCTGGAGGCTTTCCAGCTTCTTCTCCAGGTTCACCTCCGCCGTGTTGTCCTTCGGCTTCTCCTCCGCGGCCGCCTGGCTCATCGAAGACGCCCAGGTATTCTCGACGGTCTTGAACATCTCCTTGATGGGCACCGGGTCTGGCTCAGGCCCCGGTATGGAGATCGGCTCGTCCGCCGCCACGTTGATGTTCCCCGGCATCTGGAGCGGCACCAGCTTCTTGGAGGAAGACGACGCCTCCGTCTCTTCCACCGCGGCCGTCACCTCGTAAGTCGTGTCCTTGAAGATGCGGGACAATCCCTTGGGCTTTATCTCTTTTGTATTCATGATCACGGTCTGCGGGCCGAATTCTTCCTGCGCTTTCGCAATAGCTTCTTCTTCCGTACGCCCCTGGAATTTTTTGATTGTCATGAAAGGCTCACCATCCCTACTGATTGCAATTCAATATTAGATTCCACTTCATTATAGGAGATCACGATCAGATCCTTGAAGTAATCTTCCGTTAATTTCTTAAAGTACATACGGACGATCGGCGATGTGATGACGATGGGGTTCTTCCCCAAGTCCTCCAGTTTTGCGATCTCCGTCTCCACGGAAGCCATGATCGCCTTCGTCTTTTCCGGATCCAGCGTCAGGTACGCGCCCTGCTCCGTCTGCTTCACGGAATTCATGATCTCCTGCTCCAGCTTCGGATCTAAGGTGACGACGCTGGTCGTCTCGTTCGCCGGGAAGTATTTGCTGGAAATGGCGCGCTTTAAGCTCTGCCTTGCATACTCCGTCAGCACGTCGGTGTCGCGGGTCGTCGCCGCGTGGTCCGCAAGCGTCTCGAAGATCGTGAGCAGGTCGCGGATCGAGATCCCCTCACGAAGCAGATTTTGAAGCACTTTCTGGATCTCGCCGACGCCTAAGAGCTTCGGGATCAATTCGTCGATCAGCGTCGGGTTGTTCTCCTTGACGTTGTCGATCAGGCTCTGCACGTCCTGCCTGGAGAGAAGCTCGTCGATATGCGCGCGGATCACTTCCGTCAAATGCGTCGCGATGATGGACGGCGGATCCACAACCGTATAGCCCAGGCTCTCCGCGCGTTCCCTCTGGCTCTCCGTGATCCAGAGAGCCGGAAGGTGGAACGAAGGCTCGAACGTCGGGATACCGGAGATCTCCTCCTCGACGAACCCGGGATTCATCGCCATATAATGGTCGAACAGGATCTCGCCTTCCGTCACCTGGATGCCCTTGATCTTAATGATATACTGGTTCGGGTTCAACTGGATGTTGTCGCGGAGCCGGATGATCGGGACGACCGCGCCAAGTTCGAGCGCGATCTGACGGCGTATCATGACGACGCGGTCCAACAGGTCCCCGCCCTGGTTCACGTCCGCGAGCGGGATGATGCCGTAGCCAAACTCCAGCTCGATCGGATCCACCTGGAGCAGCGAGACGACATTTTCCGGACGCCGTATCTCCTCGGCCTCCTCCTCCGCGGTATCGACTTCTTCCTCGATCGCCTCAACCGCGAGGTTGCCGTCCACGCTCCGCCCGGCAACTAAAAATGCGATCCCGAACGGGATGAACAGCCTCCAGTCAAGCGGGGTGGCGATCCCTAAGAAGATCATGACCGTGCCCACGATATACAAAACCCTCGGGATCCCGAAAAGCTGCCCGATCAGGATATGCCCAAAATCCGCCTCCTTCGACGCTTTCGTCACAAGGATGCCCGTTGCCAGCGAGATCAGGAGAGAAGGGATCTGGCTGACCAGGCCGTCGCCGATCGTAAGGATCCCATACTGGTTCAGGGCGTCCATGATGTCAAGCCCCTGGCGCGTCACGCCCATGATGACGCCGCCGATCAAGTTGATGAACGTGATGATGATGCCGACGGTCGCATCCCCCTTCACATACTTGGTCGCGCCGTCCATCGCCCCGAAAAAGCTGGATTCCTGCTGGATCTTATCCCGCCGCTCCTTCGCCTGCTTGTCGTTGATGCTGCCTGTGTTTAAGTCCGCGTCGATCGCCATCTGCTTCCCGGGCATAGCGTCCAGGGTAAACCTCGCCGTTACCTCCGACACACGCTCCGAACCTTTATTGATAACGATCAACTGGATCAGGATCATGACGATGAAGATGATGACGCCGACCACAAAATCATTCCCGCCGACGAACTGCCCGAACGTGCGGACCACGTTCCCGGGGTCGCCATCGATCAGGATCAGCCTCGTCGAGGAGACGTTCAGCGAGATCCGGAAGATCGTAGTGAACAAGAGCAGCGTCGGAAAAAAGGCCATGTCCAGGACTTCCTGCACAAACAGGGAATTCATCAGGATCACCAGCGCGATCGATATGTTCGCCGCCAGCATGATGTCCAGTAAAAAAGAAGGGATCGGAACAATAAAGAACACGATCGCAGCCAGCAAGTACATTGCGACCCCTATATCAGCCCTTTTCATGCCTTTCCCTCCTTTCCTCTTTTTTATGGTCTATCGGATCCGGCCAGGCTCCTTACGGCCGCCGCTTCTCCCGCATGCTGTAGACGAAGGCGAGGACTTCCGCCACCGCCTGGTACAGCTCCGGCGGCACTTCCTCCCCTATGCCTACGTTCGCATAGAGCATCCGCGCCAATGGCTTATTTTCCACAATCTCGATCTGATGCTCTTTCGCCGCTTCCCTGATCTTCATGGCAAGGTAATCCTCGCCCTTCGCGATCACGACCGGGGCGGCATGCTGATCCGCGTCATACTTGATCGCGACCGCATAATGGGTCGGGTTCGTAATGACGACGTCCGCCGTCGGGAGGTTCTGCATCATGCGCCGCTGGGACGCCTCGCGCATCCTGGCGCGCTGCTTCCCCTTGACCGCCGGATCCCCTTCAATATTCTTGAACTCATCCTTGACCTCCTGCTTTGACATCTTCATGTCTTCCTTGAACTTATGCTTCTGGTAGATCCAGTCCGCGATCCCCACCACAAGATAGATCAGGCTGATCCGAAGGCCCGCGTCCAGCACGATGTTCCCGACCAGCAGGATGACCTGCATCAGCGGGATGTCATAAAGCAAGAACAGCTCGTCCTGATGGTCCCGGATGGAAGCGTAGGCGACCGCGCCGATCACGATGATCTTGAGGATGGACTTCCCAAGCTCAAAGAACGAATCCTTCGAGATGATGCGCTTGGCCCCGTTTAAGGGATTCAGCTTCCCGAGCCTCGGATGCATCGGCTTTGTCGTCACCTTCCACTTTACCTGCCAAAGGTTGATCAGCACGGACGTGAAAAAGCCGATGATCAGAACCGGGGCGATGATCCTCAGGATGAACATCATGACGTTATTGATGACCATGCTTGCCAAATAGGGGGAAATCCCACCGATGCTCTCGGAAATAACGTCCGGAATCTTATTGTAGATCCCCGAGAAGATGTCGAAAAGGTTCTCCCCGATATACGACATGAAATTCCGCAGGACCAAAAAAAGCGTGATCAGGCCGATGGCATGGTTCAGCTCCTGGCTCTTCGCCACCTGGCCCTCGTTCCTTGCGTCCTGCAGCTTCTTGGGCGTGGCCGGCTCAGTCTTTTCCCCGCCGTCCCCGTCTTTCGCAAAGAACTGCAGGTCGTATTCCATGAAAAAATATTGTCCTTCCACTTAATACATCCCCTCGACTACGGAAACGATCATGCGCTTCATTTCCGTGAATATAAAATTGGCAATGTCCGGAAGCAGGATAATGGTAAGGAACAGGATCGTAAAGCCCAGCAGGACTTTTAGCTGCATCCCGACGGCAAACATATTCAGCTGCGGCGCGACCTTCGCCATAATGCCCAGGATGCAGTTCAAGATCATGCTGCAGGCAAAGACCGGAAGCACGATCCGGAACCCGATCACCATCATGTCCCCCATATATGTCAGGAACGAAGACATCAGGCTCCCGTAATCGAAGACGGCTCCGTCCACCGGGATCAGTTGGTACGTGTCGACCAGGGCGCGCAGGATATAATGGTGCATATCCGTCACGATGAGCAAAAGCATGATAAAGTAATTGTACAAGGTCCCGGTCAGGCCGGACTGCGTCTGCGTCAGCGGGTCGTACATCATCGCCATGGAAAGCCCGATCTCCATGTCAATAACTTTCCCTGAAAACACAATAATGGAATTACAAATATTTGCCGCAAATCCAATGAGCAATCCTGTAATTCCCTCTTTCAGAACAATGATGGCGAACCCGATCACCCCGGAATACTCTAACGTCCCTCTCGGCAGGACCGCCTGATATAAAATTATGGATACGAATACCGAAAAGCCGATCTTGACCCGGGCAGGGGTGTCGTTCATCCCGAAAAACGGGGCGATGAAGGTAAATGACGCGACCCTTACCAATATCATCAAAAAATATTCAAGTGTATAGAGCGAAATACCATAGTCTACCATACTGTCTCAACCTAACGCAGGTACAGCCCGAAATTACTCCATAATTCCGTCATGTACGCCGACAGGTTCTCGAGCATCCATCCGCCTACCAGCATCAGGCCCAGGAATACGGAAACGATCTTAGGCACAAACGTGAGCGTCTGCTCCTGGATCGAAGTGACAGTCTGGAAGATGCTGATGAACAAGCCGACAACCAGCGACACCAGCAGCAGGGGGGCTGACACCTTAATGATCAAAAACAGCGAATCCCTCGCAATGTCCATTACCTGCCCTTCTGTGATCATATGCTTTCACCTCCGTTAATGGAATGTCTTGATCAGGTTGCCGATCACGAGATTCCACCCGTCCGCAAGGACGAACAGCAGCACCTTGAACGGCATGGAGATCGTCGTCGGCGGGAGCATCATCATACCCATCGACATCAGGATGGAAGACACCACCATGTCGATCACGATGAACGGGATATAGATCAAAAAACCAATAATAAAGGCCGTCCGAAGCTCGCTGATGATGAAGGCCGGGATGATAACGTGGATCGGCACGTCCTGCAGCGTCTCCGGCTGGCTTAGGTCCATGCCCGTCATGTCAATCTCCGCAATATCGCAAAACAGCTTTAAGTCCTTCCGCTGCATCTCCCCGTACATAAATTCACGCAAGGGAACCTGCACGCGCTCCAACGCCTCTTCCTGGTCGATCTCGTTGCTGTCCAACGGCTGGATGACCGTCTCGTTGATCTCCGTAAAGACGGGGTTCATGATAAACAGCGTCAAAAACAAAGACAACCCGACCAATACCTGATTTGGCGGCACTGTCTGCGTGCCAATGGCGGTCCTGACAAAATGCAGCACGATGATGATGCGCGTAAAGGACGTGAGCATGACCAATATGGACGGAGCCAGGGAAATGACCGTGAGTGCCAGCAAGATCTTGATGTTGCCGGACAGGTTTCCCTCATCGTTGTTCCAGTCGATATGGAGGCCGTCCGTATTGTCCGCCCGCGCGTCCGCCTGCTCCGTGTTCGGGGCATTGAGCTGCCCTGCGTCCTGTCCGATCGCCGTTCCATTCGTCCCGGCGGCCGTCCCCGCGTTCCCGGCTTCCGCCGCGGACACGTCACTCCCGAACAGCAGCGCAAGGGCTAAAAGCAGAGCGACCGTGCCAAAAGCAAAGGAAGTCCCGCAATAGATATATTTTATTTTTTTCATAATGACTTGCCTACTTTTTCGGAAATTTTCCCCTCAGACCGTCCAGGATATCCTGGAATTGCCCTTTCCTGCCATTCGGCGCATCCTCCCCATCCGATGGGATCTGTAGCAACTGCTCTTCCGTCAGTTCTGTCAAAAGATGCATAGTATCCTTGCAAATGGAAATCGCCAGATACTTCGTGCCAACCTGGATGATCTGGATAAACTTGTTGTTGCTTACCCGAAACGTTTCGATCACTCGGATATTCCTGTTATGCGCCATCCCTTTTTGATACCGCGCGATCCAGCGCGCGGTCAGGGCCGTTAAGCCCAGCACAAACAGGAATATCAAGATCAGGCTGACCAATTGGGCAAAACTCTGCCACTTAGAAGAAAGTGCTAGCAAAGCCATGTTAGCCAACTACTTTTTTCACGGCCTCAAGAACACGCTCCGCCTGGAACGGCTTTACGATAAAGTCCTTTGCGCCTGACTGGATCGCCTCAATTACCATTGCCTGCTGTCCCATTGCGGAACACATGATGATGGATGCGGACGGATCGCTCGCCTTGATCTGCTTCAAGGCCTGGATGCCATCCATTTCCGGCATGGTAATATCCATCAATACAAGATCCGGTTTCACTTCATTGTACTTCTCGACCGCTTTTAAGCCGTTTTCCGCTTCCCCGGCGATGTCGTAGCCATTCTTGGTAAGAATGTCCTTGATCATCATTCTCATAAATGCTGCATCGTCACAAATTAAAATATTCTTTGCCATGTTTTCCTCTCCTTGATATTGCTTTTTTCATGTTTAATTGTTATTTATAATTTCAGTAATACGCACGCCAAAGCTTTCTTCCAGGACTACGACCTCTCCCTTGGCGACATATTTACCGTTCACAACTACATCGATCGGCTCGCCCGCGATCTTATTTAGCTCTATGATCGTGCCGGGGGCGAATTCCAGGATGTCCTGGATGGATTTGCTGGTCCTTCCCAGCTCCACTGTCACGTCCAGCGGCACGTCCATCAGCAGGCCGATGTTCTCCTGCTGCGTAATCGGGTTAAAATCGCCGGCAAAAGGCTGGAACTGCGCGGATTGCACATTTACCGGCTGCTGCGCGTACATCTGCGACATATCCATCGGCATGCCCATCATCGGTTGCTGCATCATTGGCTGCTGTTGCATCATCGGCTGAGGCTGCATCTGCGGCATTGGCTGCTGTTGCATCATCGGCTGAGGCTGCATCTGCGGCTGAGGCTGCGCCTGTGGCTGAGGCGCCGGCGCGGGCTGCGGGGCAGATTCCTGCGCGGGCTGCGGGGACGGGTTCGTGGAAGATGTGTCGGCGGCCATATTCTGCGCGACGCCGGAACACATTTCCTTCGCAAAAGAGATCGGGTACAACTGCATGATCTCGCTGTCCACCAGATCGTCGATCACCATCTGGAACGAGATCTTGACGAACCGATCCGCCAGGAACTCATCGATCGATTCCCCGTTCAGCGTATCCTTCAGATCGATCAGGTCCGCCGATGGGGGGCTGATATCAATCATCTTGTTCAACATGGACGATAAGGACGTCGCGGAACTTCCCATCATCTGGTTCATTGCCTCGCTGATCGCGCTCAAATGCAATTCCCCAAGCTCTCCGTCCGTATTCGTGCCGTCCCCTCCCATCATCAGGTCGGTGATGACTTTTACGTCATGCTCCTTTAGCACAAGGAGGTTGCTTCCGTCTAAGCCCACGGTATAGGCGATCCGGATAAATACGCACGGCCTCTCATAAGCCTCTACGATGTCTTCCCATGTGGCGAACGATACGCGCGGCGTGGAAATGTCCACTTTCCGGTTCACCAGCGAAAAAAGCGTCGTCGCCGCCGTCCCCATGCTGATATTGGAAATCTCGCCGATCGCGTCGATCTCTTCCGGCGACAAGTCGTTGTCGTCGGCTGCCACTGCATCGGAATTATTCAACAGGGCGCTGATCTCTTCTTGTGACAGAACTCCATCCATAACTTTATTGCTCCTCTCTGATAACTGACGTAACCCTTACGGCATAATGCTCTCCCGACGCCCCGGGCAAGACTGTGAACTTCTTGATATTGCCCACGTATACATACAGTTCATCGTCTACTTTTGTATTCAAGCGGATAATATCCCCGACCTGAAGATTGATAAAATCGCTGATCGAGATCGCGCTCTTACCCAAGACCGCTTTGACCGGCATAGGCGCCTTGGCGATCAGGGATTCGATCACTCCTGCATATTCTTCTTCCCCGCGTTCCTTCATGGTAGAGAACCAATATTTCGTGTTCAATTTATCCATGACGTCTTCCAGCGTCATATAAGGCAGGCAGATATTCATCAGCCCCTCCACATCCCCGATCTTGATGCTGATCGTGATGATCGCGATCATCTCGCTGGGGGAAATGAACTGCGCAAACTGGGAATTCGTCTCAATGCGCTCAAGCCTGGGATGGATCTCCACCACGTTCGTCCATGGCTCGCGCAGGAGGTTGATGCATACCGTCAAGATCCGCTCGATGATCAAAAGCTCGATCTCGGAAAATTCCCGGTTATGCTCAAGGGGAAGCCCCATGCCGCCCAGCATCCTGTCCACAATAGCATACCCCAAATTGGTCGCCAATTCAATAATGATATTGCCAGGCAATGGCTCAAAATTGACGATACCCAAAAGCACCGGGTTCGAAAGTGCGTTGGAAAACTCAGAATATGTGACCGCTTCGGAGTTCATTACCTCCACCTGCACATTTTTCCGCAGATATCCGGGGAGGTTCGTGGACAGCAAACGCCCGTACTGCTCAAATATGATCTCCATCGTCCTAAGGTGTTCTTTGGAAAATTTCGCAGGCCTTGCAAAATCGTAATTTTTTACCTGCTTTTTCCCAGTGTCCTTCATCTCGTCTGCATCCAGCTCACCGCTGCTCAAGGCGTTCAGCAGACTGTCTATCTCACTTTGCGATAAGACCTCGCTCATTCATTCTCACCACCTGACATCTGTTGGTTCCATGATCTTATTCATAATTATAAGTCGGGAATACTACGCTCACGATAAAATCGGAATCGAACAATTTGCGCAGGCGCTCCAAAATCTCATCCTGCACTCCCGCACGGTTCTCCTTCATCTCCTTGATCGTGTGGGAGGAGACGGTCTTTATGATCTCGTCCTTTATGATATCCTGCTTGCTGCTGATCCCTTCCGGCCCGTATGTCTCGTACCCCTCGTTCTTCGTATCAAGGGCAAGCGAGACGGAAACCACCGCGTAATGGTTCTTGCCGCTGCCGTCGTCCTTCAGGTTGATGTTGAGGGTCTCCCCATCCGCAAGCGCCACGGACTCGATCTGATCCATCGGGATGTCAATGGATGCGCTTTCCTTCCCGCCTTCCAGCTCCAGGTCAATGGCGGAGCATACTTTCGTGATCAGCTCGTTCGCGTTCTTGGTCTGCGGCACGACGGAGATCATCAAGATCGCGGTCAGGATCAGGTTCGCTACGACTAATGCCAGGATCAAAACACTCATTAAATTCTTTTTCATGACGTCTTTCCTTTCTAATTTGAATTATACGAATTGTATATCTTAATCTCCACCCTGCGGTTCCTTGCGCGCCCCTCCGCCGTGGAATTGTCCGCTACCGGGTTGTATTCCCCGCATCCGGTGGCATGGATCTTGGACGCGTCAAGAGCCTGCGATATCCCGAGCACATAATCCTTCACGGCAAGCGCGCGGTAGGCGGAAAGCACATCGTTGCTCTCGTATTGTTCATTTTTGATCGGGACATTGTCCGTATGCCCCTCGATGTCGATCAGGTTGGCATTATACCGCTCCAACATCATAGCTAATTTATTCACCAAAGGAAGCGCGTCCTTCCGGATCTCGGACTGGCCGGAATCAAAGAGCAACGCGCCGTTTAAGGTAATCAGGACGTACTGCGCGCTCGCGCTCAGTTCGATCTGGTCGGTGATCTGGCTCTGCTCGGCCATCGCCTCGATCTGCTCTTCCATCTCCTCGGACTCCTTTAGGGCCGCTTCCGAATATTCCTCTTTCAGCTCCTCCTCGGCCTCCACCGTCCCATTCTCCTTCAAGTCGTTCTCGCCCGTCTCCCCGTTCTCAGTATCTTCCGATTCGGAATTTGTGATCTCTTTGTAATACTCATCCAAAAACTGCAGTTGGCTGACGCCGGAAGACACCATCTGCCCGTCCCCGACGGCCGCCCCGCCCTCCGGCAATATGCTGAAGCTGTGCTGCAAGGACTGCACCAACGCCTCGAACTTATCCACGTCCACGGAGGACATGGAGAACAGCAATACGAAAAAGCAAAGCAGCAAGTTCATCAGATCGCCGAACGTCGCCAGCCACCCGGCGCCGCCGGAAGGCTCTTCCTTCTTCCTTCTTGCCACTATTCCTCACCTCCGGACTGCTCTGACATGCTGTTGCGCATCTTCGGAGACAGGAAGGATTTCAGCTTTTCTTCAATGACACGCGGGTTCTCGCCCGCCTGGATCGACAAAAGCCCTTCTACCGTAACTTCCTTGATCGTGATCTCCGCGTCGTTGTTGACCGAGAGCTTCGCCGCCGTCGGCGTGCACAGCCAGTTCGCGATCAGCGAGCCGTACAAAGTCGTGACCAACGCGACCGCCATACTGGGGCCGATCGTACTTGGGTCGTCCAAGAACTTCAACATATTGATCAAGCCGATCAGCGTCCCGATCATGCCCCAGGCGGGGCCTAACTCCGCCCATCTCGTCCAGAAGCCGATGCAGGTCTTATGCCTCGCTTCCACGGAGATCAGATCCGCTTCCATGATCCCCCGCACAAGCTCGGGATCCGTGCCGTCTACGACCAGCATGATGCCTTTCTTCAAAAACTCGTCCTCGATCCCGTTCGCGGCCTCTTCCAACGCCAGAAGCCCTTCCTTCCTCGCAATGTTCGAAAGATCGATGATATGCTTGATCACCTCGCTCACGTCCGCCTTGGGCGTCTGGAACGTCAGCGTGATGGACTTAAGGCCGTTGATAAAGTCCGGCATCGTATGCGAGGCGAGCGTGCCTGCAATAGAGCCGCCGATCGTGATGATGACCGAAGCGGGATCCCAGAAGTTCAGCAATGACTCGGGACCGGTACCTCCAGTGATAACGCCGAATACAAACAATGCGGCGCCAAGTATTATCCCCAATAAAGACGCTATATCCAATTTTCCTGCCACCTACCTTTTCATCCGTGAAATCGTCCTATTCCTTTTCCAGCCATGGAAATCCTGTTGCCATAATTTCTCTCTTGTATAATATTACTAAATTTTTTACTTCTTGTCTACTTTCTTTTACAATTAATTTCTTGCCAGTCACAAAAGAAAGGACTGTGTCTGGCGTTTCTTCCACTAATTCAATCAATTCCGCGTTGACCAGCACGGTCGAGCCGTTCAGCCTCGTGACCTCTATCATGCCGCACCCCATCCATTTCCAGGCTTCCGCCTTCGCTCCGAGCGGTATCACAGCTTCCGCTATTATGGCATATGCCTTCCGCATATGCCATGCGCAAGCCTGGATGCCACTCCGCTCCGGGCGGTACAATAGCTTTTGCTATTATACCATATTTCGGGGAACTATGAAACACAGTTCCCCAAAATAAATGATCTTTTTTTCTATTTTCTGTTAATTCCCATAATATTTTTAAAAATTAACGTTTCAGATTCACCAATTCTTCCAATAAAGAATCCGACGTCGTGATGATCCTGGAGTTCGCCTGGAACCCTCTCTGCGTCGTGATCATTTCCGTAAATTCATTGGCGAGATCCACGTTGGACATTTCCAGCACGCCGCTCGACATCTTGCCGCCGTCGGCCGTGATATCCTGCCCGATCCCGTCGAATTCCCCGGAGTTCAAAGTCGTCTGGTAGCAGTTCTCGCCGACTTTCTCCAAGCCGGACGGATTGGCAAATTCCGTGACCGCGATCTGCCCGAGCAGCTCGCGGTTGCCGTTATCGTAGCTTCCGTAAATTTTCCCGTCTTCCTGCACCTGCAGGCCGATCAGGTCGCCTAAGCGCCGCCCTGTCCCGGTGATCTTGTCGCTCGCGCCCTTGTCCATGCTAAGCGTGCAGTTCCCGCTGTTGTCGTAGTTCTTGGACTGGCTGAAGTCGATGTTGATGTCGCGGAACTTATCGCCGAGCGCGGACATATTCAAGGAAACCGACTCCTGCCCCGGCTCTCCGATATAGGTGAATTTCCCGGCGTTCGGCTCCCCGGCGTTAAACTGCAGCGTCGTATCCTCAAACACGTTGTTGGCCAACGGCGCCCCGTTCTCGTCCAGGTAAATGGAACGATTGTTGGAATCTAAGATATCGGTAAGCGATACGGTATACGTCTTCGCGTCCGCGTCCACCGTCTTAACGGCGAACTTCGCCGTGTAGCCGTAGCCCAGCGCGTCAAAGAAATTCAGGCTCATGATATATCCCTCGTCGGAATTTACCTGCGTGTTGTTCGCATCCAAAACGCCGTCGCAGACCGCCTCGGTCGTCGCTTCTGGCGGGGATGTCATGTTTTCCTCCGTCATGATCGCCAGCTTGGAGACTGTATCCTTGCGGATATCCCCGGTCGTCGGGTCTACCTGCCATCCCATGACATTGTAGCCTTCAGCTTTCGTCGCCAGATTGCCCGCACCGTCCACATAGAACGCCCCGGCTTTTGTGAACAGGTTCACGGAACCGTTGTTCACGATGAAGAAGCTGTTCCCGGTAATGCGCAGGTCCCAGCCGTCCCCGGTCGTCTGCGTGGAGCCTGGCGTCGTGATGTTCACGGACGTGGACCCCATCGTGACGCCAAGGCCGATCTGCTTCGCGTTCACGCCGCCTTTCGTGACCGTCGCGCCGGACGCGTTCGACGTCGTCTGGTACATAAGCTCGCTGAACGTCGTGCTGGACGACTTGAACGCCACGGTGTTGACGTTTGCGATGTTGTTACCGATTACATCCATCTTGGTCTGGTGTGTCCTTAATCCTGCCACGCCAGAATACAATGCTCTCATCATAATGAATTGACCTCCTAACTTCCTGCCGCCCATCTGGCCTTCTCTGTCATTCAAAGGCCGCTAGCCCCCTGTAAGGTCCGGCTATATGATCACGGCTCCATCGATATTCGTATAGATATTTTCTTCTGACTCCGTCTGGTCCATTGCCGTCACGACCGTCTTGTTCGGCACGTTCACAATGAACGAGTACGTGTCCACGATCACGAGGGATTCCCGCATCCCCTTCGCTTCCGCTTTTTCCGCGGCCGTCTCCAAACGCTCCTTCTGCTCGCTCGACAGCTCGATGTTCCTCGCCTGCAGGCGCATGGAAGCGTGCTTTGAAAATTTCAGCGCGGAATCTTCGTTCACAGACTGCTTCTTCTTTAAGATCTCGCCAAAGGACATTTCCCCGTCCGGGGCCTTCGCGCCCTGGCTTCCTCTTGTCAGATATTGGCCCGCAACCTGTTCTATGGAAGAGAATTGTTTTGAAATCTTATTCATGGTTATCTCTCCGTTCTCAGCATCCCTGCCGCTCTCCTGCCATAAGCCTCCGTGCCGTCGCTGTCATTCCGTCCCCGCGGCCTCTTCCGCATCGCCTGTCCCATCGGAGCCTTCCGCCTCTTCGCCGTCTTCCTCGCTGCCTCCGGCCGCCCCCACGAGCTGGTTCATCTGATCCACCAGCGCGGTCAATTTCTCAAGGGCTGTGGAGTAATACTTCTGAATGTAGTTCTTCTGGTAATCGGTCAGGCTGTCGTATGCCATCGCAACCTTCGCCAGGTTCTCCTTATCCTGCAGCGTCAGCTTGTTTACGTCCGGGAGGTTCTTGACCGCTTCTTCAAAATCTTCCCCGATGTTGACCGCGTCCATATAATCATTGTCCACGATCGTATCCAGATCGTCCAGGGAATACAGGCTGTCGTCAATGGACAGATATACCTTCCCGTTCTCCGTCTTGACATAATCCACGTTCCCGGTCACAAGATTCACGTCCCCGGAAGCGTTCGAAACTTTCATGATCACCGTCTTGCCGACTAAGTCCGCCGCCTGGCTGGCCTCCATGGAAGCCCTCAGGTTCTGCATCTCTTCCAGGGAAGAGAACGTCGCCAACTGGGAAATGTATTCCGTATTGGACGTCGGCTCCAACGGATCCTGGTACTTCATCTGCGCCACCAAAAGCTGCAGGAACGCTTCTTTGTCCAACGAGCTGTTGCTTGTCTTTGACGAACTGCTCAGCGAATCCGCCGAAGCGGTCTCATCAACGATCTTCCCGTCTTTTACTGGTATCGTAACTGCCATATCTTCTCTCCTTTCTTTCTGTGGTGTCAAAAAACCCGCGCTATGCGGTCAGGTTCATGCGGTTGCCCTGCTCGGACATCATCCTCGCTGCAAGGCTCTCTTCCTGGGCCGTCCCGTCAAATTCATCCAAGCGGCCGTCCCCGCGGTTCCTTCCAGCCGCCCTGCGCGCCGCCTCTTCCTGCTGCTCGCGCGCCTGTTCCTGCTGGTTGCCTTCCAGGCTGCGGTCAAACCCATGGCTTGCGACCGTCACCTCAATGGCTTCCACCTTCAGCCCCTGCTCCGCCATGTTTTCCCTAAGTAAGGACACCTGGCTTTCCAGGGCTTTCTTGACAGCCTCGTTCTGGGCCGCGATCTGCGCAGTGATGGCTCCGTCCTTAGCGACCACTTGCAAATAGACTTTCCCAAGGCTCGCCGGGTTGAGCTGCATCTCGATCGAGGATTCCGCCTGGCTGACGACGATCCGCGTCATCTGGCTTATCTGGCGTATGATGCCCTCCACGTCGATCCGGGACTGCACGGCCGTCTGCGTGATCTCCACCGCCTGCCCCTGGGCCACAGTATGCGTCACGGTCTGGTACGTGACGTGCGTCTGCTGCGGCTCCGCCTTTTCCGCCGCCTTCGGCTGGCTGGTCTGCGCCTGCTGCCTAAGACCCTGACTGTCGTCCCCGCTCTTCGCGTCCGGTTCCTGCTCCTGGCTTTCTTCCGGGACATTCGCGACTGGCTCCTGGGCGTCTGACGCGGCTTCTTCCGGCCGCTGGCCCTCTGCCTGCGCCTCGCCTGGCTGCGCCGGCGTCTTTTCCAATGCGCGCAAAGGCTCCTGCGATCCCTCACCCTGCGCGATATCCTGCAGGTTCCCAAAGCTTTCGTCCTGCGCTGGCTGCGCCTCCCCGGCATCCGGCAAAACTTCTCCTTCGATCGGCTGCGGCATGGCTTCCTTTTGCACGCCGTCTTGGATCAGTTCCCCTAACTGGCTGGAAAACTGCTTCATCTCTTCCGGCGCAAGGCCTAACTGCGGCGCAAGCTCCTGGGACATCTCCAGGATATTCCCAAAAAGCTGCTGGAAATCCTCATTTAACAGCAGCGCCCCGGCGTCCTCGTTCCCCGACAGCTCCAGCGCAAGGGCCGTAAGATTGGAAAGGTCCATAAGGTCTATGGCCGTAAGCCCCATCGCTTCCATCTGCGCGGCCACTTCTTCCTCGGACACGCCAAGCTTTTCCGCGATCTCCCCTGTGATCTTTTTCTCAAAAGACCGCAGCTTCTCGGGAGCGTCTTTTGGAAGCTTATCCTGGATGCCTTCCGGCTTCCCCTCGCCGACCTGGCTGCCGCGGTATCCCGCCTGCGCGGATTCTTTCGCATAAGCCGCGTGGCTGCTGGCGTCCGCCTGCGGGAACGTGCTTTCCAGATTCCCTTCCTTAAAATATGCCGCCTGCCTGCCGCTGCCGTCGGTAGCCTGCCCGAGCAGCGCGCCAAATGCAAAGGACGCCTTTTCGGCCTTCCCCTGGGACTGCATATCCGCCAACGGCGACGGATTGCCTATCATTGCCATGATCTGCTGTATCTTCCCCGCTATCATCCCGATCCCTCCTTTCTTTTCCTGTTTTTATGTAAAAGGCCGTATTGGCCTTAAACACCAAATCTCCTTGCCGCGCCCAAAGCCCGCGCGGCGAGCCGCAAGGCCGCTTACGGCTCCATGATCTTCGTGACCCTGGCCGCGATGGCCGAATCCATCTCGCCCAAGATATCCCCTCTGGCGTCCGCGTCCATGTTCTCCAAGATCTTTGCGACCAGAGACAAGTCGTCCGTCATGGCTTCCATGATCGCAGCCGCCTGTTTCGGCTTCATGGAAGAATAAGTTCCGGCATATTCCTGGATCTGCGCGTCGGCCTCCTCCTGCTGGACGACCTGCTTATACAGGACTTCCGCGTTGGCGGGATCGATGCTCTCGTAATATGCCTTATATTCAGATATATCGGGCGCATTATCATTAAACACAACCTCTTCATAAAATTTTGTCTTTTCTTCTTCAAATGCGGCCTGCTCGTTCTCAAATTCCTTCAGCCGGGCGACCTCCGCCTCCAGCTGCGCCACATTGTCCGCGCTGCCCTTCGACTGAGACTGCGCGTCCGCAAGCTCTACCTCCAGCTCCTTGATCCGGCCGATGGCCTCCTCCAACGTCGTATAGGGGTACTGCGCATCCACGACAGGTTCCTCTTCCGCAGATTCCGGAAGGATCTTATTGAGATAGGGGACGTCCTTCAAGATCGGCTGCAGCACGGTGGAACCGAAGCCCCCGATATCCATCTTCACGATAAGGGCGAGGATCGCCAGCCAGATCAGGATGAAAAAGACCGTCGCCACGATCACGGCGAGCTTCCCGCCTCCGCCGCTTTCTTCCTCTTCTTCCTGCGCCGCTTCCTCCTGCATCTTCTTCCGGTTCTTTTTCTCTTCTTTCTTCTTCTCCCGCTCGGCCTTTTTCTTTGCTTTCTTATCTAAGGCTTCTGTTTCCTCGTCCAGCATTTCGTCCGCTGCCATCTCATCCACCACCTTATTCTTCTTTGGCATGGTTATGGGTAAAGCTTACCAGCTCATCCACCGCCTTGCTTTCCTCGCGCTCCAGCTCTTTCTTGAACTCGTCGAACTCTTTTTCCTTTAAGATCTCATGGGTCTTGCGCTCCGTCATCACTTCCTGCAGGTGCTTCCTCGCGTTTTCCAGGTTGCGTTCCGCCACATGGACGGCCAGTGCCTGCCGCTGGATCGCGCCCTTCGTCGCCTCGATGGCGATCCGGTTCACCTTTATCTCATGAAAGTCCAGACGGCCCGTCACAAGCTCGCGCGCCTGCTTTTCATATCTTCCCCTCTGCCGCCGTAAGCTTTCCAGCTTCTCCTCTTCTAAGCTCAGCTTCGCCGCCGCCGCCGCAAAAGAGCTTTTCGCCTGGGATTCCAGCTTGTATTTGAGATCCAGGATGTTCTGCATCTTATATAAAAACTTCGCCATGGCCCTTAAAACAACCCTTCCAGCATATCTACGATCTCTTCAAATGAAAATTTGCCGTAAGTCGACTGCAGCAAAAACTCGTTTACCGCATCGATCTTCTCGATGGCATGGTCAATATTCGGATTCGACCCTTTCTTATAAGCACCGATGTTGATCAGGTCCTCGGCCTCCTGGTACGTCGCCATCACGTTCTTTAGCTTGCCCGCGGCCTCCTTATGCCCGTCGTCCACGATCGAGCTCATGACACGGGAGATGCTCTGCAAGACGTCTATGGCCGGGTAATGGTTCTTGTGCGCCAGCTTGCGGTCCAGCATAATATGCCCGTCCAGGATGCTCCGGGCCGTGTCCGTGATCGGCTCGTTGAAATCGTCCCCGTCCACCAGCACGGTATACAGCCCCGTGATGGATCCCTTGTCGGAATTGCCCGCCCGCTCTAAGAGCTTGGGCATCTCGGAATATACGCTCGGCGGGTATCCCCTCGTGACCGGAGGCTCCCCGGAAGCAAGCCCGATCTCGCGCTGCGCCATGGAAAAACGCGTCAGCGAGTCCATCATCAGCAATACGTCCTTCCCCTGATCCCGGAAATATTCCGCGATCGCCGTCGCCGTCTTCGCCGCGTTCCGGCGAAGCAGCGCCGGGCGGTCGGAAGTCGCGACGACTACGACGGAACGCCGCATCCCCTCCTCGCCCATGTCGCGCTCGATAAATTCCCTCACTTCCCTGCCGCGCTCGCCGATCAGCGCGATGACATTGATGTCCGCCCGCGTGTTCCTGGCGAACATCCCAAGCAGCGTGCTTTTCCCGACGCCGGAGCCTGCGAAGATCCCGATCCTCTGCCCTTTCCCGACCGTGATCAGGCCGTCCACGGCCTTTACGCCGAGCGGCAGCACCTCGTTGATGATGATGCGCTCCATCGGGTCGGGCGGCGGCGCGTCCACCGGATATTCCTCGCGCAGGGAAAGCTCTTCCACATCCGTGGGCCGTCCCATGCCGTCTAAGGTATGCCCCAGCATCTCGTCGCCTACATAAACAGACAAAGGATGTCCCGTATTTTCTACGATACATCCTACGCCTAACCCTTCCACACTTTCATAAGGCATAAGAAGCAGCCTCTTGTCCCGGAACCCCACGACTTCCGCCATGATTGAGATATCCCTCGCCTTGTCAATGATAATCCGGCACAGGTCATTCAGCTTTGCGTTCGGACCAACTGATTCGATCGTAAGCCCCACGATCTTCACTACTTTTCCCAGATGCCTGTAATGGGTCTCGTCCGCCAATCGTTCGTATTTTTCCAAGTTATATGCCATCTTTTTCCCCAATCATGCGTATTCCTTACAAAATATCGCCTTACAGGCTCAAAGAACGCAGCGACTTGATCAGATGCCCAAGCTGCACGTCTATGCCGCAGTCAAAGATCCCGGAATCCGTCTCGATCATGCACTGCCTCTCCTGAAGCGACGCGTCCGCCATGATCTCCACACGCACGGAGCTGCCAACCCGCTCCGTGATCTCATCCTTATGCTCTTCCACAAATTCATAATCCTTCAGGCTCACCCGCACCTGGAACTCCTTTGTCCCTTCGGCGTTCAAGACCACCTTCTGGATCAGATAGATCAATATTTCTTTTTTGTCGTCAAACTGGACGTGGAACACTTTCTCAAACACGTCCGCAACGATATCCACCAGGTAAGGCTCCAGCTCCTCGATCTTCTGCCTGTAATCCTGCCTAAGCTGTTCCTGTTCCTCTTCCATTTTCTGGCGGAGCCTCGCCAATTCCTGCCCGGCCTTCTCATTTCCTTCGGAAAGCCCAGCCTCGTACCCATCCTTCTGCGCCTGCTCCCGGATGCCCTGCGCCTGCCTTTCCGCGTCCGCAAGAACGTCCTGCGCCTGCCGCTTCGCGGCCTCCACCGTCTCTTCCGCTTCTTTCTGCGCGTTCTCAAGCAGCTCCTCCGGGGAGATCTCCGGCTCGACCGGAACGGCCTGCAAGCCCGCGATAAAACCGTCCACGCCTTCCTGCGGATTCGGGATCTGCCGCATCATCTCCTGGATCTCCTGCATCCTCGCCTCGATCCTGCTGTTGGAGTTGATGACCCTGGCGTCCGACTGTCCGGTAACAATATATCGCTGCTTATACAAATTAGACAATGATCTCGTCACCTCCGCCTCTGGAGATTACGATCTCCGCGTTATCCTCCAGCTTGCGGATAATGCCGACAATCTTCTGCTGGGCTTCCTCCACGTCCTTCATGCGGACCGGACCCATGTATTCCATGTCTTCCTTTATCATCGCCGCTAAGCGCTTTGATAAGTTCTTGAAGATCGCGTTCTGCACGTCCTCGTTCGCCGCCTTGAGCGCGACACCCAGGTCGTTATTGTCCACATCCCGCAGCACGCGCTGGATGGCGCGGTCGTCCAGGAGAAGGATATCCTCAAATACGAACATCTTCTTACGGATCTCATCCGCCAATTCAGGCTCTTCGATCTCAAGGGATTCCATGATATGCTTCTCGGTCGAGCGGTCTACTGTATTCAAAATAGCCACGATCGCGTCTACGCCGCCCACGATCGTATAATCCTGGTTCACCAGGGTGGAAAGCTTCCGTTCCAACACACGTTCCACTTCCTTAATGACATCCGGCGAAGTCCGATCCATCAGCGCGATACGCTTCGCCACGTCCGCCTGCTTATCCGGCGCGAGCGCGCTGACGATCATGGCCGCCTGCCCCGCGGACAGGTAGGACAAGATCATCGCGATCGTCTGCGGATGCTCATCCTGGATAAAGTTCAAAAGCTGGGCCGGATCCGTCTTGCGCACGAACTCGAACGGGCGCACCTGCAGGGAAGCCGTCAGCTTGGAGATGACGCCCTGCGCCTTCTCCTCGCCCAAAGCCTTCTCCAAAAGCTCTTTCGCGTAGCCAATGCCGCCCTCCGCTATGTATTGCTGCGCCAAGCAGATCTGATAAAACTCGTTCAGCACGTCGTCCTTCGTCTGCGGCGAGATGCTCCTGGTATTGGCGATCTCCAAGGTCAGCTCCTCGATCTCTTCCTCTTTCAGATGCTTGAAGATCTCGGCAGACTTCTCCGGGCCTAATGCGATCAGCAGGATCGCCGCCTTCTGAACGCCATTATATTCTTCTGTCGCCATAATTATTCCCACTCCTCATTTAGCCAGTTCCGAAGCAACGAAGCGACTGCCTCCGGATTCTCATCTACAAATTTCTCGATCAGGATGCGTGTCTCCGATTTCTCAGAAAATCCGATATCCTCCAGGGATTCTTCCGATTCCTTCGTGGACTCTAAGAGGGATTCCACCGAAAGCTCCGGCTCTGCCTCCACAAGCTGCTGCTCCCGCCTGGTGCTGCGGAATACGACGTACCCAAGCATCAGCATGACGGCGATCGCTATGATGACCGGGAGGTAATCCATGATATCCCGGCTGCCGCTGTCCGAATATTCAAAAAATGGCACTTCATACGCGACGACCATGATGTTGTCCTCGGAAAAGCCCGTGGCGTTCGCGACCATCGGCACAAAATCCGCGTCCACGTCCAATTTTACCTTGTCACGGTTCGCTGCGACAAACTCGTCGAATGTCATGTCGTCCAGCTCCCCGCTCGCGCGGAGCGCGTCCTCATTGTAGATCCTGTATTGGTTCGCGACGACTGTGATCGAAGACGTGTCGTAATCGATATCCCCGACGCCTCCCGTCGTCTCCGTGATCCTCTCGCTCGTATTGTACTGTTCATCCAGGTCGGAGATCGTCTGGCTGGACGTCGCCCCGTCCTGAAGGTCGTAAGTCGTGTCGTCGTCGTTCGTGTCTGTGCCGGGAACGCCCTCGATGCCGCCCGTGCTTTCCTGCTCATACAGGCTTCTGCTGGAAAGCGGGCCATGCTCCTCGTCGCCCTCCACGTAATAATTGTGATCCGTCACCTTTTGCTCGCTGAAGCCGACGTTCAAATTCAATCCGACGGAAACGCTGTCGTACACATTCGTGCCGAGCACGACGTCCTTCACCTGGCTCTTCACCATGTTCTCCGCCTTCGCCTTATAGGAAAGCTGGGAACTTGCCCCGCCGACCGAAGTCGAGGAGTCGCCGCCCGCGAACAAGATATTCCCTGCGGTGTCCATGATGGAGATGTCGTCCGTGCTCTCGTTCCCGATCGCCGTGGCGATCCACCTTGCCAGGCCGCTCGCGACGTCCTCGTCCATCTCCTCAGACAAAGATAAGGTAACGGCCGCGTAAGAATCCTCGTCCAGCGCAAGCACCGTCCCATCGTCCACCGGGATGTTCAGGTTCACGGTCGCGTTGTCCACGATGTCCAGCTCCTCCAACTGCTCCGCAAGCTGCTCTTCTAAGTAAAGCTGGTATTTCTTGCTCTTGTCCGCCTCCGTCGTGCTGAAGCCGCCGTCAAACACATTGCCCAGGTCATAGGAAGACGCCGGGATGCCGTTCTCACCCAACAGGATCGCCGCATCCGCCTCGTCCCTTGAATCCACCTGGAACGTCAGGCCGTCGTTCGAGATCTCATAGCCGATCCCTTCTCCGTCCAGCAATTCCTTTACCTTCCCTGCTTCCGCCGTGTCCTCACACGTACGGATCGTCACCATGGTAGGCGTCGTCAGGAACTTCGTGACAAAGATCAGGGCTAAGATCACGATCACCGTGATGCTGGCGATCAGCGTCTTTTGCTTTAATGAAAATTTATTCCACCAATCTAAAATCCGTTTTGGAATCTCTTTTATCCTCTCCTGCATGTAATTCCCCTACCCATTCTTCTGTTATCTCCATGGGCCTTGCGGCAAGCGCAGAGCCTTGGGCCAAGCCATCCGCTAGATCTGCATCTGCATGATCTCTTTGTAAGCCTCTATCATCCTGTCACGGACGGCGATCGTGTAATTCAACGCGATATCCGCCTTCTCCTGGATCGCCGCTAAGTCATGGGTATTCGTCGCGTAGCCGAGCATGAACTGCATCTCGGCCTCTTCCGCCTGGTTCTGCAGGTCGCTCGCCTCGTTGATCATGTCCATCGCCGACTGGAGGACGCCCTTAAATTCATCATTATCCTGCACATCGACCCTTCCGGCCGCCTCAATGGCGTTCCGCAGGTAATCCGACGTGACGCCGCTCAATGCTGATATATCCATATGTAAGACCTCCTTATTCCCTCCTGGATGAATCCCGTATCTTTACGGACTTTGCAGCAAGCGCAAAGCCCTGGGCAGAACGGTTTCTTTTCCCTATGTTATATCATCCGTTATTTGCCAAGCTCAAGCCCTTTTAAGGCGATCGCCTTGCTCGTCTGGAACGCCGTAATATTCGCCTCGTAGGAACGGCTGGCGTCGATCAAGTTCGTCATCTCCGTAATGATGTTGACGTTCGGATAGGAGACGTAGCCGTTCTCGTCCGCATCCGGATGGGACGGGTCGTATTTCATGACATAATCGCTCTCCGTGTCCTCCGAAACGCGGGAAACCTTCACGCCGTTACCGAGCAGTGCCTCCCTCGTATTGTTCAAAACCTGGCTGAACGGAGTCACATTCTTCTCCCGGAACGTCACGATCTTGCGTGTGTACGGCGTCCCGTCCTCCGTGCGCGTCGTCGTCACGTTCGCGACATTCTCCGAGATCACGTCCATGCGGAACCGCTGCGCCGTCATCCCCGACGTATTGATATTAAAAGACTGAAACAATGACATCTTCTCTTCCTCCAACTCCTATTGTCTTATGGCGCGCCCAATCCCCGCGCTTACTGCAGTACGCTCTTGATCCTCGCGAACTCCTTGTTCATGCTGTCGATCAGCGCGTTGTACTTGATCTGCGTAGAAGCAAGCTCCGCATACTCCTGCTCCGGATCCACGTTATTCCGATCCAGGCGGTAAGAATAATTCGCCGCATCCGTATATACATCCGCGTTCAGATGGTCCATATGCAGCTTGCTTACCTTCTCGTCCAAAGAAACATACTTAAACCGGGAAAGCTCCCGCTGCAAGACCCCTTCAAAGTCCACGTCCTGCCGCTTGTACCCGGGCGTGTCGCCATTGGCGATGTTGTTGCTGATGGCGCCTTCCCGTGTCCACGCCGCATCCGCCGCTTTGTCCAGCACATTGATATAATCGTAAAGATCGCTGCTTATCATGGCATACTCCCTCCTCTGTTGAAAAATTCCGCAAAAACCCCTATTACCGAACATTCTACTTCCTATATTATAAATTATCTAAATAATAATGCAAGTACTTTTTTACAGTTTTTCCGGTTTTTTTACATTATCTTGTATATTTTTGCCTCTATTGGCACAAATTACAGTATGATCTGGCGTCCCAACGGGGAAATATGCAAAACGTTCCTGCGAAAAAAGGCAAAAAGGGGACTTATAGTCTCCTACAAATCCCTTTTTCCAAAGGCCAATTCCCTTTAGCCCCGCTTATGCTCTTGTTTTTTCACTTTCTCCAATTCTTCAAACACGACGTCGTTCAAGACCTTGATGTACGTCCCTTTCATGCCGGACGACCGCGATTCGATCACGCCCGCGCTCTCGAACTTGCGTATGGCGTTGACGATCACGCTCCGGGTGATCCCCACGCGGTCCGCGATCCTGCTCGCCACCAGGATTCCCTCCTCCGTGCCTTCCATCTCGTCAAAAATATGGATGATCGCCTCCAATTCGGAAAAGGAGAGCGTGCCGATGGCCGACCGAACGATCTGGACCTTCCGCTGCTCCTCGGCGTTCTCCTCATTGACGGAGCGCATCATCTCCAGGCCGATGACCGTCGTTCCGTACTCGCTTAAGATGATGTCGTCGATGTCGTACTGGTCGTACTGTCGGTAAATGAACAGCGTCCCCAGCCGTTCGCCCGCGATGTCGATCGGCGCGATGATCGCCTGGTATTTTCTCACCAGATCAGAAATAAAGCCGAGCGTCTCAAGGTTCACATTCTCTTTGGTCGAAAGAACGCCGAGCAGACGCTCGTTCAGCAGCGGGTCGATGAAGCCGCCGACCTCGTCCACGATCAGCTCGGTGATCTCCTCCACGCTCTCGTGCATCCCCGTCCCTAAGACTTTTCCCTTCTTGCTGATCACCAAGATGTTCGATCCCAGGATCTCGGTCAAAACCTCGCAAATATCGTTAAAGACCACTTTCGTGGAATTATTGTTATGCAGCAATTTATTGATCTTCCTCGTCTTATCTAATAACTGGACGCTCATGATATCCTCCCGAAGCAACTATTTGGTAACAGCTCATCTCAAGGCTTTGCGCTTGCCGCAAGGCTGAACTGTTTTACAATATTTGGGAAAATGCTGACCATGGACGATCAGCGTTCCCATAGAAAGACTTTTTTGGACTATATCATATTTTGACGGAAATTTCAATAAACAAATGCATTTTCACGGCAATTTTCGGTAACAGTTCAGCCCTAAGCTTTGCGCTTGCTGCAAAATCCGTAAAAATGTGTAACTTTTGCCGGGTGGAAATCCGGCCGCCGCGTCCCTTTAAGCCTGGCCGTTCTGGACCTTCCGCACATAGCCGCACTGGTTGTCCGCGCACACCAGCTTATTCCCCTTTTCCAGCATATAGCCGCCGCAGTTGGGGCATCTCTCATTCGAGGGCTTCTGCCATGTCATGAAATCGCATTCCGGGTTATTCTCGCATCCGTAATATTTCCGCCCTTTCTTCGTCTTCTTCAAGACAACCTCTTTCCCGCACTTGGGGCATTTGACGCCGATCTTCTCTAAATAAGGCTTCGTGTTGCGGCAGTCCGGGAAGCCCGGGCAAGCCAAGAACCTTCCGTGCGGGCCGTATTTTACCACCATGTTCCTTCCGCACTGCTCACAGACAATATCGGTCACTTCGTCCTCAATTTTAACCTTTTCCAGATCGTGTTCCGCAGATTCGACCGCTTTTTCCAAGTCCGGGTAAAAATTCTCCACGACAGCCTTCCAACTGATGTTCCCTTCCGCGATCATATCCAGCAAGGATTCCATGTTCGCCGTGAACTTCTCGTCCACGATCGTCGGGAACGCTTCCTTCATGATGGAATTGACGACCTCGCCCAGTTCCGTGATGTATAAGTTCCGGCTCTCCTTTACGATGTAGCGCCTGCCAAGGAGCGTCGTAATGGTGGGGGCGTAGGTACTGGGGCGCCCGATTCCAAGCTCTTCTAACGCCTTCACGAGCGACGCTTCCGTATAATGCGCGGGCGGCTGGGTGAAATGCTGCTTCTCCTCCAGCTCCTTTAAGTTAAGCTCCGTGTCCCTGCTCACGGAATTGAGCAGCACGTTGCTCTCCCCTTTTTCGTCGTCCTCGCTGGAATATACGGACAAGAACCCGTCGAATGCGACCTTGGAAGCCGACACATGGAACCGATAGTCCCCCGCGCCGATCGTAATGGACGTCGTCTCATAGACCGCGCTGCCCATGCGGCTCGCCGTGAAACGGTTCCAGATGAGCTGGTAAAGGCGGAACTGATCCCTGCTTAAGGATTCCTTGACGATGGCGGGCGTCCGCGCAATGTCAGAAGGCCGGATCGCCTCATGCGCGTCCTGGATCTTCACATTGCTCTTCTTGGCCTGTCCCGCCTTGGCGACGTAGCGCTCCCCGTACTCCGCGCCGATGTATTCCCGCGCCGCCTGGTCCGCTTCCTCGGAAATGCGCACGGAATCCGTTCTGAGGTACGTGATGATGCCGACCGTCCCCTGCCCTTTTATGTCCACTCCCTCGTAAAGCTGCTGCGCTAAGCGCATCGTCTTCTGGGTGGAAAAATTCAATACTTTCGAGGCCTCCTGCTGTAACGTGCTGGTCGTGAACGGGAGGGGCGGCTTCTTTACGCGCTCTCCCTTCTTCACTTCCAATACCTGATACTGCTCCTGCCTTAGCTGGCTTAACACATCGTCCATTTCCTCCCGGGAGCCGATGTTCATCTTCCCGTCCTTATTCCCATAAAACTTGGCGATGAGGCTCTTCTTCTCCCCGGGAACAGCGAATTGGGCGTCCAATGTCCAGTATTCCGCCGGGATGAACGCGTTGATCTCCTCCTCGCGGTCGCTGATGATGCGCAGGGCGACCGACTGCACGCGCCCCGCGCTCAGCCCGCGCTTCACCTTCGCCCAGAGCAGGGGGCTGATGCGGTAGCCCACCATGCGGTCCAGCATACGCCTGGTCTGCTGGGCGTCCACGAGGTTCATGTCGATCTCCCGCGCCTGCTTTAAGGACGCCTTCACCGCGTTCTTCGTGATCTCGTTAAAGCTGATGCGGTAGACGTTCTTGCCCTCAAGCTTTAACGCCTTGGACAGATGCCAGGAGATCGCCTCCCCCTCCCGGTCCGGGTCGGTCGCCAGGTAGACTTTCTCCGCCTTCTTGACCTCCTTGCGCAGGTTCGCTAAAATCTCGCCCTTCCCCCGGATCGTAATGTACTTTGGCTCATATCCATGCTCGACATCGATCCCGAGCTGGCTCTTGGGCAGGTCCCTGACATGCCCGTTCGAGGCCGCAACCTCATAATTTTTCCCTAAAAATTTTTTGATGGTCTTCACTTTCGCCGGTGATTCCACGATTACGAGATATTTCGCCATTTCTCTGCTCCTTCTTGCCGCAAACGCGCAGGCCGCTCTTCCCCATGGCAGGAAAACGCCCGCGAAACGCGCTTTTTGCCATGGCAGCCGAAAACCTGCGGCGCGCGGCTTCCTATTGTCATTCCTCCGGGCGGCGGAATCTCTCAAAAACCCGGCCTAAGCGCGGGTTCCCGCCCGTATGAAATAGTTTTTATAGACTTCAGAGACATATCCTTTCTCCTGCAAAGAGTCCAGGCATCCCATCAGCTCCGCTATGGAAATCCCCGTCCGCTCCAGCAGCTCCTCCATGTCCCTGGGATTCAAATCCACACAACTATACACCAACCTTTCCATTTTTTCAAGTGATTTTTTTTCATTTTCGCCGGAAGGAACCTGCGCATCCTCTAAAATCCCCATTTCTTCCCTGAAATCCTCCCAGGAGGAAAATATGCCCGCGCCCTGGCGGATCAGGCGGTTCGTCCCCTCGCTCAAGGCGTCCCCGACGCGCCCCGGGACGGCGTATACTTCTTTCCCCTGCTCCAGGGCGAAGTCCGCCGTGATCAACGAGCCGCTCCGCTTCCGGGCCTCCACCACGACCACGCAGTCGGAAAAGGCGCTGATCAGGCGGTTCCGCTGCGGGAAGAACATGGGAAGCGGGCTGGCATGCGGCGGATATTCGGAGATCACGCCGCCTTTTTCCACCAGCTCCTCGTACATGTCCCTGTGCTGGGCCGGGTAGCAGACGTCCACGCCGCACCCCAAGACGGCGTATGTCCGGCCGCCTGCCTGCAAAGCCCCGCGGTGCCCGGCCCCGTCGATCCCAAGCGCCATACCGCTGATGACGGAGACCCCGGCCCTTGCAAGGCGCCCGCCCATAGGGGGTGCATCCTCTCGCGCCCACGACCGCCACGGCGCCCGTTCCCTCTTCCGGGAGGCTGCCACGGTAGTACAGCCCGTAAGGCGGATCGTAGATGTGCCTTAATTTCTCAGGATAGCGCGCGTCTCCCCAGCAGGTTAAACGGATCTTGCCCTTCTTGCAGCGTTCCGCCTCCGCGTCCGGGCCGTCCCCCTTCCTGCCTTCCAAAATGCTTTCCTGCTCCCGTACGGTCAAAAACGGGAGCTTCCTTACCTGCCCTTCCGGCAGGCGGTAGAGTTCCTCCAAGTCGGGGAACTTCTCCTTTAGGCGGATCTTTTTCCTGCCCGGCAACTGGACCAGCCCCGCCATCCAATACTCATATTTATTCACCGTCTCCGGCGTCCATGTCTCTTTTTTCAAACTCCCCACACCTTCCTGTCAACACTGCGGTAAACCAGGCTTTCCACCATATGCTCCAAGCGGATCACGTCCGCCCCCTCCAGATCCGCGATGGTGCGCGCCACGCGGATGAGGCGGTAATACCCCCGCGCGCTCAGACCAAGCCGCTCGAAGGAGTCCTGCAGCTTGCGCTGCGCCGCGTCCTCCATCGGGCAGCATTCCCCGACCCAGGACGCGGGGATCTGGCTGTTATAGGAGATCCCCTTCCCGGAAAACCGCGCTTTTTGGATCTCCTGCGCCTTCTGGACGCGCGCCCGGATCGCGGAAGACGGCTCCTCTTTCTTCTTCCCGACCAGGTCGGATAAGGGCAGTCGCCGGACCTCCACGCTGAGATCCATGCGGTCCAAAAACGGGCGGCTCACCTTGCCCAGATGGCGCGCGATCACGGCAGGCGTGCAGGAGCATTTGTTCCGATCCGGAAAATACCCGCAGCCGCAGGGGTTCATCGCGGCGATCAGCATGACGTCCGCCGGATAAAGATACGTCCCGCTGCTTCGGGACAAGCGGATGGCGCGCTCCTCCAACGGCTGACGCAAGATCTCGATCGCGGGCTTCTGGAACTCGGTCAGCTCATCTAAGAACAGCACGCCTTTGTGCGCCAAGCTGATCTCGCCGGGCTTTGGGACAGCGCCGCCCCCAGCCAGCCCCGCCGGGCTGATCGTGTGGTGCGGGCTTCTGAACGGCCTTGCGTAAAACGCGTCCTCGCGCTGCCCGAACATCCCGCTGACGCTGTAAATCTTCGCAAGCTCCAGGGCCTCCTCCTCGGTGAGGGGCGGCAAGATCGTCGATACGGCCCGCGCGGCCATCGTCTTCCCGGATCCCGGCATCCCCAGCATCAGCATATTATGCCTGCCTGCCGCCGCGATCTCGCAGGCCCTTTTTAAGATCTTCTGCCCGTGGATGTCCGAGAAATCGCATCCCGCCTCCTGCCGTCCCTTTCCATTTTCTTCTATATTAATATCCGGGATATCCTGCGGATCCTTCTGGAAAGCCTCCACCAGGCCGATCACCTGGCTTAGGCAGTCCGCGGGGAGGATCGTCATCCCCTTTACGATCCGCGCCTCTTTCACATTCTCCCTCGGGACGCAGACAGTCTTCCTGCCGGATTCCCGGGCCGCTAAGACCATCGGCAGGATCCCGGGCGTCGGGCGGATCTCCCCGTTCAGGCGAAGCTCCCCCGCGAACACGATCCCCTCTAACGCTTCCTGCCGGATCATGCCGTAGGCGGACAAGACCGCCAGTGCGATCGGCAAGTCAAAGCCCGTCCCCGTTTTCCGAAGATCGGCCGGGCATAAGTTGACCGTCACTTTTTTCGGCGCGAGGCGGATGCCGCTATTGCGGATCGCGGCCTTCACGCGTTCTTTCGCCTCCTTCACCTCGGAAGAAAGCGCGCCCACCATCTCAAACGCGGGCATCCCGTCGCATACGTCCGCCTCCACCTGTATGAGGACGCTCTGGATTCCGCAGACGACGGCTGTCGATACAATACGATACAATTGTTACCTCCCTTTTTTGCCTCTTTGTGCTGTTTTGGGGATTCGGGCGAACTGCCCATGGAAAAAAGATGGCTATATCATACCACAATTTTTTGCATTTGAAAAGAGAAATTTTTCGTATACTGAAGTCTGGGGTAACAGTTCAGCTGAAGGCTGAACTGTTACGCGTACGGAAAGCCTGGGACTTTGCGCTTGCCGCAGGAATCATAAGGGCGCGAAGAACCCGCCCCAGCGCCTTTACTGGAACCGCTCCTTTAGCTTTTCCAGCGCGCGCTTCTCGATCCTGCTGACATAGGAACGGGAAATCCCCAGCCGATCCGCGATCTCCCGCTGCGTCACAGGCTTTTTGTTATACAATCCATACCGCCACTCGATGATCTCCCGCTCCCGCGCGTCCAAGACCTCCGGGATCGCCTCATAGACCTTCCTCGTGTTCCCTTTCAGCTCGATCAGCTCAAAAACATCCCGGTCCGTGCTTTCCATCACATCCAGCAGGCTGATCTGATTGCCCTCCTTGTCTGTCCCGATCGGCTCATACAGCGACACTTCCCGGGAAATTTTCTTCTTCCCGCGGAAATACATCAGCAATTCATTGTCAATGCAGCGCGCCGCGTACGTCGCCAATCGGTTCCCCCGCTCGTAATTGAACGTGGAGATCGCCTTGATCAGCCCGATCGTCCCAATGGAGATCAGATCCTCCATGTCTTCCTCCCCATTTTGGTATTTTTTCGCGATATGCGCAACGAGCCTCAAGTTCCGTTCGATCAAGATATGCCTGGCTTCAAGGTCGCCGTCCCGCATTTTTTCCAGGTAACGCTTTTCTTCCTCTGCATTCAACGGCATCAAAAACGTCTTCAAAAAAGCACCTCAAAGCTGATTTATTACATTCTATGAAAAATCAGCCTTTGAAGTGCCTTTCCACCCGTGCGGGCAGCTTGCCTATATTTCGACAAAATCCTCAATATCCTTTTTGCTTGAGCAGGTCGTCCTTGATGTAGCGGAACGTCTCTTCCTCCCCCTGCTCCGCCAGCATATGCAAAAGCTTCTCTAAGAGCGCCTTTGTGTCGTCGTGCAGAAGATACGCCTTCTTCCCATTCTCGTAATATTCCAACGGGCTGGAATCGACGTACTTCTCCTTCTGGTAATTTTTGGAAGCGGACACCCGGTCGATGAACATCTCCACCACGTATTTCAAAGGCATCTTCATGCCCGCGATCTTCTTCTCCCCGTCTGTCCCGTAATCCGTCCAATATTCCAGGTGATGCTTGTTCCTGCCCTTATGGTGGAGCCACGCGGAAGAATACCCCTTCTCCTTCCGCTCAATATTATGCGGGCTTTCCTTCCCGGTATAATACCTGCAGCCCGGAAGAAATTCAGCCGGGGAATACTTTGACAAGTCGTGCAGCAGCCCCTGCTTATAAAGCCCGACCCGGAAACAGCCTTTCATCACGAGCATCTTATGGTGGTTGATCGTTTTTAAATGCTTCCAGGCATTCATCCTGCGCCTCCTGATCTTATCTATTTGCTAAAATAAAATATAGAATTAATAAATGCAGCGGGTAAAAGACATAGAAAAAATACTTTAAGGACGGCCCTCGCTTCCCATTGTAGAAAAGCATGGGAACCGCCGCCAGCCCGGCGTAGCTCTGGATCCCGGCGCCGTAGGCGAGGTAATCCGCCGCCACGAACGCTGCCTGCTTTAAGAGCCTATGTTCGCGCAGCAGATAGAACAAAAGGATCAGCGCTACGCCTTTCGCGCCGTAATCCGTATGCAGAAGCTGCGCAAGCCCCATCATGAGGAGCGCGGGGAAAAAGCCTCCGGCCATCCCCTTCCCCTCTTCAAACGGGATCACCGCCAGCAGGCCGAACAGCAGCGTGAAAAACACGTTCTGATGCCACACGGTGATCCCGCCAAAAAGCGCGAGGTCAAAGGGGATATCCGAAAGGAGCGCGAAGAGGAACAGCCGCCTCGCGTACTTGTAGATATCCCCGGTATGGACCGCCCCTTCCGCCAAAAGGAAGCAATAGATCGGGAAGGCCAGCCTCCCGACCATCCGCAGCCACAGGTATTGCGGGAACAGCACGGCTCCCGTATGGTCTATCGCCATACAGATCATGGCGATCCATTTCAGTGTGAAGCCGTCGATCCCGAACGTTTTCTCTTCCATGCCGCTCTCCTTGCGCTATCTTGCCTTTTTCTTTTTTTCCTCCGGTCGCGCGGAACGCTTGGGATAGACCTGCCTGCCGCTCAAGAGGCAGACCGTCTGGCCTTTGATCCGAATCTCCCTGACGTCCCCTAACCGTTCCGGCTCCGTCTCGCCAAACCCCGCCGAGGTGTCCAGCCGGACCGTCCATTCGATCCCTTTCGGCAGCGCGAACTTCTGCGGGATATTCTGGAAATTATACGCCACGTACAGGCTTTCCTCCATCCCCGCGTACGCCCCGCTGTAAAACATCCCGATATAGTGCTGGTTCCGGCTAAAGTCGATCTTCCAGCCGCTGTCGCTGTGGTAAGACAAGTCCGGCCATTCCTGGTTGGCATATCCCAAAAGCTGGTACGGCTTGGGGCTGCGCAGCGCGGGATAATCCTTCCGAAGCTTCGCAAGGAAGGAGACGTAGGCGCAGACGTCCTTCCCCACGGCGGAATCCTTCCAGTCCTTCCATCCGACCCCGTTGTCCTGGCAATAAGCGTTATTATTGCCGCCCTGGGTATTGGCACACTCGTCCCCCATCCAGATCATCGGGACGCCCTGCGCAAAAAATAAAGTGGCGAGCGCGTTCCGCACCTGGCGTTTCCTCATATTGTCCACCTGGCGTTTCCGGCAGAAACCTTCCTGCCCACAGTTGACGCTGAAATTCCAGTCGTTCCCGTCCCGGTTCTCTTCTCCGTTCGCCTCATTGTGCTTATATTCATAAGAAAACAGATCCCACAGCGTAAAGCCGTTGTTCTCCGCCACATAATTCACGAACCCCTGGTTCTCCTGCTGCCTGCGCATCTGACAGGCAAATTCATGGAGGTTCGCATTCTGGCGGTTGACCATCTTGCGCACGTCGTAGAGGAATCCGTCGTTATAAGCGAATAATTCCGGCCCGAACCGCCGCTCGTCGTCCACAAGCTCCTTGCGGAAATGATCGAAGAACAGCTTGCACCCGCTCAGGCGGATGTCCTGCGCGACCAGTTCGACCGCCTGCGGGTCCGCGATCAGGCGGAACCCGTCCACATGGTACTCCCTATGCCAGAAATTGAGTACCTGGATGATAAAAAGAGGACTTATTTTCTCCGGAAAATAAAATTCCAGCAGGCACTCCATCCGCCTCTCGTGCATGGAGCGGATCAGCCGCTTCAAGCCGTCCGGGTCGTTGCCCTCCCCAAGATAAGACGCCTTCGGGGCAAAATAGCTGCCCGTCGTATAGCCCCAGTAATTGATAACGTCGCGGAACCCACCGTCCTTCTTGCTCTGGTCTAAGATCAGGATCTCCTCAAATTCATAAATGGGCAGGAACAAAAGCGACGTGACGCCAAGCCCTTTCAGATAATCCAGCTTCCGCCCCACCGCCTCCACGGTCCCTTTGCTCTTCGCGTTCCCCTTCATGCCCATGGAGAACCCGCGCATATGCAGCTTGTAGATGACCATGTCTTCTTTCCGTATACCTGGAAAATCATTGTCATTCCATTCAAAATCCGAGAAATAAAAAGAACTTTTAATTTTTCGTTTTTGATCTTCCTTCGGATCATGCCCCGGAAGCGACCCTTCCTGCTCCAGCCGTTTCCGCTCCTTTTGGGGCATGAAGGCTTCCTGCCGCTTGAGGGTCCGCCGCCCCTCGTCCGCCCAAATCTCGCGCCCGCTGACCCTGCGCGCGTAGATATCGGTCATTTCCTTTCCGTTTATCTCAAAATTATAATCGTACCGTTCCCAATCCAGCCCCTTTAAGCCGACGGTATATAACGTATCGTAATTCCCCCGCACTTCCATGGGAATCCGGATCGCCTCGCCCTCTCCCTTCGGATACAGCAAAAGCCGGCAATCCGAGTCTGGCAGCGCGTGCGTGGAAAACGTGATGACATCCTGCCGTTTCGTCGCCCCGATCGCATCCTTATCCCCGATACAAATTTGGAAATCCATATATGCCCCCCTCATTGATGTCTGAATCCTCTATTTGTAACAGTTCCGCTTTCCGGCTTCCCTGTCACTCCTGTTTTGCAAAATCCACCGCCTGCGGTAAAATACTTGAAGAAGTTAGCATTTCCATTATACCAGCATTTTTTCCGTTTGAAAAGGATTTTTTCTAAAACTTCCCAGCTCGGGACTTTATAATTTACGGAATCTCTCGTACCGCTGCCGGGCCAACTGCTCTTTTCCCATCGGGAGGTAACGGATCAGGAAGCCGCGGATCTCCTCCGCCATCTGCTTCGCGATCTCTTCTAAGTTCTGCGCGTTCGCCGGCTGCGGCTCCCGGATGATCTTCTCGATCACCCCAAGCTCCTTTAGATCTTTTGCCGTCATGCGCATCTGCTCCGCCGCTTTCGGCGCCTTCCTGGAGTCCTTCCACAAGATCGAGGCGAACCCTTCCGGGGAAAGGACGGCGTACGTGGCGTTCTCCATCATCCAGACTTCATTCCCTACGGCGAGGGCAAGCGCGCCGCCGCTCCCGCCTTCCCCGATGACGATGCTCAAGACCGGGACCGTCAGGCCCGACATCTCAAATAAGTTCCGCGCGATGGCTTCTCCCTGCCCGCGCTCTTCCGCCTCCATGCCGCAAAACGCCCCGGGCGTATCGACAAAGCAGACGATCGGCCGATGGAATTTTTCGGCCTGCTTCATCAGCCGCAGCGCCTTCCGATACCCTTCCGGCGCAGGCATCCCAAAATTCCGCGCGATGTTCTCCTTGGTCGTCTTGCCTTTCTGCTGGCCGATCACCGTGACCGGGCAGCCGTCCAGATACCCGATCCCGCCCACGATCGCCCCGTCGTCCGCAAAATGGCGGTCGCCATGGAGTTCGTAAAACCCGTTAAAGATCTCCTGGATATAATCCAGCGCGCAGGGACGCCCCTGCTCCCGCGCCCGCCTCACCCGGTCCCAGGGCGTCGCGGGATCGTCCGGGCGCGCCCCTTCCTCCTGATCCTCCCGCAGCTTGGGGACGGAGACTAAGATCTCGCCCGGCTCCTGCCGCTTGTGCATCAGGATCAGCCTTGCCAGCGTGTCTTTTAAGTCTTCCCGCTCCACGATCCCGTCGATCAGCCCATGCTCCAGCAAAAACTCCGACCGCTGGAAGCCTTCCGGCAGTTTTTGCCGGATCGTCTGCTCAATGACGCGCGGTCCGGCGAACCCGACCAGCGCGCCCGGCTCCGCCAAAATGATGTCCCCGAGCATGGCGAAGCTGGCCGTCACGCCCCCGGTCGTCGGGTCCGTCAATACGGAAATGTACAAAAGGCCCGCCTCGGAATGGCGTTTTAGCGCGGCGGACGTTTTGGCCATCTGCATTAAGGAAACGATCCCCTCCTGCATCCGCGCCCCGCCGGAACACGCAAAGATGACGACTGGAAGCTGTTCGTCCGTCGCCCGCTCTACGGCCAGCGCGATCTTTTCCCCGACGACATATCCCATGCTGCCCATCAGGAACCTGCCGTCGCAGACGCAGACGACCGCGCGCTCCCCGCAGATCCTGCAGCATCCGCAAGTGACCGCCTCGTCGATTTTCAGCCTCTCTTTTAGCGCGGCGACTTTCCGCGGGTAATCCGGGTAATGCAGCGGGTCGGAATTCTCAAGCCCCTCGTCCCACTTTTCATAGCTTCCCTTATCGGCCACAAGCCGCAGCCGCTTCCGCGTGCCGATCCGGAAATATTTCCCGCATTTGTAGCATACGTAGCGGTTTTTCCTCACATCTTCCTTATAGAGCGTCTCCCCGCAGGAATCGCACTTGATCCACAAGCCTTCCGGCAATTGCGCCGCCTTCCCCGCCGCCGGGATACGGTCGGTCTTCTTAAATTTCAGCATCTACGTCCCTACTTCCTTTTTTATCAGATGGGAGAAGGCTTCCAGGCTCCCGCCTTCTCTGATGGCGAACGGCATATCGGTCACGGCCGCTCTTTTTCAAAATGATCCGGGATAAAATGGGTATCGATATCCCCTTTCAAAAACGCCGGATGCCCCAAGATCCCATATTGGAAATCCAGGTTCGTCGTGATCCCGTCCACGATCACTTCCCCCAGCGCGCTGCGCATCTTCCGTATGGCTTCCGCCCTGTCTTCCCCCAGGACGGCCACCTTCGCCAACATGGAATCATAATACGGCGGTACCGTATAGCCGTCGTAAAGCGCGGAGTCAACCCGGACGCCGTTCCCGCCCGGGAAATGCAGGTTTTCCACCCGGCCCGGACACGGCATGAAGTCCCGCTTGGGGTCTTCCGCGTTGATCCGGCACTCGATGGAATGGCCTTGTATCCGGACGTCTTCCTGGCGGATGCGCAGCCGCTCCCCGGCTGCGATCCGGATCTGCTCCTTGACGAGGTCGACGCCCGTCACCATCTCCGTGACCGGATGCTCCACCTGGATGCGGGCGTTCATTTCCATGAAATAAAAGTTCTTGTCGCGATCCAGCAAAAACTCGACCGTCCCCGCGTTCTCATATCCGACCGCCCCGGCGGCCCTCACCGCGGCTTCTCCCATGCGCCTGCGCAGCGCCTCATCCAGAGCGGCGCAGGGGGATTCCTCGATCATCTTCTGGTGCCGCCTCTGGATCGAGCAGTCGCGCTCGCCCAGCCAGACGATATTCCCGTATTTGTCTGCGAGGATCTGAACCTCTACGTGCCTCGGCCTTTCCACGTATTTCTCAATATACATCGCGCCGTCGCCAAACGCATGGACGGATTCCTGCTGCGCCAGGCGAAAAAGCGCGTCGAACTCCCCGCGGCTTCGCACGATCCGCATCCCTTTCCCGCCTCCGCCCAAAGACGCCTTGACGATCACGGGATAGCCGATCCGATCCGCGGCTTTTACGCCTTCCTCCGCCTCCCGCACCGCTTCTTCCGTCCCCGGCACGACCGGGATCTTGGCGTTCTCCATCGCGGCGCGGGCCTCTGATTTGTTCCCCGTTTTCCCGATGGCCGCCGCGGACGGGCCAATGAAAGCGATCTTGCAGCTTTCGCACATTTCGGCAAAATGCGCGTTCTCGGACAAAAAACCGAAGCCCGGATGGATCGCCTGCGCCTTCGTGGCGATCGCCGCGCTCAAGATGCGCTCCATATTCAAATAGCTGTCCGACGCCGGGGCTTTCCCGATGCAGACGGCCTCGTCCGCGAGCTGCGTATGCAGAGCGTCCCGGTCCGCCTCCGAATAGACGGCGACGGAAACGATCCCCATCTCCCGGCAGGCCCGGATGATCCGGACCGCGATCTCCCCCCGGTTGGCAATCAATATTTTCTGAAACATGACGACGTCTCCTCTAACTGATCGCAAATGTAAGCTCCGCCGAAGCGGCCAATTTCCCATCTACCGTCGCTTCCGCTTTCCCTACGCCGATCGGGCCTTTCCGCTTGACGATCTCCACTTCCAGCCGCAAGACGTCCCCCGGCGCGACCTTCTTTTTGAACTTCGCATGGTCGATCCCGCCAAAATACGCGGTCTTGCCCTTAAATTCCGGGCTGCTCAACAGCGCGACCGCCCCGGCCTGCGCCAACGCCTCCACCAGCAGGACGCCCGGCATTACAGGCTCGCCCGGGAAATGCCCGGCAAAAAAAGGCTCGCCGTACGTCACGCATTTCTTTGCGACGGCGCGCTTCCCCGGCTCCAGCTCCTCGATCGTGTCCAGCAGCAAGAACGGCTGCCTGTGCGGGATCACTTCCATAATTTCTTTTATTCCCATCAAAGACATTTTATGCCCTCCAATCTTATTACTCACCGCCTGCAGAGGCAGGAGATTCTCCCGTCTGGCCAATGACAAAAAGCGGCTGCCCGAACTCAACGACGTCCCCATTGGACACCAGGATCCGCCTTACCACGCCCTCATACTCGCTCTCGATCTCGTTCATCAGCTTCATGGCCTCCACGATCCCGAGCGCCTGTCCCTTGTCCACATGGTCGCCCACCTTCACAAAAGGCTCGGAATCCGGATCTGGCGCGCAGTAAAACGTCCCGACTAACGGGGAACTTACGACATTGCCGCCCGCCTCATCGCCCGCGTCCCCGGCATCTCCGGCGTCGCCGCGAATCCCTTTTTCCTCCGGAGCCTGGCTTACAGCGTCTTCCCGTCCCCTGCAGACGCCCTTCCCGCGTCTCTTTTCTTTTTTCATCGAAATGCAAACGCCGTCCTTTTCATAGGAAAATTGCGACAACCGGGAAGCCGACACCGTGTCGATCAATCTTATCAGCTCATCAAATTCCATGATCTCCTCCGTTCCCGCGCCCGCTAAGCGCGGCTGCGGCGCAGACGCCGCCTCTCACTCATCCTCCTGATATTTTTGAAACAGCAGGCTTGCGTTATGCCCCCCAAAGCCAAGAGAATTTGTTAAAGCATGATTTAATTCTTCTTCTGCGCCCTGCCCTTTCATATAATTCAGATCCAATTCCTCTTCCGATTCCCGAAGCCCCATGGTGGCATGGATATAGCCGTGCCTCATCTGGAGGATGCAGGCGATGGCCTCTACCGCGCCAGCCGCCCCCAGCAAATGCCCGATCATGGACTTCGTGGAATTTATCTTTAGCTTATATGCGTGTTCCCCGAAGGCTTCCTTGATCGCCCTCGTTTCAAACAAGTCGTTGTGGTGGGTGCTTGTGCCATGGGCGTTGACATAAGAAATATCCTCCGGGGCGACCCCGGCGTCTTTCATGGCGTACCGCATCGCCATCGCGGCCCCCATGCCGTCCTCCG
Source organism: uncultured Lachnospiraceae bacterium (assembly GCA_947626795.1). GTDB lineage: Bacteria > Bacillota > Clostridia > Lachnospirales > Lachnospiraceae > Petralouisia. The sequence continues at coordinate 64,630 of CANQTH010000003.1, forward strand.
CCGGGGACGTGATATGGAACGCGTCGCTTGTGGAGCCGTAGCCCGCAAGCTCCGCCAGAATGCGCGCCCCGCGCCTCTTCGCGTGTCCCAGCTCCTCTAAGACAAGGACGCCCGCGCCCTCGCCCATGACAAAGCCGTTCCGGTCCTTGTCAAACGGGATGGAGCAGCGCGCCGCGTCGCGGCTGTCCGAAAGCGCCGTCAGAGCCGTGAACCCGCCGATCCCGGTCGGGGTGATCGCGCTTTCCGTCCCGCCCGCGAGCATGACGTCCGCATCCCCCGCCTGGATCGTGCGGAACGCCTCGCCAATGCAGTTGTTCCCGGTCGTGCAGGCCGTCACCACATTCAGGCTCTTTCCCTTCAACCCAAATTGGATGGAGACGTTCCCCGCCGCCATATTGGTGATCATCAGCGGAACGAACAGCGGATTGATCCTGCCCGGGCCGCGCTCCAAAAGCCTTGCGTGTTCCCGCTCCATCGCCTGGAGGCTCCCGACGCCCGAGCCGATCGCGCATCCGACCCGGTAAGGGTCTTCCGCCGCCATGTCAAGCCCCGACTGCTCCATCGCCTCCTTAGAGGCCGCGACCGCATACTGGCTGAACAATTCCATCCGCTTCGCCGATTTCGCGTCCATATAGTCCCTCGCGTCGAACCCCTTGACGCTCGCCGCGAGCTTCACCTTGAACTGCGTGGCGTCGAACTGCGTGATCTCGCCAAACCCGAGCCTCCCTTCCCGAAGGCCTTCCCAATATTCTTCCACATTTAACCCGATCGGGGTGATCGCCCCCATGCCAGTCACCACTACTCTTCTCATGGCTCCTCCTTTCCATGCCTGCCCGGTCCTACATCCCCATGCCGCCGTCCACGCAGAGTACCTGGCCCGTGATGTATGACGCGTCGTCCGAAGCCAAAAAGCAAACGGCCTTCGCCACTTCCTGCGCTTTCCCGAACCGCCCGAACGGGATCTGCCCCTTTCCCGCCTCGGCCGCGGATTCCGGCAGCTTCCCTGTCATGTCCGTCTCGATGAACCCGGGGGCGACGGCATTGACGCGGATCTCCCTTGACGCCAGCTCCCGTGCCAGGGACTTCGTAAGGCCGATGACGCCCGCCTTGGAAGCCGCGTAATTTGCCTGCCCCGCATTTCCCAGGATGCCGGAAATGGACGAGATGTTGACGATGCTGCCCGATTTTTGCTTAAGCATCTGCTTTGCCGCAATCTTGGAGGTATGGAACACTCCTTTCAGATTCGTGTCCAGCACGGCGTCAAATTCCTCTTCCTTCATCTTCAAGATCAGGTTATCCCTGGTGATCCCGGCGTTATTGACCAGGATATCCAGGCGTTTCCTCTCCTGTATGACTTGCTCCATCATGTCCTTTACCGCCGCCGCGTCCGCCACGCTGCACTGGTACGCAAGCGCGCTTCCTCCTGCTGACCGGATCTCTTCTGTCACCTGCCTCGCGGCTTCTTCTGAGCCGTTGTAGTTTACGGCCACGAACGCTCCTTCTTTCGCCAGGGCCAATGCGATCGCCCTGCCGATCCCGCGGGATGCTCCCGTCACTAACGCTGTTTTCCCTTCTAATCTCATATGGACGCCCTTTCCTTCCAACTGTTACCGTTTTTCTGCCTCGGATAATTCCAGTAATTTTTCCAGATCCTCTACGGTTTCCACATGGTGGCCGACTGCCTGCGGGGCGATCTTTTTCAAGAACCCCGTCAGCGTCTTCTTCGGGCCGATCTCAATAAAAGTATCCACGCCGTCCGCGACCATGCGCCGCACGCTCTGCTGCCAACGCACAGGGGATGAGATCTGCCGTTCCAGCAGCCCTTTCACCTGCTCTTTGTCCGTCACGTACTCCGCCGTCACATTCGTGACGTAAGGCGTCCGGATCTCGCCGATCTTGACCCGCTCTAACTCCGCCGCCAGCTTTTTCCCGGCTTCCTGCATCAAGGCGGAATGGAACGGCCCGCTGACGTTCAACTGGATGCAGCGCCGCGCGCCCGCTTCCTGCATGGCGGCCGCCGCTTTCTGCACCGCCTTCCATTCCCCACTTATGACTGTCTGCCCCGGGCAATTGTAATTCGCGACGGACACGGCCTCTTCCGTCTTCTCGCAAATGCTCTCTACCAGGTTGTCCGCAAGCCCTAAGACCGCCACCATGCCCCCGCCCTGCGGGACGGCCTCCTGCATGATGGCCCCGCGCTTGAACACCAGCTCCAGCGCGTCATGCACCGACAAAACGCCGGAAGCGGCTAACGCCGCGTATTCGCCGAGGCTCAATCCCGCGTTGACCGAAGAGGAGATCCCTTTTTCCTGCAGCGCCCTCAAGATCGCAAGCTCCACCGTCAGCATGGCGACCTGCGTGTACCTGGTGATATTTAAATTTTCATTCTCCTGGAAGATCAATTCTTCCATCGACATCCCGGAAACCTTATCCGCAATGGCGAAAACTTCCTTCGCCCTGTCGAAGGTTTCGTAAAAATCTTTCCCCATTCCCGTATACTGGGCCCCCTGGCCCGGAAATACAAATGCGCATTTTCCCATATGATCATACTCCTTGCATAGAACAGATCAGCCTTACGGCTTTCTTCTTTGCTGAATCTTCGTGCCTCCTACGGACTTTACGGCAGGTGCTGCCCCTGCATCAAAGCAGCCGCTTCTCCCATGATCTCATCCAGGATCTCCTGGCAGGTCTGTTCCTTCTTGACCAGCCCGGCGACCTGTCCCGCCATGACGGTCCCGTTCTTCACATCGCCGTCCACGACGGCGCTGCGCAGCGAACCTGCCGCGAGTTCCTCAAGTTCCTCAAACGGGACGCCTTCCTTCTCTTTTTGCAGGTATTCCCGCGTCATCTGGTTGCGGAGCTGGCGGATCGGATGCCCGTGGCTCCTTCCCGTCACGGCGGAATCAATGTCCCTCGCTTTGAGGATGCGCTCCTTGTAATTGGCATGGCAGACGCATTCTTTCGCCACGATGAAGCGCGTCCCCATCTGCACGGCCTGCGCGCCAAGCATGAACGCGGCCGCGAAGCCCCGTCCGTCCCCGATCCCTCCGGCCGCGATCACCGGGATGGATACCGCGTCCACGACCTGCGGCACGAGCGTCATCGTCGTCGCCGCCCCGATATGACCGCCGGACTCCGTGCCTTCCGCGATCACCGCGTCCGCGCCTTCGCGTTCCATACGCTTCGCCAGCGCGACGCTCGCGACCACCGGGATCACCTTGATCCCGGCCTCCTTCCAGATCCCCATGTATTTCGCGGGACTGCCCGCGCCTGTCGTCACCACGCGGACTTTTTCTTCCGCGGCCGCCTGCGCCACCTCGTCGGCATAAGGGCTTAGCAGCATGACGTTCACGCCGAAGGGCCGGTCGGTCAGCTCCCTTGCCTTGCGTATCTCGCCGCGCACCCAATCCGCCGGGGCGTTCGCCGCCCCGATGATCCCAAGGCCGCCTGCCTTAGAGACCGCGGCGGCCAGACGATGCTCCGCCACCCATGCCATCCCGCCCTGGATCACGGGAACCTCGATCCCCAGCATTTCCGTTATCTTCGTCTTCATCCTTCTTCCACACCTTTTTCCTTTAAATAATCCATGACGTCGCCGACGGTCGACAGATTCTCCAGATCCTCAGACGGGATCTCTATGGAATATTCATCCTCCAGCGCCATTACCAGCTCAAACAGATCCAGGGAATCCGCCCCCAGATCTTCCTTAAAGGACGTTCCCGGCGCGATCCCTTCCGCATCTGCGCCCAATTGCTCCGCGATGATCTCCTTTATCCGCTCTAACATTTATTTCCTCTCCTTTTCAAATATTTTGACATTCAAAGTATATCACAAAAAATTGCTTTGTCAATCAAAAATATCTATTTTTTAAACGCCTATTGACATTGGCTTGCCGTATCATGTATGATTGCTGTATCCGAACAGATGAAAGGGGGGAACGGAGCATGGGCAATTACAACATCGACAATTTAAAAGAAGACTTTGCCGACGAAGACGCCGATATCCGCGTCACGCTGACCTTAGAGGACGATTCCGAGGAAGAATGCCGCATCCTGACGATCTTTGACATGGACGGCAACGATTATATCGCGCTGCTTCCTTTGGATGAGAATGGGGACGACAACGAGGAAGGCGAGGTCTACCTTTACCGCTATGAGGAAGACGAGGAGGGCGAGGCTTCTTTATCCGACATCGAGGACGAGGACGAATACGACGCCGTCGTTGACCGTTTCGACGAGCTTTTAGATGAGGCTGAATGGAACGTCCTGCTGGATGACGACGACGATGAGGAGTGAGCCGCCAGGCACACCACCAATCCAAGGGGACTGCCGCTTCACGAATGAGTATTTTCATCCGTAAAGCGGCAGCCCCCTTTTCTTAAAAAACATGGCTCCCGCCTTTTTTCCCGTAATCTCAAAATCCTCTCATTTCTGAGACGAACCGCGAGATCTCGCTCTCCTTCCCGTTGTATTTCTTCACGCTATGCACATAGAGCGTTTCCTTCGCCCTTGTGACGCCCACATAGAACATCCTGCGCTCTTCCTGGATATCCGCGTCCAAAATGGCTTTCTTATAAGGCATCAGCCCCTCGTTCGCGTCCAAAATATGCACGATGGGATATTCCAGCCCTTTCGCGCTGTGGAGCGTGGCGAGGGACACGCAGTCCGTCTGCCGCGCCTGCATTTCCTTCTGCTTTTTCAATTCCTGCGCGTACGCCTCGATATGGGCCTGCCACGCCTCATAGGACTGGTACTCCCTGGCGCCGTCCTGCAGCTCGTCCAAGACGTCGATCAGGCTGTCCTCGCTGATCCTGCGGTACTGCGCGTATTCCCTTAAATATCCCTCGTAGCCGATCCCCATGCGGATGTAATTGATGGCCGCGAACGGGCGCAGCCTGCCAAGCGCGCGCAGGTCCGCCTCCAACTGCCAGATCCGCTCCGCCATCCAGTCCTGCTTTTTCTCATAAAAATAATCCGCCCACGCGTCGAACGCCACCGTCTCCTCTTCCAGGCTGTCCCGCGTGATGTAGCGGTTCGGGCGGTTCATGACCTGCAAAACGTCCTTCCGCGCCCGGCTGCCCCGCGCGAGGCGCAAGTAAGCAAAAATATCCCGCGCGACCCAATGCTCGTAGAGATTCGGGATATTGTCCCTTGTCCGGAACGGGATATTATAGGCCATGAGCTGCGACAGGAACATCCGCGGCTGGGTATTCGTCCGGAACAATACGGCGCAGTCCTTGTAGCTGCGCCCCTGCCTGCAGGCTTCCAGGATCTGGCCGATGACCGCCTTCCCTTCCTCCTGCTGGCTCTCCCAGAGGCAATAGCGCACCGGGCTGCTCTTTGCCGCAGGCCGTTCCGGCCCGACCTCCTCATGGGAGCGGATCTTCTTCTCGAACCGCTCCGTGTTGTGGGAGATCAGGCGGACGGACGCCTGGACGATCTCCTTCGGGGAACGGTAATTGATGTCCAAAAGGACCCGCCCCGCCTCCGGGTAGGACTTTCCAAAACCCAGCATCAGCTCAGGCTTCGCTCCCCGGAAACGGTAGATGGACTGGTCGTCGTCCCCGACCACAAAGAGGTTGTCCTCCGGCCTTGCTAGCAGCTTGACGACCTCGAACTGGATCCGGTTGATGTCCTGGAACTCGTCCACCAGGATATACTGGAATTTCCGCTGCCAGGCGGATAAGATGTCCTTCCGCTGGGTCAGCAGCTCGTGGCAGTACACCAGCATATCGTCAAAGTCGATCAGCCGCTTCTGCCTCATGCAGGCGTCGTAGGCCTTGTAGACCTGCTCGAAGACTTCTTTCGCGCAATTTTTCGGATAATAATGCTCCAGCGGGATGCCGGCGTTCTTCACCATGCCGATCTCGCCCAGCAATTCCGCGGCCATTTCCTTCTCATCTTCGTATTCTAAACGCAACCGCAGGAGGATCTCCCGCATGAACGCGAAACGCTGCTCCTCCCGCGCGATATTCCCCGCGTGGAAGCCGTAGGCGTGCTTTAGGATCTGGAAAAAGACGGCGTGGAACGTCCCGAACGTCACCGGATACCCCTTCCCGCCCATCAGGCGGAAAAAACGCTCCTTCATCTCGGCCGCCGCCGCTTTCGTGAATGTAATGACCAGGATATTGGCGGGGGATATCCCCTGACGTACGATCAATTCTTTTGTCCGCTCTGTGATGACTTTGGTCTTGCCGGATCCAGGGCCTGCCAATACCAGCATTGGCCCGGCCCCATGTCCGACCGCCTCCGCCTGAGATCTGTTCAATTCCATGAAACTTCGCTCCTGTCCTGTGCCGGAAGCTTTTTGCGGGAAGCCCTTTTAAAGGCTTCCCTCCAATTTCGCGACCGCCGCCCGGATCCGGGCTACGGATTCCTCTTTCCCTAAGACCTCCATGATCTCGGTCGCGCCGCCCGGCGTCATCTGCTTGCCGGAGACGGCCGTGCGCACCGGCCACATCACGTAGCCGTTCTTGCAGCCTTTCTTCTCCACATAGCCGCAGAGCGTCCGGTAAAGCGCGTCGTTGGAATAATCCGTCTGCTCTTCGAGCAGGGGCAGGATCTCCTTTAGAACTTCGAGGGAGGATTCCGGCGTCGTCTTCATCTTTTTATGCGCATACATGGAAACGTCGTACTCCGGCATCTTCTCAAAGAAGTCCACATGATCCGCGATGTCCGGGAAGACCTCGATCCTGGTCTTGACCATCGCAGCGATCTTCTTTAAGTCGCAGTCCCTCGTGACCGCCGCCTCCAGGTAAGGCTTCGCCATCTCGTAAAACCGCTCGGGATCCATCGCCTTTAGGTACTCGCCGTTCATCCACTTTAGCTTCACCATGTCGAACACCGCCGGAGACTTGCTGATCCTGCGGTAATCAAAATCCCGGATCAGCTCCTCCAGGCTGAAGATCTCGCGGTTGTCCTCCGGGCTCCATCCCAGAAGCGCGATGAAATTCACGACGGCCTCCGGCAAAAAGCCCTGCTCCAACAATTCCTCAAAGGACGCGTGGCCGCTCCGCTTGGAGAGCTTCTTGTGGCTCTCGTCCGTGATGAGCGGCAGATGGATGTAAACCGGGGACTCCCAGCCGAACGCGTCATAGAGCCGCTGATATTTGGGCGAGGAGGAAAGGTACTCGTTCCCCCTCACCACATGGGTAATATGCATCATGTGGTCGTCCACCACATTTGCGAAATTATACGTCGGATATCCGTCCGATTTGATCAGGATCATGTCGTCCAGCTCCGCGTTTTCCACGGTAATGTCCCCGTACAGCTCGTCGTGGAACGTGGTCGTCCCCTCGTTCGGGATATTCTGCCGGATGACGAAAGGCTTCCCAGCCGCGAGGTTCGCCTCCACTTCCTCTTTTGAGAGGGACAGGCAATGCTTGTCGTAAAGCATGATCTCCTTGCCCTCGACGATCTCCGTCTTTAAGGAGGCCAGGCGTTCCTTGTCGCAGAAGCAATAATACGCCTCTCCCTTTTCCACCAGCTCCTTCGCGTATTTCATGTAGATCCCGGTCGCCATGCGCTCGCTCTGCACATACGGCCCGAAGCCGCCGTCCTTGTCCGGGCCTTCGTCATGCGCAAGCCCCGCTTCCGCGAGGGTGCGGAAAATGATCTCCGTCGCCCCCTCCACGAAGCGTTCCTGGTCGGTATCCTCGATGCGGAGGATAAAATCCCCGCCCGCGTGTTTCGCGATCAAAAATTCATAAAGCGCGGAACGCAAGTTCCCTACGTGCATCTTCCCCGTAGGGCTTGGCGCGTATCTTGTCCTTACTTTGCTCATGCCTCTTCCCCACTCTCCAATTTTGCCGCCCTTGCCGCGACTTCCTTCTCCTGGATATCGGAGGGCGTCTGCTCGTAACGGGCAAATTCATAAGAGAAGGAACCGCTCCCCCCTGTCATGGAGCGGAGATCCGTCATATAGCCGTACATCTCCATATACGGCACTTCCGCCATGATCTCCGTCTTGCCCGAATCCGCCGGGTTCATCCCCAGCACGCGGCCGCGCCGCTTGTTCAAGTCGCCCATCACGTCTCCGGTATATTTGTCCGGCACGATGACCTTCATCGTCGCGATCGGCTCTAAGAGTACCGGGGAAGCCTCCATGACGCCCTTCTTGAACGCCTGGATGGTCGCCATCTTGAACGCCATTTCCGAAGAATCCACCGGATGGTAGGAGCCGTCGTAAAGCACCGCCTTGATCCCCATGACCGGATAAGCGGCCATCGGCCCGCGAAGCACGGATTCCTGCAGGCCTTTCTCCACGGCCGGGAAATAATTCTTCGGAACCGCCCCGCCGACAACCTGCTGCTCAAAGATGTACGGCGTCTCCAAATCCCCGCTCGGCTCAAACGTCATCTTCACATGGCCGTACTGCCCGTGGCCGCCGGACTGTTTCTTATATTTGTATTCCACGTCGGATTTCTTGCGGATCGTCTCACGGAACGCGATCTTCGGCCTGCTCAGCTCGATCTCCACCTTGTAACGCTCCGCCAGCTTGCTCACGACGACTTCCAGATGCTGGTCGCCGATGCCATAGAGCAGGGTCTGGCCATTCGCGCTGTCATTCTCCGCGCGCAGCGTCAAGTCCTCCTGCATCAGCTTCTGCAGCGCCTGGGAGATCTTGTCTTCGTCGCCTTTCTTCTTCGCCTTATAGCGCATATACGTATACGGGACGGAGATCTCCGCCTTGCCGTAAACGACCGGAACCGCCTTGGTCGAGAGCGTGTCCCCCGTGGAGACTTTCGTAAGCTTTGCCAGCGCGCCGATGTCCCCGGCATGAAGTTCCGGCACTTCCATAGGCTTGTTGCCGCGCATCACATAGATCTTTCCGATCTTGTCGTCCATGCCCTTCTCGGAATTGAACAGGGCGTCGTCCGTCTTTAAGACGCCGGAGATCACCTTCACAAGCGAGTATTTCCCGATGAACGGATCCGCGATCGTCTTGAAGATATACGCGCTCTTGGCCTTCGCGATGTCGAAGTCCCCGTCGAATGCCTCGTTCGTCTTCATGTTCACGCCCTTATACGGCCGCTTTTCCGGGCTGGGGAGATATTTCACGATATCGTCCAGCAGCGTATACACGCCCTGCGCCAGCGTATTCGACCCCATGGAAACCGGGATGACGCTCCCGTCCGAAACGTTCGTGCGCAGCGCGGAGCGGATCTCAAATTCCGAGAACTCCTCCCCCGCGAAATAACGGTCCATAAATTCCTCGCTCGTCTCAGCCACCGCTTCCATCAGCGCTTCCCGGCAGATCTCAAGGTTGTCCTTTGAATAATCCGGGATATCCACTTCCACGACTTCCCCTTTGTCGTTCCAGCGGTTGCCCGTCTGCGCCACCACGTTTACATAACCTACAAATTTCTCATTTTCACGGATCGGCAAATGGAACGGCGCGATCCGCTTCCCGTACATCCCCTGCAAGTCCTCCACGACCTGCCGGAAGCTCGCGTTGTCGTCGTCCATCTCCGTCACGAATACCATGCGCGGCATCTTATATTTCTCGCAGATCTCCCACGCCTTCTGCGTCCCGACCTCGATCCCGCTCTTGCCGGACACCACGATGATCGCCGCGTCCGCCGCGCTGACCGCTTCTTCCACTTCCCCTATGAACCCAAAGGAGCCGGGCGTGTCCAGGATGTTGATCTTCGTGTCGTCCCAGATGACCGGGACGACGGACGCCGTGACGGAAAATCCGCGCTTGATCTCTTCCTTGTCATAATCGCTGATGGTATTCCCGTCCGTAACCTTCCCCATGCGCTTCGTAATGCCGGACAGATACGCCATCGCCTCTACCAGGGTCGTCTTGCCGCTTCCCCCATGCCCCAAGAGGACCACATTCCTTACTTTGTCAGTCGTGTAAACATTCATGTCAAATCCCTCCAATACATTTTGATACTTTTTATTTTACTAGACTTTCTGACATTTTACAACCTTCAATCTGGCTCTTCTGAAATAAAAGTGAAAAGTCCGTAAGGATCTGAAGGATCCGGATGTTTCGCTGCGTTTGACTTTTTTCCTTATTTCCCGTATGATAGGGGTAATTCCAAAACAAGCCAGGCCGACGCGGCGGCGCGTCCTGCGCAAGCGTGGCTTCGCGCTCCGCGCCTGGCAGATGAAGGGGGAATTTCCATGAATCCAGAAAAAATCGGCTTTGTCGGCCTTGGGCTGATCGGCGGCTCGATCGCGAAGACGATCCGCCGCATCCACCCGGGCATTTCCCTGGTCGCGTACGACACCGACGAAACATCCCTCGCCCTTGCCAGGGAAGAAGGCGTCATCGACGCGGCCTGCGGCAGCTTAGACGAGCATTTCCGTTCCTGCCGCTATATTTTCTTATGCGCGCCCGTGCAAAAAAATACGGATTTCCTGCAAACGCTGTCGGATTTTGCAGGAAAATCCTGCACGATCACGGACGTCGGGAGCGTAAAATCCTCCATCCACGAAAACATCGCGCATACGCCGCTCGCCCCTTATTTCATCGGCGGGCATCCGATGGCCGGCTCGGAAATGAGCGGATACGAGCATTCCACGTCCTACCTGCTGGAAAACGCTTACTATATCCTGACGCCCAGCGAGGAGGCGTCCCCGGACGACGTCGCGGAATTTGAGGAGTTCATCCGCTCGCTTGGCGCGATCCCGCTCATCCTTGACTGCAGGGAGCATGATTTTGTGACGGCGGCGGTCAGCCACCTGCCGCACGTCTTAGCGTCCTGCCTCGTGAATCTCGTGAAGGACTTAGACGGCGAAAGCGAGGTCATGAAACGCGTCGCGGCCGGGGGCTTTAAGGACATCACGCGCATCGCGTCCTCTTCCCCCGCCATGTGGCAGCAGGTCTGCCTCACGAACCGGGAACAGGTCTTAAAGCTCATGGACGCCTTTTTGTCCTCCATGGGCCAGGCGCGGGAAAAGATCGCGTCCATGGACGGGGATTACCTGTACGACTTCTTCCTGTCGGCAAAGGACTACCGCGATTCCATCTCTCTCACCGGATCCGGCCCGCTCCCGAAGATCTACGACATCTTCTGCGACATGAAGGACGAGGCGGGGGAGATCGCCGCGCTCGCCACCATCCTGGCGCTGAACAACATCAGCATCAAGAACATCGGCATCATCCACAACCGGGAGTTCCAAGACGGGGCGCTCCATATTGAATTTTACGAGGAAGCTGCGCTCGACCACGCGCGGAAATTGTTAAAGAACCATCATTATACCGTATACGAGAGGTGATTTTCCATGGAGATTACAAAAAAACATTCGTTCCGGGGAGAGCTTTCCGTCCCCGGCGACAAATCCATTTCCCACAGGGGCGTCATGTTCGGGGCGATCGCAGAAGGCCTCACGGAGATCACGGGCTTTTTGGAAGGCGCGGACTGCCTCTCCACGATCGCCTGCTTTCAAAAGCTCGGCGTTGAAATCGAGCAGGCGGGCGGCCGCGCCCTGGTGCACGGGAAAGGCCTGCACGGCCTGTCCGCCCCGTCCGGCGTCCTGGACGTAGGGAACAGCGGGACGACAACGCGGCTGATCTCCGGCATCCTGGCCGGGCAGCCTTTTGAGAGCGTGTTAGACGGCGACGCGTCGATCCGCAAACGCCCGATGGGACGCATCTTCACGCCGCTCTCTGAGATGGGCGCGTCGTTCCAATGCCTTGACGCGGCGTCCTTCCCGGAGGCGCGGCGGGCGGCCGATTCCGGCTGCGCGCCGTTCGCGGTACGCGGCGGGCATCTGCACGGCATCCACTACCGCTCCCCGATCGCCTCCGCGCAGGTGAAGTCCGCCGTGCTTTTGGCCGGACTGTACGCCGACGGGGTGACGAAAGTGACCGAGCCCGCTCTGTCGCGCAACCATACGGAACGGATGCTCGCGGGCTTTGGCGCGGAGGTTTCCTCGGACGGCGCGACCGCCTCCATCCTTCCCGGTCCAAAATTGGAAGGCCAGCGCATCTGCGTCCCGGGGGATATCTCTTCCGCCGCTTATTTCATCGCGCTCGGCCTGGCCGTACCCAATTCCGAGATCCTGATCCGAAACGTCGGCGTCAACCCGACGCGCGACGGCATCATCCGCGCCGCGCTCGACATGGGCGGCGACCTTACGCTGCTAAATGAGCGGGAAGTCTCCGGCGAGCCTGTGGCGGACGTCCTGGTACGGTCCAGCAGCCTGCGCGGCATCACGGTCGGCGGCCCGATCATCCCCGCGCTGATCGACGAGATCCCCGTGCTGGCAGTCCTGGCTGCCTTCGCCGAGGGGACGACCGTCATCCGGGACGCGCAGGAGCTGAAAGTAAAAGAATCCGACCGCATCGCCGTCGTATCGGAAAACCTAAAGGCAATGGGCGCGGACGTCACGCCTACTGACGACGGCATGGTGATCCAGGGCGGGAAGCCCCTGCACGGCGCGCGGATCCAGACGGCGCACGACCACCGCATCGCCATGGCGTTCTGCGTCGCGGGCCTGAATGCGGACGGGGAAACGTCCTTTGACGACAGCGCGTGCGTGACCGTCTCCTACCCTTCCTTCTTTGAGGACATTGAACGCCTTGCCGCCCGCTAACGCCCCTCGCTGGCCAAGGCTCATACGCAACAATTCCGCCCGCTTTCCAGCCTGGGACATCAATGCAGCCCTGCCCCACGCTGGTTAATGCGCAACAATTTAGTCCGGAGTAACAGTTCAGCCTTCGGCTGTCCTGTTACGGAATCCGGCTCATTTCAAGTTTGCCTTCGGCTGTCCTGTTACGGAATCCGGCTCATTCCAAATTTGCCTTCGGCAAAGAGCCGGATTCCCACTTGGCAAAATTTACGCGTTCTTACGGACTTTGCGGCAAGTGCAAAGATTCAGCCAGGAGGGAACTCTCCCTCATCTTTTACCTGCATTTCCTCCATCTCTTCCGGCTCATCCGCCTCTTTTCCCGCATTGTCCGCGCCTTCTGCCGCAGGCCCGTCCGCCGCGTCCTCCTCTTCTTCCACGGGCTTCCACGCCTGCCCGAACTTCACATCCTTGAACAGAGCCGCAAGCCCCGTGATCTGCTTTAAGCGCAGGATCTCATCCCTGCTCATGCCCATATGCTTGGCGATCCAGGAGTCCGACCGCCCGATCTCATGCAGCTCCTTGATGATGTTGCTCATCAAATCGACGTCGTGCGAGCCGCGCGCCCGGTTGTGCCGGACTGTGCTTGCCATCCGGTTCGAGAGGGATTTCTCGATCACCGTCACGGGAAGCATCCCGTTCTCCCGCTCATAAATGTCGCGATGCTCCTTCATCACACGGTAACGGTGGAAGCCGTCGACGATGACATAGACGTCCTCCTGCTTGGAATGATAGCAGACGATAGGCATCGTATAGCCGTCCTCCTTGATGCTGTCGTACAAAAGCCGCAGCTCCGGCGGCGCGACCGCGTTCGGATTATAGGTATTTGGCACGATCTTCTCGATCGGGACAGGGATCACCCGGTAAGCCGGGCTTTGAAATTCATTCTTTTTCATTGGAAACCTCCGTATTTTACCCGCAGCAGCTCAATCTGCTCTTTTTCTTTCCGGGACAGCCCGAATCCCATCGACCGACAAATGTGGTCGTTCTTCAAAATGCAGCAGCACATCCGTTTCCAGCTCGGGATATCTTTGGTTGACTTGATGTCGTCCGTATCGTCCGGTATCTTCCCCAAAAAGATCACGCGGGAATGCTTCTTCGCGGTATAATTGGAAACGCCGTTCCGCTTAATCTGGTATCCATGCTCTAACAGCTCCTGGATCGTCTCTTCCGGCAGCCCGCCCCCGGTCTTATGCCAGAAATTGATGGACGTCTGGAATTTCTTCACGTAATTGTTCCGGATCCTGACCGGAAGCGTGTCCAGCAAAAACTTCGTGTAGGATTCCCAGGTGTGGCCTTCGGGCAGCTTGACATTCCGGTACCCCAGCGCCTTCGTCCTGGCGTAGATCGCGCCGAAATTCGCCCCCCGCACCCGCCCGACCAGTTTTGTCCACATGACCGGGTCGATGACGCGGTACAAGTTCAGGCTGTCCTTCGCATAATCGTTGAACGGCGAGGCCACGCGCATCTGGCTGGGCTTCAGCCCCGCCAGGTAATACATATCGTAAAGCTTGTTATAATCGTAGCCGAATTTATAATTTGCGACCCAGATATCCTGGTTCGTCCAGTCATAAAGGGGCGACGCGCACCAGACGTCCTTGAACGTCTTGGAGATCCAGCACTCCCCCTTGTATCCGTATTTCTTATTCAAAAAACCGCTGTAACGCTGCAGCGACTCCTCCGCGCGCATCCCCAGCAGGCAGACGGTCTTCTTTTTCCCATGCTGCTCCTTGTAGAACCGCCCGAACTGCTTCGCCAGGTCCTCCTGCGGCATCTTGTAGCGGTAATGGCGGAACGGCGCGTCGAGGCGGATCACATACGGATGGTCGGGCATCGGCCTTACCCACAGCTCCTGCTTCGTGTCGTCCCACGGATACCAATACATCTCATAATTGCTCAGCGCGGTGCGCGTCGCCATCGGCAGGCAGACCCAGTACGGATCCACTTCCTGCTCCAGGCGGCGGAACGTGCGCTCCACATATTCCGTCGTGACGCTGTACTGCGCCTCGAAATCCTGATGGAAAAGCCCGATCTGCCGATCCGGGAAGTATTTGCGCTTATAATCCAGCAAAAGGTTCAAAAGCAGGCCGCTGTCCTTTCCGCCGCTGAACGACACATAGATGTTGTCAAATTCACGGAACAAAAACCGGAACCGTCCCATGAGCGCCTCGTAAACGTTCTCTTCCTGATATTCCCGCACCATCGCGCAAGCCCACCCCTTCTCATTCCATATTTTTCCATTACAATCATACTTTAATTAAGGGCTTTTTGCAAGACGTAAAAAGGGACTGCACACGGATCTCTCCGTGGCAGCCCCCTTCGGGCGGCCGCCC
>CANQTH010000004.1 GCA_947626795.1 uncultured Lachnospiraceae bacterium
GGTTTTTTCTGTAAGCTAAAGCGGCTGTTATCACACCTGCATAGCAGGTGGTTTATTAAAAGACTGCCTTACAAGAAGAAAGGCTGCCTTTTCCAAAGCAGCCTTTCCTCATTTGTATCTACGGCGGCCGAACGTTCGCAGAGCGCGCTCCCAGCCGCTTTTTCTTTTGTCTTCCATCGCTCTTTTGTATATGCTGTCCTTCGTACTTTTATGACTTCTTTTGAAACTTCTGCGCAGCTATCTTTTGCAAAGATCTTTTGCAGATCGAAAACTTTATTCTGAAAGTACCCCAAAATGCCGTTTCCTGCAATTTTGACTCCTAGCAAAGCTAGGTGGGCGACCGCAACCTCTCTTCTGCCTTCCGCTGCACAATGACGGCCTGACATCCAATCGGCAATATAGGAATCCCATGAACGTAAATGTAGGTTCAAAATAGCAGGGTATCGAACATCCCAGGAATACTTCCTGACGGATAAGATTATACTCTATTATGCCCCGATTATCAACTAAAAATTAATGTAAAATTGTTACATTATAACGATTTATATACCGATTCAGCCTTCGGCTTCATCATTACGGAATCCGGCTCATTCCAGATCGGCTTCCGGCCTCGCCGCTGCGGGATCCGCCTGGCTCCCAGACGCATCCTGCTCCGTCCCGCCTGCCTGGGCTTCCGCCCCAGACGCCGGAGAATCTTGCCCGCCCGGATCTGAATCCTGCCCGGCCTCGTCAGGCAAATCTTCCGACGTCTCAGGATCGATCAAGGCCGCTTTCTGGCCGCCTCCGCCCGGATCCTGCGGGCTTTCCTGGCCCGTCGGCTCCGTTGGCGTATTCAGATCCGCCGGATCTGTCACCGTGTTCTGGTCTGCCGACGCATTCGGGTTCGCCAGCGCGTTCGGCTCCGCCGCATTTGTCGGCGCATTCGGATCCGCCGGGTCTGTCGGCGTATTTGGATCCGTCGGGTCTGTCGGCGTATTTGGATCCGTCGGGTTCGTCGGCGTGTTCGGATCCGTCGGCGTATTCGGATCTGTCGGGTCTGTCGGCGTATCCGGATCTGCCGGCTTCTTGACGGTCAACGTAAATTCCGCCGTGGCTACTGCTTCGCTGTTATTCGGGTTCACAGCCGTGTAAGTGATGGTATAAGTCCCTTCCGCCGTGAATGCCGCCTTTCCGTCCACGATCGCCGGGATGTCCGCGATCGCCTTCCCATCCGCGTCGATTCCTATGATGGACGCCGTCAACGGGAGTTCCGAAAGATCCGGCAGGGACGCCGTCACCTTATCGTATACGTCATACGGCACGGACACTTCCGCTTCCTTTAACTTGTCCTCGCCGATCGTGATCTGCGGGATCCTCGTGTCGGTCACAAGGACTGTCATCTTCTTCGTCCTGACCGCCGCTTCGTTATTCGGGTTGCTTACGCGGTATGCCACCACGTATTTCCCGGCCTTGTTAAATGCATACTTCTTCGCCTCGCGTGAGGTGATCGCCGTAAATTCCTCATCCCCCGGGCTCTTTACCTGGATGGAGATCCTCGATGTCACGTTCCTGCCGCAGAGCAGGCTCGCCTTCACGTCTTTCTTTAAGTTCAGGACGGTTCCGTACTCGACTTCCCGCTTGGAGACGATTCCTTCAAAGACTGGCTTCTTCGTGTCCTTCACGCTCACCGTCATGACCTTCTCCGCGACCGCCTTCTTATTATATGGGTTCGCCACGGAATATTTCACGCGGTAAGTCCCGGTCTTCGCGAACTTGTATTTCTTATACTTGCTCTCGCTCAGCTTCGCGTAATTCTTTTTTCCCGGCGCCTTGGCCCGGATCACGATCTTCGATGTCAGATCCTTCCCGGACACCAGCTTCGCGCTGATCCCTTTCTTCAGATTCTTCGTCGCGTTGTACTCCGCCGACAGCTTGGAAGTCACGCCCTGCAGCTTTGGCTTCTTCGTATCCTGCACCTTGATGCTCGTCGTGGCCTTCGTCTCAAGCCCGTTGTTCGGATTTGTCACATAATAATTGATCTTATATGTCCCTAATTTCTTTAATCGTAATTTACTGCCTTTGTATGCCTTTTCCTCCTTGGATCCGGGGTAAATTACTTTAATCCTGATTTTATTTGTTAAATTTTCCCCGGTAGAATTGGATGCCTTCACTCCTTTTTTAATATTAAACGTGGAATTATATTCCTTTTTGAGGCTCTTTTTCACCCCTTTTATCGCCGCTTTTCCCATGTCTTTGACGGTATATACGACGTCCGCGTAAGCCGTCCGGCCCAATGCGTCGGTGACGCGGTATGTAACCCGATAGCTTCCAATCCGGTTCGTGTCGACATTCCCGGCGTAGGCCAACTGCCCGGTAATGTCGTTTCCAAGCGAATCCGCCGCCGTAATGCCCACATACGGCTGGAACGGCGTCCCGTAAGCAATCTCCGTCGCCGCGCCGCCCGTATTGATGGAAGGCATCGCCGAGCGGTACGGGTTGCCTGGCGCGGGATCGGTCGGATCCCATCCTTCCTTCACGTTCGCCACCTTGATCGCCGCGGGCTTCCCAAGCGGGTCGTCCGCCGCCGAGCCATATATGATCTTCACGGTCGTCCCAAGCGGGCAGTTGTCGTAGATCCACTTGGCGTCCGCCACGGTCAGCCGGACGCATCCGTGGGACGCCGTCGTTCCGAGCTTATTGTATTCGCGATAGGACTGGGACGCGAGGTCGCCGTTCCGGTAATACCATACGGAATGGAACAGGACGCCGCCGTGTATCCTCGTGCAGTACTGTCCGTAAGACGGGCCGTCCAAGGTATGCCATCTGTATTTTGCCGGCGTGCTGAACGTCCCGATCGGCGTATCGTTCCCGCAGGAACATACAAAGGCGCGTTCCGGCGTCCCGTCGCTGCGGAACACGGTGACGACGTTCGTCCCCTTGTTCACCCGCAGCCAGTAATTCCCCGCCGCCTTCGCCTCGCCTCTGGGGAACAGCACGGCCGCCGCAACCCACAAAAGCAAAAGGGGTACCAATATTCTTTTTCTCTTCATGTCTGCCTCCTATCATGCGCTTTTCTTCCTGCGGCAGCAAGCCGTGCGGCCATGCCCGCATGGGCAATCCGGCAAACGCCGCGAGAGCCAGATCCTAAGCCCCTTGGGGCGCGCAAGCAAGCGTATGCCCGCAAGCCTGCCGCCAGGCGGTCCGGCTTATGACGAAAGAAAGCCCGCGAAGCGCGCCCGCTATCGTCCCGGAAGCCGTCAAAAGCGCGTCCTTCCGCCGGGCGCGAGCCGCCGCTTCCATGCGGGATCCTGCCAACACAAGCATATGTACATAACCGTCCAGCCTCCGGCCTTCCTGTCACGGAATCCATTCATTCCAAACCGCCTCCGGCCCTGGGCTAAATGGCTGCGATGAGGCCATATCCCTGCCTCTTCTACCATATCTTGTATGACAAGCGTTTTTGACGTACAAATCCATGTCTATCATAAGGATATCCTTTTGCCCTGTCTTTGTCAATGTTTTTTTGCCAATGAGACAAAAATCCGGGCAAAACGACAGCAAAAAAATATGCGCTTCGCGGGCTTCCCATTCCAGCCGCCCTTTAGAACGACGAAAACGGCGCGGGAAACAGCTCACCAAGGGTCATGACGCGGTAATCCCGTTCGTCCGCCGCCATGATGACCCGGAACGCGTCCGGATCGCAAAATTCCGACAGAACCTGCCTGCACACGCCGCACGGGGACAGGTACCTGCCGTCCCCTCCCGTTATGGCGATCGCCTCGAATTGCCGTTCCCCTTCGGAAACCGCCTTGAACACCGCCGTCCTCTCCGCGCAGTTCGTTGCGGAAAAGCTGGCGTTTTCCACATTGCACCCCGTATAGACCTTCCCGCTCCTGCCTAAGAGCGCGGCCCCCACCCGGAATTTTGAGTAAGGCGCGTACGCCTCCTCCCTCGCCTGGACCGCCCGCGCGGCCAATTCACGGTCTTCCATCTGCGTCCCTCCTTCATCTTACGCCCGATTTTCCCTATTCTTTTTCATTTTATCGGAAGGCAGGTAAAAAATCCATGTCCTATCCCTTAATTTTTTATTAAAATATGAACTTTTCATAAATTTATTGTTTTTTCCCTTGAAAATATGCTATCATAGACAAATGATGAAAAAAATAACGAAAAAATTGTTACAAGAAATTTATCAAAGGGGGACGAAGTATGAAAGCAAATTATTTTTGTGAGGTCACGCCCGAAATCGCCCATTTAGCCGAATTAAGCAAACAGGCCGCCACGATCGACCCGGAGCTTTTCTCAAAATACGACGTCAAGCGCGGCCTGCGCGACGTAAACGGAAAAGGCGTCCTGGTGGGACTGACGGAAATCTCCGACGTCAACGCCACCAAGATTGTGGACGGGCAGTCCGTCCCCGCGCCCGGCGAGCTTTATTACCGGGGCTATAATGTAAAGGATATCATCCGTGGGATTTCCGAGTCTTCCCATTTTGGATTTGAGGAATGCACCTACCTCCTTCTGTTCGGGAAGCTCCCGACCCGGGAGGAGCTGGATTCCTTCTGCGGGCAGCTCGCGAAATACCGCACGCTCCCCGTCGACTTCGTGCGGGACATCATCATGAAGGCCCCGAGCCACGACATGATGAATACGCTGGCGCGCAGCGTCCTCACGCTGTATTCTTACGACGAACATGCGGACGACATCTCCATCGCCAACGTGCTGCGGCAGAGCCTGGAGCTGATCAGCCTCTTCCCCCTGCTCTCGGTATACGGGTACCATGCGTACCGCCATTACCATGACGGCGCGAGCCTCTTCATCCACACGCCCGAGCCGAACTTGTCCACCGCGGAGACGATCCTCCATATCCTGCGCCCGGACAGCAAATATTCGCCGCTCGAAGCCAAGCTGCTCGACATCGCGCTGATCCTGCACATGGAACACGGCGGCGGCAACAACTCCACTTTCACGACGCACCTGGTATCCTCTTCCGGCACGGATACATATTCCGTCATCGCCGCGTCCTTAGGCTCTCTGAAAGGCCCGAAGCACGGCGGCGCGAACATCAAGGTCGTCAAGATGTTCGAGGACATGAAGGCGCACGTGCATGACTGGAAGGACGAGGACGCCATCTGCGCGTACCTGTCCGACCTTTTGAATAAGAAGGCGTTCGACCACGCGGGGCTGATCTACGGGATGGGACATGCGGTATATTCCCTCTCCGACCCGCGCGCGGAGCTGTTCCGCACTTTCGTGGAGCGCCTTTCCAAAGAAAAAGGGCGGGAAGAGGAATTTGCCCTCTACTCCGCCGTAGAGCGGCTCGCGCCCCAGATCATCGCAAAAGAGCGGAAGATCTACAAAGGCGTAAGCCCGAACGTGGACTTTTTCTCCGGCTTTGCCTACAGTATGCTGAACCTGCCGCTTGAGCTTTACACCCCGATCTTCGCCATCGCGAGGATCTCCGGCTGGTGCGCGCACCGCCTCGAAGAATTGAGCTACAACGGGAAGATCATGCGCCCTGCGTACAAAAATGTGCAGGAACACCGCGCTTACATCCCCATGGCGGAGCGCTGACCGCCGGGGCCTGCGCCCGCGTCCCCATGGCGGAACGCCGATCGCCAAAGCCTGCTCTCCTCCCGCATCCCCATGGCAGGGCGCTGATCACCAGAACCTGCGCTTCGCCCGGTTCATGCTCACGTAAAACCATACGCATACCACGAGGAAGAGCAGCACGAGCGCGCGCATAACCCAGGGAAGCGGCGTGACAAGGTCGTTATAGAGGCCGACCGCGCCGAACACCGCCGCGATCCCGCCCATCAGGACGATGCGCCCGAAAATATAATCGATATAGCCCTGCACGTCCCGCATGGACGCGGCCGGGCGGCTTCCCATGAGCCAACTGCTCAACTGCCTCGTCCGCTTCATGCGCACGGCCCCGTAGACAATATAAAGCCCGTACCCCAAGATGACTACGTCGAACAATGCCATCATCTGCATTTTACATCATTTCCTTTCTTTTTGTATTGAATGCCTGGTAATACATTATACCTTCTGCAGGAAAAGATTGCAAATGATATTTCTAAAGAAAATGATTGAAACTTCTCATTACATGGTGTAAAATGGAAATATAAATTTTGTAATTACAAGGAGCGATACGAATGGAAAACGTAAAAATCTTAATCTGCGATGATTCCATACTGGCCCGCAAGCAGCTAAAGGACATCATCCTTTCCTATGGTTATACCGATTTCATAGAGGCTTCCAACGGACAGGAAGCGATCGAATTGTACAAGGAGCATAAGCCTGACCTGGCATTTTTGGATATCGTGATGCCGATCAAGGACGGCGTGGAAGCCATCAAGGAGATCCGCGCGTTCGACCCCAAGGCTTACATCATCATCGTTTCCTCTGTCGGCACGCAGACGCAGCTCAAAAACGCGATCCTGGAAGGAGCCAAGGATTTTGTGCAAAAGCCTTACGTGGATTCCGCCATCACGGAGATTTTGAAAAGACGTTTTGAAGGGAGATAATCTGTTATGCATACGCAGTTTTTCGGCAATTTCTTGCTCAACAAAGGAGTCATTACTCCCGAACAATTGATAGACGCGCTCAAGGTGCAGGCATATGCGCACAAAAAGTTCGGCACGCTGGCGATCCATTCCGGCTATATGTCCGCGTCGGAAGTGGAGGACGTCTATATCACCCAGACGCACTTTGACAAGCATTTCGGGGAGCTTGCAACGGAGCTTGGATATCTCTCCGCCGACCAGGTGGACGAGTTGTTGGATACCCAGCTTCCGGATTATATGCTTTTGGGGCAGATCCTCGTAGAGCAGAAGATCATCACCCGCATAGAGTTCGAGAACCTGATCGCGGAATATCAGTCCGCTTACGAGATCTATGACCTGGACTTGATCGACGAGCAAAAAGATATGGTAGAAAAGCTTTTGGCGAATTTTTACC
This sequence comes from uncultured Lachnospiraceae bacterium, assembly GCA_947626795.1. Taxonomy (GTDB): domain Bacteria; phylum Bacillota; class Clostridia; order Lachnospirales; family Lachnospiraceae; genus Petralouisia. The sequence goes on from CANQTH010000004.1 coordinate 6,943, forward strand.
TGCCGGAGGATGCGCCTTACTCTCAGAACATCCTCTCCTACCTCACGCTCTTTTTCAATAACCTGGTGCGTTTTATCGGCGAGGATTTCACGCCGCTGAATATCATCGTCCTGCCGGAGGTTCCGACGAATTTCTGCGTCTCGCAGGATGTGGAAGGCTCGTTCTCCTTCCTCTCTGCGCTGGACATGGAGCCGGAGACGGCCGTCGCCTTCGCGAGCAGGTATATGAACGAGGAATTGACCGAAATGGACGAATATGTGCGCGCTTCCATGGAGGACTTCTTAAATCTGCATAACGGGCTTTTCTCCGTGAATATGTCAAACGACTTTTCGATGGAGCTGCATTTGCATCCCCCTGTCATAAACGAGCATACGACGCTGGCGACGGAATCCCCCTCGTATCTCCTTCCGATCATATACTCTTTCGGGACGATCAACTTTATCTTTTCCGTAAAGATGTCCGCATCGCTCGAAGATATCCCCGCAGCGGGAGAATCCGATACGCAAGGCGCGGACGGGCCGGAAAGCGGATCGGATCGATCGGAAGCCGCTCCGGAAGAGACGCCGGATCGATCTGAAGCCGCTCCGGAAGAGACGCCGGATCGATCGGAAGCCGCTCTGGAAGAGATGCCGGACTGATCCCAAGATATCGTCTGTTCCGATCCGAATCTCTGCGCGGCCCAGTTTCAGCCGACGCAAACGTGCCATTGGCGCACGGCGTCCTAGAATGCTGTGCGGGTGTTCACAGCCGCAGGAAAAACAAATCCCCCGCCCTTCCCGGGCGGGGGATTTGCTTTTCCTGCTTCTTTTCTCAGATCTTCAAAAAGCCCTTCACGGCCTCCTGCATCTGATCCGCCTCGCAGACTGCCGTATGGACGACCGGAGCCGTGCGGATCTCTTCCACCGCCTGCGGGGCCTTTACCTTCGAGATCGCCTCCAATTCGTCGATCAGCTCAAAATCCGGCTTATCGCCGTATTTTTTCGGATCGATCGCGGACATGACGCTCTTCGTGAACTTGTAAGGGCTTGCCGTGGAGACGATGACCGTCTTCGTCAGATCTTTGGTCTCTTTCTTGTATTTCTCATAAACGGCCGCCGCCACCGCCGTATGCGTGTCGATCACATAGCCGGACTCCTGGTAAATCTTTCGGATCGCCTCCGCCGTCTCTTCCTCGCTGGCGTAATTCCCGTAAAAATCCGCCAACTGCCGACGCATCCCTTCCGTGATCTCGTACCGCCCCGTTTCCTGCAGCGAGCGCATCAGGGCGGCGTTCGCCTGCGCGTCGTCTCCCGCGATGCGGTAGATCAGCCGCTCCAGGTTGCTGGAGACGAGGATATCCATCGAAGGGGACGACGTCAGGATAAATTCCCGGTTCTTGTCATATGTACCCGTCGAGAAGAAGTCGTACAGCACCTTGTTCTCATTGGACGCGCAGATCAGCTTCGCGATGGGGACGCCCATGTTCTTCGCATAAAACGCAGCCAGAATGTTCCCGAAATTCCCGGTCGGGACAACGACGTTGATCTTCTCCCCCTCCCGGATATCGCCGGACTTGATCATCCTGGCATAAGCGTAGGCATAATACGCCACCTGCGGGACAAGGCGGCCGATATTGATCGAATTTGCCGACGAGAACTGATAGCCCGCGTCCGCCATCTCCTTCGCCAACTCTGCATCGGAAAACATCTGCTTCACCCCGGCCTGCGCCTGGTCGAAATTCCCGTTGATCCCCACGACGAAGGTATTCGCCCCCTTCTGCGTCACCATCTGCCGCTTCTGGATGGGGCTTACGCCGTCTTTCGGATAGAACACGACGATCTTCGTCCCCTCCACGTCCGCGAAGCCCGCCAGGGCCGCTTTCCCGGTATCGCCGGACGTGGCCGTCAGGATGACGATCTCGTTCCCCACGTTATTCTTCCTCGCCGCCGTCGTCAAGAGGTGCGGGAGGATCGAAAGCGCCATGTCCTTGAACGCGATCGTCCTGCCGTGGAACAATTCCAGGTAATAAGCCCCCTGCGCAGCCACAAGCGGCGCGATCTCCTCCGTGTCGAATTTCTCATCATAGGCGTTCCGGATGCACGCTTTCAGCTCTTCCTCCGTATAATCCGTAAGGAACAGCTTCATGACCTCGTACGCCGTCTCCTGGTATGTCATCCCCGCCAGCTTCCCGACCGGGACGTCCAGCTTCGGGATCTGCTCCGGCACAAACAGCCCGCCGTCTGACGCGAGGCCCTGCATCACCGCCTGGGAGGCCGTCGCTTTCTCTTCCTGATTCCTTGTGCTTACATATAACATAGTATTTCCCATCCTTTGCTTCTTCGTATGATGTCCCGCGTCCGGAACACACTCAATTATAGAATCTTTCCGGGATTCTGTCAATCATCCATTTATGGAAGGGCGTAAAATTCATGCCCGCCGTACTGGAAGAGCCATTTCAAGTTCCGGTCGAACCACGCCATGTCATACGGGTCCGCTTTGCTCCTGGCCGAAAAGAACAGCGCGCCCTGCGAATAATCTTCGCCATGCAGGGCCTTCTCCACCGCCTCTACCGTCCCTTCCGTCACCTCGACCGTATAATACCTGCCGTCCGCCGTCGGAGAGAACTGCGCCCGCCCCGCGACGCGCTCAAAGACCACACCGTACACCGTTGAGGCGAACCCGTCGGAAAGGACCCGGTTCAGCACAACTTCCGCCACTAAGCGCTTTCCCGTCTCATCCTCGCCCCCGGCCTCCGCCTGCACGATCCGGCAAAGAGCCTCATAATCCTCCGGCGAGACCTGGATCTCCCCGTAACGGTTCACCGGGTCTTTCCGCACCTCGCTGTACATCGTCTCCACGCTCGCGCAGACCTCCGTCTGCTCGATCTTCCGCAGCTTTTCCCTGCTCTCCCGGATCAGCCTCTCCTGATCCCCGTCCAGGACGTTTTTGCAGACCAGAGCGAAATTCCCGCCCGCGAGCGCGTTCGACTGCCAGGGATTTTCCCCCGCGCTCTCCCCGTCCTCCCGCCGGAAGCTCAAGCACTCTTCCGCCGCCCAAAATCTCCCTCTGTCCCCTAAGCCATGCACATTCAGGGAAATCAAGGCAAATATGGAAAATCCCGACATCAGGACGGCGCAGTCCCGGCAAGCCCTTTTCGCCCGATCCTGGATGCCGCCATATAAGTTCTTGAAAAAATTCTGAATCGCTAACATAACCTTCCTCTTTTCCAAAACTTGCGTTTCTTCATTTTTATGATATACTTATTTTGTATTTTTTTGAGCAAATCATACATCGACAGTAGAAAATGCGGAGGATCCCATGCTGCCAGGCGTTTATGCTGCACATAAGAAAAACGGGGAACTTTATTACCGTTCCAGCGTCACTTACCAGAACAAACATATTTCCCTTGGAAGCTTTCCGGACGAAGCGCAGGCGAACTGCGCTTATCTGGATGCCCTCCGCCTGCTGAAAGACGCTTCCGTCTCCCTTGCGGACGTTTTTTCACTACCGACTATTTTAAGTTTTGGGAAAGTGATTTCTTTGTTGAATTTTCGGGATAACAAGATATATTTTAAAAATCCTATTTATTTAAAGCATAATTATTTCATATACTATATTTCCCGGACAGACGAGCTGAAATTCGATATCGACGATCTTTTCTACTATTCCAGCCACAAGATCATGCGCCGCAAAGGGCATCTTTTTGTCAACGATTACGGAATGCAGATCAATATCCTTTCCCGCTACGGCATCAAAAACTACGCCGTCGCCGGGCGCGACTACTACTTTGCCAACGACGACCCGACCGATTTCCGCTATTCCAATATCATCATCGTCAATCCCTACTACGGCGTAACGAAAACAACGGCGAACGGGCGGGACTCCTACAAGGTTCAGATCCACATCAACGGAAATTACACGATCGGCTCTTATGCCATGGAAGAACAGGCCGCCATCGCCTATAACAAGGCGGTGGACCTGGCGAAAGAACATGGCGTCTCAAAAAACTTCCAAACCAATTACATCGAGCGGTACTCCCCCAGGGAGTATGCCGAGCTTTACCGCCAGACGGAACTGTCCGAAAAGTACACTGATTATTTAAAATACTTTTTAAAAAATTGATTAAGCCTTGCTATTCTGCTATTATATCTTTTTATTTATTTTTACTATAATCGTGATATATTTATTAAATAAAGATTTATATTTTATATTCTTTGCGTTTTATAAGTATCACTTATTACTAAATTATAATCTCTCTATAATTTAATTACATTTTAATTAAGTTTTGTTTTATTTTTTCATTCCAATTTTTTGCTTTTCGAGATTGTTGTAGATTTTGGGAGATTTTACCGAAGTCCAGCCTGGTGGGATCCGGCCACACACGGCGCTTTTTCAGTCCAAAAATCGAATTTCCCAATACAAAAAACAATCTCTTAGATCGAATCCAGGCATTTTTTACAACGCAAAAGGGCAGCCGTGCGGATCCTGGATGCGCCTTCCATTTTGCATCGAATCCTGCACGGCTGCCCTTTTTTTGCAACTATTCAGCCTTCTGCTTCCTAGCTGGTTATCTTCTCTTCCATTATTTCCTTCGCTTTTCCCGTAACAAAGAACCCGGAGGCGGGACTGTTACGGCCCAAATCTCACATCCAGGCCCGCAAGCGAGCCTGGAACGATCAGCGGCTTTCGCCCGCCTCTTCCTTCTGCTTTTGATTGATATAATTGACTAATCCTTCGGCTCGGATAATCTTCTGCATAAATTCCGGGAACGCCTGCCCCTGGAACGTCGTCCCTTTCGTCTTGTTCGTGATGATCCCGCTGTCGAAATCCACTTCTACCTCGTCCCCGTCAGCAATCCCCTTGGACGCTTCCTTGCATTCGATGATCGGCAGCCCGATGTTGATCGCGTTCCGGTAAAAGATCCGCGCGAACGTCTCCGCGATCACACAGCTTACGCCCGCCGCCTTGATCGCGATCGGCGCGTGTTCCCGCGACGAGCCGCACCCAAAATTCTTGTCGGCCACGATCAGGTCGCCCGCTTTTACCTTATGCACAAATTCCTTGTCAATATCTTCCATGCAATGCTGCGCCAATTCCTTCGGGTCGGAAGAATTTAAGTACCTTGCCGGGATAATGACGTCCGTATCCACATTGTCTCCATATTTAAAAACTGTTCCGCTGGCTTTCATCTCTTCCTCCTATTCCTCCGGCGCTGAAATCTTTCCGGTGATCGCGCTGGCTGCTGCTACTGCTGGGCTTGCAAGGTACACTTCCGACTCCACATGCCCCATGCGCCCTACAAAGTTACGGTTGGTCGTGGAAACGCAGCGTTCCCCTTCCGCCAGGATCCCCATGTATCCGCCTAAGCACGGACCGCAGGTAGGCGCGCTGACGACCGCGCCCGCCTCGACGAACGTGCGCAAAAGCCCCTCTTCCATCGCTTCCAAATAAATCCTCTGGGTAGCCGGGATCACGATGCAGCGGATCCCCTTCGCGACTTTCTTCCCTTTCAAGATCTTCGCCGCGATCCGCAGATCGTCCAGGCGCCCGTTCGTGCAGGAGCCGATCACGACCTGGTCGATCGCCACATCCCCAACCTCGTCGATCGTCTTTGTGTTTTCCGGGAGATGCGGGAATGCCACGGTTGGCTTTAACTCGCTTAAGTCGATCGTATACGTCTCGTCGTATTCCGCGTCCTCATCCGCCTCATATACCTTATATTCCCGTTTGGAATGTCCTTTTAGATAAGCGGCCGCAATCTCGTCCACCGGAAAGATCCCATTCTTCCCGCCTGCCTCGATCGCCATGTTCGCGATCGTGAAACGGTCGTCCATGGACAGGTTCTTAATCCCGTCCCCGGTAAATTCCATCGACTTGTACAGCGCGCCGTCCACACCGATCATGCCGATGATGTGCAAGATCACGTCTTTCCCGCTGACCCATTTTGAAGGCTTCCCGACGATATTGAACTTGATCGCGGACGGCACCTTGAACCACGCTTTCCCCGTCGCCATGCCCGCCGCCATGTCCGTGCTTCCCACGCCTGTGGAAAATGCGCCGAGCGCGCCGTATGTGCAGGTATGAGAGTCCGCGCCGATGATCACGTCCCCCGCCACGGTAAGCCCTTTCTCCGGGAGGAGCGCATGCTCGATCCCCATCTCGCCCACGTCGAAATAATTGCTGATCTCGTGCCTGCAGGCAAATTCGCGGACGCATTTGCAGTGCTGCGCGGATTTGATGTCCTTGTTTGGCACGAAATGATCCATGACCAGGGCGATCTTATCTTTATGGAACACCCCGTCCGTGGCAAACTTATCCATCTCATGGATCGCAACGGGCGTGGTGATGTCGTTCCCCAGGACTAAATCCAGGTCTGCTTCGATCAACTGCCCCGCCTTCACCTCCGGAAGGCCCGCCGCCGCAGCCAGAATCTTCTGCGTCATTGTCATTCCCATCTTCGTTCCTCCTTTTTTCTTGTAACAGCTCAGCCTTGCGGCTTGCAACAATTCAGCCTTCGGCTTCGCATTTCTTTCTTCTTGCTATTTTAGCATAAGGCATAGTATAATAGAAATACATATTAAATATGTTTATTATAAAATTTAGTTATAGAACACCCCGAAAGGAGCCTCTTATGGAACAGAATCTTTCCTCTTACCGGATCTTTTACGCGGTCGCCACGACCGGGAACATCTCCAAGACGGCCAAGGAACTCTACATCAGCCAGCCCGCCATCAGCAAATCCATCCAAAAGCTGGAGGAAAGCGTGGGCGTGAAGCTGTTCAACCGCAGCTCGCGCGGCGTCACGCTCACTTCGGAAGGGGAGCTGCTCTACGCGCACGTAAAATCCGCGTTTGAGACGCTCATCGCCGGAGAAGAGAAGCTGCGCCGCTTCGTCGCGTTGGGCGTCGGGAACCTGACCATCGGGGCAAGCTCCACGCTGTGCAAATATGTGCTGCTCCCTTATCTCAAGGGCTTCATCAAAAAATACCCGCACATCAACATCTCCATCGCCTGCCATTCCAGCCGCCATACCCTCAAGCTCTTAGAAGAGGGCAAGCTGGACATCGGCCTGGTCGGGAAGCCGGACGTGTTAAGGAACATCGCGTTCTACCCGCTGCGCACGATCGAGGATATCTTCGTCGCCACGCAGGATTACCTGCACAACTTAAAGATCCGCGGCATCGACCGACAGCATATCCTGCAAAACTCCACGCTCCTGCTGCTCGATCCGGAAAACATGACGCGCCAATACGTTGACGACTATCTCCAGGTCGGCCGCATGGCGATCCAGGACACGATCGAAGTCTCCAACATGGACCTGCTCATTGAAATGGCAAAAGTCGGCCTTGGGGTCGGCTGCGTCATCCGGGATTTTGTGCAAAACGAGCTGAAAAGCGGCGCGCTGCTGGAAATCCCCTTAAAGACCCCCATCCCCAAGCGGGAGATCGGCTTCGCCTATCATAAAGGCGCCAAGACATCAAAGCCGCTGGAGCATTTCATGCATTTTTACGAGGCATACGGCTCTTGACAGCGATCGCGTTTCCCGCAGCCTGCGGCTTCCAAACGGCTGGTTCCCAAAAAGAGGAAAACGCTTCCTGGAATCGCTGCCCACGTTGGGCTACGCCGCGCTCCCAAACATCTGGTTCCCAAAAAGAAGAAAACCCCCTGGCGGACAATCTGCCTGACAGGGGGTATCCAAAAATCCGATCAGCCATTCGATTAATTGTTGATCAGCTTGTCTTCCTCATTATTCCAGCTATAGAGCTTGCGCACTTCCTTGCCGATCGCTTCCGACGGATGCTCCGCAGCCTTCTTCCGCATCGCCTTAAAGTGAACCTGACGCCCTGCCGGGGACATATCCAGCAGGAAATCTTTTGCGAACGTCCCGTCCTGGATGTCGGACAAGATCTTCTTCATCGCCTTCTTCGTATCCTCGGTAATGATCTTCGGGCCTGTGACATAATCGCCATACTCCGCCGTATTGGAAATGGAATACCGCATTCCTTCAAAGCCGGACTGATAAATCAAATCTACAATTAACTTCATCTCATGGATGCACTCGAAGTATGCGTTCCTCGGGTCATACCCGGCCTCTACCAGAGTCTCGAAGCCCGCCTGCATCAGCGCGCACACGCCGCCGCACAATACGGCCTGCTCGCCGAACAGGTCTGTCTCGGTCTCGGTGCGGAAGGTCGTCTCCAGCACGCCTGCCCTCGCGCCGCCAATGCCAAGCGCGTATGCCAGCGCGATCTCCTGCGCTTTCCCTGTCGCGTCCTGCTCTACGGCGATCAGGCACGGAACGCCCTTGCCCGCCTGGTACTCGCTCCTTACCGTGTGGCCCGGCCCCTTCGGCGCGATCATCGTAACGTCTACATCCTTCGGCGGCACGATCGCCCCGAAATGGATGTTGAACCCATGGGCGAACATCAGCATATTGCCCGCCTCTAAGTTCGGCTCAATGTCTTTCTTATACATATCTGCCTGCAGCTCATCATTGATCAGGATCATGATGATATCCGCTTTCTTCGCAGCTTCATCCGCCGTAAATACTTCAAAGCCCTGCGCTTCCGCCTTCGCCCAGGATTTGCTCCCTTTGTAAAGGCCGATAACCACATGGCATCCGGATTCCTTTAAATTCAACGCATGGGCATGTCCCTGGCTGCCATAGCCAATGATCGCGATCGTTTTCCCTTCTAATAAGGAAAGGTTACAATCTTCCTGATAAAATATCTTTGCCATTTTCTTATCCTCCTACATATATATTTATAAAAATTCGTTAAGGAATTTTTATGTCAACCCAATGGTCACTCGAACATCCTGACGTCGGACGAGCCTCTTGTCAGCCCCGTGATCCCGGTCCGCGCAAGCTCCAGGATCTCGTAGCCCTCCAAAAGCTCCAAAAACGCGTCCAGCTTGCTCTGGCTCCCGATCAGCTCGATCATCATGGAATCATTCGTCACATCCACGATCTTCGTCTTAAAGATCTCCGCCAGGGAGATCACCGCCTGCCGCTCCGTGCTTTTGACGCGTATCTTGATCAGGATCAATTCGCGGCACACGGAATTGCCGCTCTCCAGCTTCTTGATGTCCACGACGTCTTCGAGCTTCGCGAGCTGCTTCTCGATCTGCTCTAAGATCAGCTCGTCGCCGCTTGAGACGATCGTGATCCTGGTAAACCTTGGATCCGCCGTCACGCCCGCCGATATGCTGTCGATGTTGTAGCCCCTCCGGCTGAACAGCCCGGACACATGGCTAAGCACATTCGGCGTGTTCTCAACCAAGATAGATAATGCTTGTCTTCCCATGACTGAAACCTGCCTTCTTCCTTCTTAATGCTTCCGCGGCCATAACATACTTCCGCGATCATGATATGCTTCCGCGGCCACAATATGCTTCTATAGCCATCGCGCGCTTCCGCAACATATACTTCCACAGCCATCGCGTGCTCCCGTAACCATAATAAGTTTAGCATATTAAAGCGGTTTGTCAAGAGGGACGATTCCAGTTTTCGTCAATTCCGTCCGCCTTCCAGGCGTTCTTTTGCTCCGCATATCCCCCTACGGTCAGATACTGGAAACGGCTCACCGTCTTCAAGGCATCGTACACATAGCGCAGCGGGATCCGGGAGCGGTTGTTCTCCGGGCTTCCCGGCTCCGCCAGAAATACCGTGTCGTCTTCCTCCCGGTACAGCCAGAGATTGACGTAATGCCCGGGCGTGTCCTGCCAATACGCGTCGTCGTTGAAGCTGCTCACCAGAACGACCGCCGACTTCGCCCGCGCCATCTGCCTCTGGAACTTCCGGTAGCTCTCCGGCTTGCGGCGCAGGCGGCAGGAAATCCCGCAGGCGCGCAGGGAATCCCGCATATCCGCCCAATCGATCGCCCCCGCTTCCCCTTCCGGGGCGTAATCAGACGCCTCGATGGCATAGCCGTACATATCCAGGGGCGAGACTTCATAAGGCGAGAGGGTGTCGTAAATATTCGCCATGCAGCAAAGGCCGCAGCCAAAACCGCCGAACGGGTTCCCCTCTACCCTGAACTGGCACCATTCGCCCGACCACGGGACGCTTTCCGCCCAGGAGCGCGGCCCCTGCAAAAAGGAATAGACGTCCGCTTCCTCTAAGGAGAACGCCCGTATCAGTGCTTTCTTCTCCTGCTCGTTCAGGCTCTCCGCCAGCCAATCGGCCGGGCCCGTATACAGCTCGCCGCCCAGATCCATGTGTACCGTCTCCACTTTTATGCGGATCGGCTCTTCCTCCGCACTCTTTCCGCTCTCCCACGCCATGCCTGCCAGGCAGAAAAGAAAGAGCAGAACCGCGGCCACAGACATATGCTTTCCCATCGTTTTTCTCCTGCGTAAAAATTCGTAACAGCCAGCTTACGGCTGCCCTGTTACGGAACCCGCCCATAGAGGCGGAAGCCTTCTCTCACCGAATAAAATGCGTCGGCCTCCACGCTTCTTTTTCCGGAAGGCCGTACTTCTCCTTCCCAAGCTGGATACTCTTGATCAAGAATGACATATTCCGCGCCAGCGTCCGCATGGTCTGAAGGCCTTCTTCGTCTTTTGCCGCCTCGCCTTTCTCCCGCCCGTGCGCGCTGTTCCAATACTGGCTCGACGCGACTGGCATATTAGAGATCGTGAAGTACTTATTCAGCTCGTCGAAGGTGGCGGAAAGGCCGCCCCGGCGCGCGACTGCCACGCTCGCCCCCACTTTCATCGTCTTGTCAAAGCCCGTGCTGTAAAACAGGCGGTCCAAAAAGGAGATCAGCGTCCCGTTCGCCGACGCGTAATACACGGGGCTTGCGATCACCAGCCCGTCCGCCGCCTCGAACTTGGGCGCAGTCTCATTCACCAGGTCGTCGAACACGCATTTCCCGCTCTCAAAGCAGGAGCCGCAGGCAATGCAGCCCCGAATCTCCCGGCTGCCGACCTGGACGGTCTCCGTTTCAATCCCATTTTCCTTAAAAACCTGTTCCATCTCATGCAGCACGAGTTCCGTGTTCCCCTGCGGCCTGGGAGAGCCGTTAAGCATCAAAACCTTCATTCCCGTTTCCTTCCTTTCCTCCGGGCGCCGCCTGGCACGTCTTTTCCGCGCGGCCAAGCGTCCCGGCTTTTGATTTAATATTATAACGCTATTTTTTTCATCTTACAACTCAAAATGCATAAATTTACTTTCACATTCCGAAAAAAATTACTTGCATAATCCGAAAAAATGCGTTATTGTATTATTTGTATAGTACAGTAAGACACGAAAGGCGAGGTGATGAAATGCCATGGGACTTTACTTCTGACCGGCCTATTTTTCTCCAGATCATCGAAAAAATACAACTGGAGATCGTATCCGGCCGCTATCGGCCGGGCGACAAGCTTCCGTCTGTCCGCGAACTCGCGCAGGAAGCCTCCGTCAACCCCAATACGATGCAAAAGGCCCTTTCCGAGCTGGAACGCACCGGGCTGGTCTACTCGCATCGCACGAGCGGCCGCTTTATCACGGAGGACGCCGCCATGGTGAGCGGGCTGAGGGCCGAGCTTGCCGAAAAGGTCGTGGCGCAGTTCCTCTTGGACCTCCAAAAGCTCGGGTTCCAGAAAGAAAGCGCGCTGACGCTCATCACAAATTTTATCAAAGGAGACGAGAAATGACATTATTGGAATGCAAAGGACTCACGAAAAAATACTGCGGATATCCCGCGCTGTCCAACGTCGACCTCCAGATCGGAAGCGGGCACATCATCGGGCTGCTCGGCCCGAACGGGAGCGGGAAGACCACGTTGATCAAGCTGATCGCCGGGCTGCTCGCCCCTACCGAGGGGACGGTCTCCGTCGTCGGCTGCCCCATCGGCGTGAAAAGCAAGGGAATGGTCTCCTACCTTCCCGATTACAGCTATTTGAACGGCAGCATGAAAGTCAAGGACATCATCCGCCTGTTCGAGGATTTTTATGAGGATTTCGACACGGCGCGCGCCTACGATATGCTGGCGAAGCTCGACATCAATCCGGGAAAGAAGCTGAAGACCTTCTCCAAAGGCGCGAAGGAAAAGGTGCAGCTGATCCTGGTAATGAGCCGCCGCGCCAAGCTTTACGTCCTGGATGAGCCGATCGCCGGGGTAGATCCGGCCGCAAGGGATTATATCCTGCAGACCATTCTTTCCAATTATGAGGAAGACGCTTCCATCCTGATCTCCACGCATCTTGTCTCGGATATCGAGAAGATCTTAGACGAAGTGATCTTCATCCGAAACGGCTCCATCCTAACCCATGCTTCCGTGGACGGCCTGCGGCAGCAGGGAGGCAGATCCATCGACACTATTTTCCGGGAGGTGTTCAAATGTTAGGGAAATTATTAAAATACGAATGGAACTCCGTCGGCAGGATCCTGCCTTATGTCAATCTGGCGATCCTTGTCATTACCGCCATCGGGTGCGTCGTTCTAAGCTCCGGTGCCTTAAACGGCGCCTTTGGGGCGTTCCTGACCCCGCTGCTCTTTCTCTTTTACATAGTCTCCCTGACCTCGTTCATGCTGCTTACGCTCCTTTACTTATACGTGCGTTTTTATCGGAACTTATATTCCAGGGAAGGATACCTGATGCACACGCTCCCGGTCACGCCCCTGCAGCTTTTCCACTCCAAATTGATCGTGGGTTTCTTCTGGACGTTTCTCAACGACCTGCTGATCATCTTATCCCCGGTCGGGCTGGTCGTCCTGGCCGACAAAGGCTCCGGCAACCCGTCTATCCTGCAGTTTTTCTCCGAGGATGGCCTGGGGCAGGGGAGCCCGTTCTCGTTCCGCACGGTCTTTGGCTATTCCCTGCCGGGATTTATCCTTCTCCTGCTCCTTTTGACGGCAGTCGGATGCTTTTCAGCCCTCCTGACGGGCTACGTGAGCATCCTGCTGGGGCAGCTCGTGGAAAAATACAAGGCAGCCGCGGCGGTCGGATTTTATTTCGTCTTCTATATGGCGAACCAGATCATCTCCTCGATCTCCATCCTGCTGCCGAACTTCCAGCTCCTGGCCGCCTCCAGCGAGCCGGACGCCGTCCAGAATTTTCTGCCGCGCTACCTGCACGGGATATTTTCCGCCTCGCTCATCACCCAGCTCGTGATCGGGATCATCCTGTACCTCGTCTGTGTCCTGCTCGCGCGGCGGCAGGTGAACCTGGATTAAGCCGACAGGAAAATGCGCTTTAAGGCTTGCCCGCAAGTCTTAAAGCGCACTTGGGCCTGCGTTCGCAGACATCTTCCGCTACGAATCCTGGCGTCCTCGCGGAGCGTTGGGCCAGATGGAGGATCGGCTCCCATCTGGTCCAATGCGGGCGGGGCTTATCTTTCACTCATTCCGCTTCCGTTTCCAGGCTCTGGAACGCCACCGTCACGGTAAAGAGATCGGCATCCGTCCTGATGTCAAAGCTGCCGCCGCAGGCCTCCGTAAAGCTCTTCGCAATGGACAGCCCCAGCCCACTCCCGCCGTCTGTCCGGCTTGCGTCCCCGCGCACGAACCGCTCGGTAAAATCCGCCGATGCGTCCAATTCCATGCTGGACGTATTCTTCAGCGTGGCGACCGCCCCCGCCTCCTCCTCGCGGAGCGTCAGGTAAGCCCGCGAGCCGGGAAGGGAATACTGCAGGGCGTTCTGGATCAGGTTCTGGAACACGCGGTACAGCTTCTGACCGTCCGCCTGGATGTAAACCGGACGCTCCGGAACTGCGCTTTTGATCTCCAGCCCGCTTTCTTCAATCTGGCCGCCCATGTCCGCCAAAGTCTGGCGCAGCAGCTTCCCAAAATCCAATTTTTCCATTTTAAGCGGCAATTCCCCGGAGGATGCCTTGCTGATCTCAAACACATCCTGGACGATCGTATTCAGCCGCTCGGATTTCTCCCCTAAAATGCGGATGTATTCCTCCACATGTCCGGGAAGCCCAGTCTCCTGCTTGAGCAGCTCCACGTAGCTGATCACTGAGGTCAGCGGCGTCTTGATGTCATGGGACACGTTCGTCACCAGCGCCACTTTCATCCGCTCGCTGCGCACCTGCTCCTGCAGTGCCGTCTCCATGCCGCCCTGGATCTCGTTTAGATCCTCTGCGAGCTGCCGCAGGTCCGCGTCCTCGGGCAATTCCAGCGGCTTGGAAAAGACGCCGTCCCTTATCCCGCGGATCCGGTCCGAGAGCAGGGCGAAGTCCTCGGCCAGCCTGCGGTTTTGCTTCGCCCCGAAAACGGCAGCCGCCACATACAGGCAGGCCAGCAGCGCATAAGCCATGCCAGGCCGGGAGAGGCGCATCCCATGCCCTAGCACCCAAAGCAGCGGAGCCGCCGCCAGCACAAACCCCAGCGCCGCCAGGCGCGCATACCGCCTCACCAGCCTTTTTTGGACGGGATACAAAAGGCCCTTCGCCCGAATGCTGTCGAGGAACGGTTTTTTCTGCTTCCCCCTGTTATACCGGAAGTCCAGCGCGGCCAGCCAGGCCAGCCAGAGGCTCCCGGCAAAAAGCAATGCGTCCGACGCGCCCCTGTAAGGCTCCCAATCCAGGGCGCCCCTGGAAAACGCGGCCTGCCCCGCTAAGCCAAAAACCTGCGTAAGATATCCCGCCGCGCCGCGACAGAACATCCAGGGGAACAGCGCCAGAAATGCCGCCGCCTTCGCTTCCAGCCATACGTTCCCCAACACCCGGGCGACCGCGCGGTTCGCCTGCCCTTTTCTCAGGCAGAAGGCATACGCCAGCAGGAGAACGGACGCCGCCAGCCAGACGCCATGCCTCCGGAACGCCTCTTTTTTAAGCTCTAAGTCCCGCTGCATCTCATACAGGGTCCCTCCGGTATAAGAAACGCCGGATTCCAGATAATTCCCCACAACGTAGAGGCTCGGCTTTTTCGCGGCCGCCAAAAATACCACCGCATCCCGTCCCTCGTCCCCGATGGTGAAATTTTTATACCCCGGAACGCGCCAGCGGCTCCCCGGGCGGTAGACGCCGTCCCCGTAGACGTCCTCCTTTTTCCCGTCTTTCTCAATCTCCACCTTGCCGTCCCCGTTCCGGTTCAGCCACAGGAAAAAATTATAGCGGTCGTCCGAAAGCAGCTTAGAAAAGTCCTCCCCCTGCCACGAGAGCCTCCCCTTTCCCTCAAGCGCGTCAATGTTCGTATAGAGCAATATGCCCCTTTTCCCGGAATTCCGGCTCTCCTCCATTCGGATGATCGCATAGCGCAGGTTCCGGTCCCCGGAAAGGCTGTCCATATGCCTCTTTAAGCGCTCCTCCCGCGAACGCGCAGACTCTTCCTCATCGTCAGTGACTGTCTCCTCGGCCTGCATGGCCGTTCCAGTCTCTTCCGCCTCGCCGCCCAATGCCTCCCCGGCTCTTCCGAGCCATGAAAAAATGCCTTCCTCTTCCCGGCTCGCCTCCGCGTCCGCCTCTTCGGTCACTACCGCGTCCGCCTCCCCGGTCACTACCGCGTCGCTGCGCGACCCTGCCCAGCCGTTCCCGCCGTCCCCGCCGACGGCGATCGAGGCCATTTCCTCCAACTGGCTGGAAATGTAAGAGCGGAACCGCTCCGTCTCCTGATAATCCTCCCCTTTGGCATTTACGCCCAGAAAAACGCCTAAGCCGAGGAACGGGCAGACATTGCACAAAAACAATGTCATGCCGAAAAAAAATGCTGCGATCTCACGTACGGTTTTCCCGTTTTTCCATTTTGTACCCAATGCCCCACACCACCTTTATATATTCTGGCTCTTTTGGATTGAGTTCCACCTTCTCCCGTATGTGGCGAATGTGTACCATCACGGTGTTCTCCGGGGAAAACGACGGCTCTTCCCATACCCTCCGGTAGATTTCCTCCGCCGGGAAGACGCGCCCCCGGTTGCGCATGAACAGTTCGACGATCTTCGTCTCGGTCGCCGTCAGCCGCACCGGGTCCCCGTCCGCATATAAGACGCGCTCCCCGGTTCGATAGCACAGGCGGCCGTTCCAGATCTCTTCTTCCTGCCGGGACGCATGGATATCGCCTAAGAGCGTATACCTGCGGAGCTGGCTCTTAACGCGCGCCATCAGCTCCTGCGGGTTGAACGGCTTGGCGACATAATCGTCCGCGCCGATGGAAAGCCCCAGGATCTTGTCGCTGTCTTCCGTCTTTGCGCTCAAGACAAGGATCGGCAGGTTCCGCTTCTCCCGTATCTTCATGATCGTCGAAAGCCCGTCCAGCTTCGGCATCATGACGTCCAGGATGACAAGCCGCACCGTCTCGTCCTCCAAAGCCTCCAGCGCCTCCGCGCCGTCGTATGCCTTCCGCGCGCGATATCCTTCTTTTTCCAGCAGCAGGGCGATCGCCTGCACAATTTCCCGGTCGTCGTCCACGACCAATACGCATCCATCCATATCGGTGTCTCCTCTATCCTTTCTGAAGCCTGGGTTTATCTTATAAAACATTCCTTATGAAATTTCTGACCTATTTCTTATAAATTCCTTAAAAAAGCAGGAGGGCGCCCCGCCGTTTCCAACGGCTTTTGGGGCGCCACTCTTTTCTTTCAAGGCTCTCTTTCTTATTTCTTGCAGTAATCCACATGGAGCAGCTCATGCTCGCGGTTCTTCAAAAGATCCTGGTAGAGGGATTCCACCAGCGGGTTCTCCTCGCTGCGCTTGATCTGGAGCGCCTTATCGTTCTTGTAAAGCCCCTCGGCGCGCATCCGCTTCTCCGTAGAACGCGCGAACGGCTGTCCCGCGCCCGCAACGCATCCGCCCGGACACGCCATGACTTCCACGAAGTCAAAATGCTCCTCGCCGCTCTCGATCTTCTGGAGCAGACGGTCCGCGTTGCCAAGCCCGCTGACGACCGCGATCCGCACCTGCCTGTCCCCTACGGAGACCTCGCAGGTCTTCACGCCTTCCATCCCGCGCGCCCCGATGAACTCGATCTCCTTTAGTGCCTTCGGGCTTTTGTCCGCCACGACGCGGCGCACGGCGGCTTCCGTCACGCCTCCGGTCGCGCCGAAGATGACGCCCGCGCCGGAATAGATCGAAAACGGCATATCATACGCTTCCGGCTCTAAGCGGTCGAAGCGGATGCCGATCTCCTTTAGCATCGTGATGACTTCCTCGGAGGTCAGCACGTAATCGATATACGGCATCCCGTCCCTCTTAAACTCCTCCCTGGACGCCTCGTATTTCTTCGCCGTGCATGGCATGATCGCGACGGATACCGTCTCGCGGCCTTCCCGCCTGTCCATCTTCCGGTAATATTCCTTGATCACCGCGCCGAACATCTGCATCGGGGATTTCGACGTGGAGACATATTTCAGCAAATGCGGGTACTGCGTCTCTACGAACCGGATCCAGCCCGGGCAGCAGGACGTGAACAGCGGGTACTTGCGGTCTTTCTCCGCCAGAGAATCCAGCAATTCCTCGGCTTCCTCCATGATCGTAAGGTCCGCCCCGATGGACGTGTCGAAGATCGCGTCGACCCCGAGCATCCGCAGGGACGCCACTAATTTCCCGATCGTGTTCTCTCCCGGCGCGTAGCCGTAAGCCTCGCCGATCGCCACGCGGACAGCCGGGGCGATCTGGACGACGACGCGCTTCTGCGGGTTGTGGATCGCCTCCCAGACGTCGTGCGTGTCGTTCTTGATCGTGATCGCTCCGGTCGGGCAGACTGCCGCGCACTGGCCGCAGTTGACGCAGTTCGTGTCCGCGATGTCCCTGCCGAACGCCGTGGAGATCTCCATGTCGGATCCCCTGTGCGCGAAATCGATCGCCCCGACGTGCTGGATCTCGCTGCAGACGCGCACGCAGTCGCCGCAGAGGATGCACTTGTTCGGGTTGCGCACAATGGCCTTGGACGAGGTGTCGATCGGCTTGATCGGCTTGGTGTTCTCAAAGCGCACGGACGGGATCTGGAAACGGTTCGCCAATTCCTGCAGCTTGCACTTCCCGTTTTTCTCACAGGTCGTGCAGTCGCGGCAATGCGCCGCCAACAGCAGCTCTAAGATCCGCTTCCTGTGGTAATAAAGCGACGGCGTGTTCGTCCGGATCTCCATCCCGTGCTTGGGCGGCGTGGAGCAGGAAGCGATGATCCCGCCCCATTTGTCCTCCACCACGCACATCCGGCACGCGCCGTAAATGGACAAGTCTGAATAATAGCAAAATGTTGGTAAGATGATTCCTGCCTTCCGAATGACTGCAAGAATATTCTTCTCATCGGTGAACCCTACGCGCTCGCCGTCAATAATCATATATTTTTCCATGTCAGCCACCCTCCTAAACTTCTTTTACCGCGTGGAAATTGCAGCCATCCCTGCAAGCCCCGCACTTGATGCATTTCGTCGTATCGATCCGGAACGGTTTCTTGATCTCGCCGGAGATCGCGCCGACCGGACAGACTTTCGCGCATTTGCTGCAGCCCTTGCACAATTCCGGATCGATCTGGAAGGTGATCAGTTTCTTGCACTGGCCCGCCGGGCAGCGCTTGTCCACGACATGGGCGATGTACTCGTCGCGGAAATATTTCATCGTGCTTACGACCGGGGACGCCGCCGTCTTCCCAAGGCCGCAGAGAGCCGTCGCGGAGATCGTCGCCGCCAGCTCCTCCAGCATCGTGATATGCTCCATCGTGCCGCGTCCCTCGCAGATGTCGTTCAAAAGCTCCAGCATCCGCTTCGTGCCTTCCCGGCACGGGATGCACTTCCCGCAGGACTCGTTCTGCGTAAAGTTCATGAAGAACCGCGCCACTTCCACCATGCAGCTCTTGTCATTCATAACGACCAGGCCGCCGCTCCCGATCATCGCGCCCACTTTTTTCAGGGAGTCGAAATCCAGATGCAGGTCCAGGTGATCCTCCTCCGGGCTGATGCAAAGGCACCCGCCGGACGGCCCGCCGATCTGAACGGCCTTAAACTCGCCGCCTTTGACGCCGCCGCCGATATCGAAGATGACTTCCCGCAGCGTCGTCCCCATCGGAACCTCGATCAGGCCCGTGTTCATGACGTTCCCGGTCAGCGCAAACGCTTTCGTCCCGTGGTTCTTGTCCGGGCCGATCGTCTTGTACCATTCCGCGCCCTTTAAGATGATCGGCGGCACGTTGCAGTACGTCTCCACGTTGTTCAAGACGGTCGGCTTCCCAAACAGCCCCTTCTCCACGGTACGCGGCGGCTTCACGCGCGGCATCCCGCGGTTCCCCTCGATCGACGCGGTCAGCGCGGAGCCTTCCCCGCAGACGAACGCGCCCGCGCCCTGGCTGATCTTTAAATCGAAATCGAAGCCGGAATCCAAGATGTTTTTCCCAAGAAGCCCTTTGTTCTCCGCCTTCGCGATCGCCGTCTGGAGGCGCTGCACCGCAAGCGGGTATTCCGCGCGCACGTAAATGTATCCGTAATGCGCGCCCGTCGCGATCCCGGCGATCAGCATCCCCTCAATGACGCGGTGCGGGTCGCCTTCCATCATGCTCCGGTCCATGAACGCGCCCGGGTCGCCCTCGTCGCCGTTGCAGACCACGTACTTTACTTCCTCATCCTGCGCCAGCACCTGCGCCCACTTCCGCCCGGTCGGGAACCCGCCGCCGCCGCGCCCGCGCAGCGAAGCCTCGGAGATCTCGTCCACGATCTGCTGCGGCGTCATGTCGAACAGCGCTTTCGCCACCGCGCTGTAGCCGCCGATCGCTATGTACTCCTTGATGGACTCCGCGTTGATGCGCCCGCAGTCCTCTAACGCCACGCGCATCTGCTGTTTGTAAAACGGGATGTCCTCCTGCTTCTCATACGGCTTCCCTTCCTGGTCGTGGTATACCAGCCGGTCGATGATCCTGTCGTTTACGATGCTCTCTTCTATGATCTCTTCGCAGTCCTCTACTTTTACCTTGATATATAAGATCCCTTCCGGCTCGATCCGCAACAGCGGCCCCATCTCGCAGAACCCATGGCAGCCGGATTTCTTCAGCCCGACGCTGTCGCCGTGCGGCTCTTTCTCCAGGACGAGCGAGCATTTGATCTCGCGCTCCATGAGGATCTCCTGCATCCTGTCGTAAATTTTCAAGGATCCGCCCGCCACGCAGCCTGTCCCCGCGCAGATCAAGATCTGCTTCTTCTGCGTCTTTAAGGACGCCGCGTATTCCTGCCTCCTTGTTTCCAGCTCTTCTCTCGTATTAATTCTCATCTGCGGCCTCCTCCCCGGCTTTTGCCTCGCCCTTTAATTCCAGGATCAAATCCCTCGCCTTTTCCGGCGTCATCGCCGGATGCACGACGTCGTTGACGGTGCAGACCGGGGCAAGCCCGCACGCCCCTAAGCAGGACACGGTCTCCACCGTAAACATCATATCGTCCGTCGTCGGCTTTTCCGCCGTCACGCCAAGCTGCCCGCGGATCTCGTCGAGGATCTCGCTGGACTTGCGCACATGGCAGGCAGTCCCGTCGCAGATCTTGATCAGGTATTTCCCTTTCGGCTCCAAAGAGAAATTCTCATAAAAAGTCGCCACCCCATACACTTTCGCCTCACTTAAATGCAGCTTCCCCGCAATGTAGCAAAGCATCTCTTCCGGCAGATAGCGGTAAACCTTCTGGATGTCCTGCATGATCGCGATCACCGCCGTCTGGTCGTACCCGTGAGACTCTAAGATCTCGTCCAATACTTTTTGGTCTTTCGCTTCCAATCCTTTTCCTCCTTATTGTGCAGATGTTGCCCTAATATCCCGCAACAGTTCAGCCTCCGGATTCCCTGTCACGACATCTCTTTTATATTACCACAATCTTTGTGTATTTTCCACAGAAATCTTTTAAAAACAGCGGCAAATAGTAACCGATTGAAACTGCCGCTTTCCCCCTTGCCAAACGGGGCTTTTTCGTTATACAATACCAGTGACTGCAGGCAAGTCTTGAAATAAGGAGGGCAACCATGGCTTTTGACGGAATTGTAATCGCAAATTTAGTGAAAGAATTGAACGAAACGATCTTAAACGGGAGGATCAGCAAGATCGCGCAGCCGGAAAGCGACGAGCTTCTGCTGACGGTCAAGGGGACAAAGGGGCAGACCCGCCTCTTGCTGTCCGCGAGCGCGTCCCTCCCGCTGGCTTATCTCACATCGGGGAACAAGCCCAGCCCGATCACCGCGCCCAATTTCTGCATGCTCTTGCGCAAGCATATCGCGAACGGCAAGATCACGCGCATCTCCCAGCCGGGGATGGAGCGCGTCATCCAGTTTGAGATCGAGCATCTGGACGATCTTGGCGACCGCTGCAAAAAAAATCTCATCATCGAGATCATGGGCAAGCACAGCAACATCATTTTCTGCAAGGACGACGGCGTCATCATCGACAGCATCAAGCATATCTCCGCCCAGGTCAGCTCCGTCCGGGAGGTCCTGCCGGGACGGCCTTACTTCATCCCCGCGACCCAGGATAAGAGCAACCCGCTCGAAGCCACGGAACGCTCGTTTTTTGAGACGGCCTATTCCAAGCCGCTCCCCGTGCAGAAGGCCATCTATTCCTCCTACACCGGGATCAGCCCCGTGATCGCCTCCGAGCTTTGCCACCGCGCCGCCGTGGACGGCTCCCGCCCGGCGGACGCTTTGTCAGAGGATGAGAAGCTGCACCTCTTCCACCACTTTTCCTGGCTCATGGACGACGTCCGGGAAGGGCGGTTTTCCCCGAACATCGTCCGCGACGGGAAGGAGCCTGTCGAATTTTCCGCCGTGGAGCTGACGCAGTACGCCGACCTTTCCATCGCGCGCCACGCTTCCATCTCGCAGGTCTTAGAGACGTTTTACGCTTCCAAGAGCGCATACACGCGGATCCGGCAGAAATCCGCCGACTTGCGCAAGGTCGTCGGCACGCTTTTGGAACGCAGCCGGAAAAAATACGCCCTGCAGCTCAATCAGCTAAAGGATACGGAAAAACGGGAAAAATACAAGCTATACGGCGAGCTGATCCACACCTACGGCTACGGCCTCGCGGAAGGCGCAAAGAAGCTGGACGCCCTGAACTACTACACGGACGAGATGGTCTCCATCCCCTTAGACCCGCAGCTTACGCCGCTTGAAAACGCCCAGAAGTATTTCGACCGCTACGGCAAGCTCAAGCGCACCTGCGAGGCCCTCGGCGCGCTGACGAAGGAGACGCACGCGGAGCTTCTTCACTTAGAATCCATCGCGGCCTCCCTCGACATCGCCGTTTCCGAGGACGATTTGGCGCAGATCAAAGAAGAGCTGGCGCAGTCCGGCTACATCCGGCAAAGGCGCTCCCAGAAGAAGGCGGTGTCAAAAAGCAAGCCGTTCCACTACGTCTCCTCGGACGGCTTCCATATGTACGTCGGGAAGAACAATTTCCAAAACGACGAGCTGACCTTCCATTTCGCCTCCGGCAGCGACTGGTGGTTCCACGCAAAGGGCATCCCAGGCTCCCATGTCGTCGTCAAGGCAAACGGGGAAAGCCTGCCGGACCGCGCGTTCGAGGAAGCCGGGCGTCTCGCCGCTTACTACTCGAAGGGACGTAGAAATGAGAAGGTGGAGATCGACTATCTGGAACGGAAAAACGTCAAAAAGCCGAACGGGAGCAAGCCGGGCTTCGTCGTTTACTACACCAATTACTCCCTGGTCGCCTCCCCCGACATCTCCGCCCTTACGCTTGTCTCGGAGTAGGATTTTTTCCAGGATCTGGAAAAATCGGAAAGAAGCGCCTGTCTAATCCCGCCTCCTTTGCATATAATATCTCCGTAACCGAAAGCGCCGTGCGGCGCATGGCGCGCAAACGGTTATGCGTCACCTATCCCACAATGGGAAAACAAAAGACAACAGGAGGTAACGATATGTCAAATTCATCGAACAAAGCAACCGTTCCGGAAGCGAAAAGCGCGTTAGACAAGTTTAAGTTTGAAGTCGCAAGCGAGATCGGCGTTCCTTTGAAAGAAGGTTACAACGGCGACCTGACCTCCAGGCAGAACGGCTCTGTCGGCGGTTATATGGTGAAGAAAATGATCGAAGCCCAGGAAAAACAGATGTCCGGCGGCGTTCGCTAAGAGCCTCCGGAAAATGAGGCCGCAAAGCGGAAAAATCTGCTTTTTGGCATAAGGCAAGGCGCCGCCCATTGAAAGATGGGCGGCGCCTTGCCGCTTTCTTCGCCTTTCGCAAAAGTGCCTACAGGTTCGCCGTCTCCGCCTGGCTGTCCAAGTAACCCTCGATCCGTTCCCGGAGCCTTCGGTGTTCCGGCAATTCCAGCAGGCGGTCTTCCGTAAGGATCAGGTTCGCCTCCTCGGACGCCTGCTTTAGCAGATCCGCGTTCTGGTAAATGTCCCCCAGCCGAAATTCCAAAAGCCCGCTCTGACGGACGCCGAAAAAGTCCCCCGGCCCGCGCAGCTTCAGATCTTCCGCCGCAATGAAAAAGCCGTCGTTCGACTTTTTCAGGATCTCCAGCCGCTCCTTCGCCTTCTCGGAATCCGAGGTGTTGACCAGGATGCAGTAAGACTGCGCGTCCCCGCGCCCTACGCGCCCGCGGAGCTGGTGGAGCTGCGCAAGCCCGAACCGCTGCGCGTCCTCGACCATCATCACCGTGGCGTTCGGCACGTTCACGCCGACCTCAACGACCGTCGTGGACACCAGTACCTGGATCTCGTTGCGGGCGAACTGCTCCATGACCAGGTTCTTCCTGCCCGACTTCATTTTCCCATGAAGGCATTCCACGACGACGCCAGACGGCATCTTCTCCGCCAGCTGCCTCGCATAATCCGTGACGTTTTCCGCCTCCAGCCCTTCGCTCTCCTCCACCAGCGGACAGATGACGTAAGCCTGGCGCCCCGCCGCAAGCTCCCGCCGGATGAAGTCGTACGCCTTGCCCCGGTAGCTTTTCCCCACGACGCAGCTCTTGATGGGAAGCCGCCTCGCCGGAACCTCGTCCACGAGGGAGACGTCCAGATCCCCATAGAGGATGATCGCGAGCGTGCGTGGGATCGGCGTCGCGCTCATCACCAGGACGTGCGGCTGCGTCCCTTTCCGGAACAGCGATTCCCGCTGCTTGACGCCGAACCTGTGCTGCTCGTCCGTGATCACCAGGGCAAGCTCCCCATAGGCGGGGCGTTCCTGGATGAGGGCGTGCGTCCCGATCACCATCGCGTTCGGATAAAGCTGCAGCCGCTCATACGCCCTGCGCTTTTCCTTCGCCGTCAGCGCCCCGGTTAAGAGTATGATAGGGATATCCAGCCCATTCGCCTCGCACAGCGACGTGAACGTCTGGTAATGCTGGGCCGCCAAAACCTCAGTCGGCGCCATCAGCGCCGACTGATAGCCCGCCTGCGCGACGTCGAGCATAGCCAGGAACGCGAGGATCGTCTTCCCGGAACCCACATCCCCCTGGACGAGCCGCTGCATCACGTTCTGCCCCCGCAGGTCCTGGCGGATCTCCCGCAGCGTGCGCTTCTGCGCTCCGGTCAGCTCGTACGGGAGGTTTTCGATCACCCGGTCCGCCCAAAGCGCCTGCCTGCCGCCATCCTCCTGCGGATCTCGCGCCTCGTCCCGCGGCTCCTGCGCGCCCGCCGGGCGTGCAAGCGGCGGGAAGGAGAAACGGTTCTCAATCTCCTCCATCTGCCCTTTCTGCATCCCGGCGGCCAGGATGAACTGGAAAAACTCGTCGAAGATCAATCGCTTCCTCGCCTGCTCCAACGCTTCCTCTCCTTCCGGGAAATGGATGTTCTCAAGCGCGAAATTCGCTTCCGCCAAGTGGCGGCGCGCACGGATGTCCTCCGGCAGGTAGTCAACGGACAGATCCAGCTCATCGAGCGCCTGCCTCACCGTCTGGGAAATCTTGTTCTTGCTAAGCCCGGACGTCAGCGCGTAACAGGGCCATAACGCGCCCTGCATCGCGTCGTATTTCTCCGGCTGGAAGATCTGGGGCTGCTCCATGTGTATGGCGTCCCCCTTCCATACGGCCTTCCCCAAAAAGACGAACCATTGCCCCAATTTGAGCGTGCTTTTCAGATAAGGCATGCGGAACCACACAAAATCCCCCTTCACGCCCCCGTCCTGCAGGGCGAGAGCCGTGACCGCCATATTCCTGGAACGCCGCACAGCCGGGGATTTTGCGATCCGCACGGCGACGGCTGCCATGGTGCCGCCTTCCTTTCCCTCCAGATAGCCCGGCATCTCCGCTAACGGGGTGATCGGCGGCATCCTGTCATAATCCTTGGGATAATGAAGGAGTATATCGCCAACGGCGTATACTCCCAGGTTATGGAATAACTGTTCTGTTTTTGCGCCAATCCCCTTCAATTCCGCTATGCTGGATGATCGATCCATGGGATTGCTCCTTTCTACTCTACGGACACGACGTAAGAATAGATCGGCTGCCCGCCGTAATGCGACTCGACTTCGCAATCCGGATAAAGGCTCTCGATCTCTTCCGCCAGCTTGCCCGCTTCCTCTTCCTTCACGTCCTCGCCGTAATAAATGCTGATGATCGAAGAGCTTTCCTCAACCAACTGCCCGACCATCTCCATCGCGACGGCGTCCCGGTTCTCCCCTACGGAAAGGATCGCGCTGTCGCCCATGCCCATGTAATCGCCCTGTCGTATGGGCTTGTCGTCAATGAGCGTGTCGCGCACGGCGTAAGTCACCTGCCCGGTCTTGACCGTCTCCAACCCTTCCGACATACGCTTCGCGTTCTCCTGCGCGCCGCTGTCCGGGATAAAGTTGATCAGCGCCGCGATCCCCTGCGGGATCGTCTTGGACGGGATGACGAACACGTTTTTTTCCTCGATCAGGGAAGCCGCCTGGTTCGCCGCCAGGATGATGTTCTTGTTGTTCGGCAGGATGAAGATGTTGTCCGCGTTCACATCCTCGATGGCGTTGAGGATGTCCTCCGTGCTGGGGTTCATGGTCTGCCCCCCGGCGATGATGCGGTCCACGCCAAGACCCTGGAAGATCTCGTTGATCCCGTCCCCGATGGAAACGGAAATGAAGCCCATCTCCTTCTTCGGCTCTTTTTTCGCCTCCGCCATCGCCGCCTTTTCGGAACGCTTCCGCTCGTCCTCCGCTTTCTGGGCGGCGGCCGCCTTCTCCGCGTCCTTGATCAGCTTCTCCTGATGCTCTTCCCTCATATTGTCGATCTTGATCTTGCTCAAGGAGCCGTACGTCAGAGCCCGTTGGATGGCAAGCCCGGGGTCGTTGGTATGTACGTGGACCTTGGTGATCTCATCGTCGGCAACCACCACGATGGAATCCCCGATCGATTCCAGGTACGATTTGAACTCGACTTCCTCCTGCTCGCCCAAAGGCTTGTTCAGGACGATGATAAACTCCGTGCAATACCCGAACTTGATGTCCTGCTCCGCCTGGCTGGAGATCTTCGTCACGCCGCTCCCCGCAGGCTTCTGCTCGATCGTATAGTCGATCTCCTTGCCCAAGAGCGCGTCGTACGCGCCGCGCAGGATCGTGACCAGCCCCTGCCCGCCGGAATCCACCACTCCGGCCTGCTTTAGGACGGGCAGCATCTCCGGCGTCTGGCTCAAGACGTACTCCGCCTCCTTGATGACTTCCTCCATGAATACCGTAAGATCCTCCGTCTCCCCGATCAAGTCGAGCGCCTTATCCGCCCCGCCTTTCGCGACGGTGAGGATCGTGCCTTCCTTCGGCTTCATGACCGCCTTATATGCCGTCTCAACCGCTTTCTGGAGGGCGTCGCACAAGATCACGGCGTCCAGGAACTCATATTTCGCGATCCCCTTCGTGAATCCCCGGAACAACTGGGACAAGATCACGCCGGAATTGCCCCGCGCCCCGCGCAGGGACCCGTACGAGATCGCCTTCGCCAGGGAAGCCATGTCCGGCTCTTCCCCAAGGCCGCTCACTTCCGCCGCCGCCGCCATGATCGTCATCGTCATATTCGTCCCCGTATCGCCGTCCGGCACGGGGAACACGTTCAGCTCGTTGATCCACTCCTTCTTCGCTTCTAAGCTCTTCGCTCCCGCCAGGAACATTTTTGCAAGCATTGGTGCGCTTATCGTAGTTACCGCCACTTTTATTTCCTCCTTAATCAATCACTCTGACACCTTCCACAAAGATGTTGATCTTCTCGATCTCCATTCCGGTGAACTCTTCCACCCGGTACTTCACCGTACTGATCAGGTTATCAGAAACAGTGGAAATGCTAACCCCGTAAGAAACGATCACATGGAAATCCAGGATGATCTTATTTCCCTTGAGCGTGACGTTAATCCCATGGTTGAGGTAATCACGCTTCAGAAGCCTGACAAAGCCGTCCTTCATGTTGACGGCCGCCATGCCGACGATCCCAAAACATTCTACTGCGACGGACCCTGCGTAAATGGCGATCACGTCCGTCTTGATGAAAACTTTTCCGTATTGGGTATCCAACTGTCCTTTCATACTGCAACCTCCATCCCTTCCGCTATATCACATATAAGGACATTATAACCATTTTTCCCCAAAAAAGAAACCTCTATTTTCCCTTTTTAAAAAAAATAATTTTACACTTGCAATATGCCCATATTTCTGGTAAAATATCCATGTTATGAGCTTGCGCGGTACCATCAAGCAGGCTTAGTAAGCTGCAAGGAGGTGCGATCATGGCAAAATGCAGTATCTGTGGCAAGGGCGCGCAGTTTGGGAACAACGTCAGCCACTCCCATAAAAAGACCAGGAGGATGTGGAAAGCGAACATCAAATCCGTAAGATGCAAAGTAAACGGAGCGTCGAAGAAGATGTATGTTTGTACTTCCTGCTTAAGAAGCGGGAAAGTCGAAAGGGCTTAATCATCGAAGCCCACGCGCTTTCTTTCATCATGAAGAAAAGGGGCAGCCTGCCGGAAGAATCCGGCGCGCTGCCTCTTTTTGGCGGTAACAGTTCAGCCTTCGGCCGCACAGTTACTTTTGGCGTCTTTTTGTGCGCATCCCCCGAAAGGGAGTTCTGGCAAACGGAACCTGTCATCGACGTTTGCCATCGTCTTAACAGAACAAATTATACCCGACCAGCAGCAGGGCAAAAATGATCAATACCCCAAGCAGGTCGTTCGGCAGCAGGAGCATGACCGCCATCCCTACCGCGATCCAGAACAGGATAAATCCAAACAGCCGTTTCACGCCATCACCGAAAAAAGCATCTGTCAAGGATAATATATGCCTTCCTTGTGAAAAAAATGTAACAGTTCAGCCTTCCGGCTTCACAGTTACGGGATCCGGCTCATTGAAAGTTTGCCTTCGGCAAAGAGCCGGATCCCCACTCGGCAAAATTGATACGTTCTTACGGACTTTGCAGCAAGTGCAAAGTCCTGGGCTGAACTGTTACAACAATTCAGCCTTCCGGCTTCACAGTTACGGGATCCGGCTCATTGAAAGTTTGCCTTCGGCAAAGAGCCGGATCCCCACTCGGCAAAATTGATACGTTCTTACGGACTTTGCAGCAAGTGCAAAGTCCTGGGCTGAACTGTTACAACAATTCAGCCTTCCGGCTTCACAGGGCGTTACCCTCACGCCTCCTCTTCCGCTTCTTCCGCCGGGATGTTCAGCTTCTGCGCCAGATCCTGCGCCGCCGCTTCCTGCGCCGCCACGTCCACGGACCTTTTCTCTTTTTCCGCGGATCTTCCCGCGAACTTGTTCACAAAATCCGGAACCATGTCCAGGATCTTCGTGATGCTGTCCTGATTCTTGATATTCACAAGCTTCGTGCATCCGTCCTGGATGACAAGCACGGCGCTCGGCGTGATCTTCCCGCCCAGGCCGCCCGCCGCGTTATTCTTCTTCTCCTGGCAGAACGCGCCCGCCGCCACCCCGAACGAGACTTCGACGAGCGGCAGGATGATGGTGTCCCCGATATGCACGGCCTCCCCGACGACGGTCTTCGTCGTGATGAAGCTGTCCATTCCCTTGAACAAAGACTGTACGGTTGCGTTAAAATTATTTTCCTGCATAGCTTATGACCTCCTGGCTTATTTTCTGATCTTCTTTATGACTTCCCTTATGACCTTCTCTTTGACCAGCCGGATCAGCGACGTCAACAAATGCACGATCCGGATATGGCCTTTGAGACGGAGCGACCCTCTTACGTAAAAGACGTCCGACGAAAAGTCCGGCTCCATTTGGATCCGGTACCGCGCCCAGAACGGGAGCAGGCTGGCCGCCCCGCACACAAGCCCCGTCTGGGACGGATCCTGCATGGCGAACGCCACCTTCCCGGACGCCTTCCGCGGCGCGTAATGGAAAAACAGTCTCCTAAGCTCCCGCAGCAGGCAGCGAAACGCGTTCTTGTCCGTCTCTTCCAAACGCCGCGCCTGCGCCAAAAGGTTCCTGATCCCGCTTGTCCGTCCCGTTTCCGGCTTCTTCCCTTTTCCGCGCCGCCTGCCCTTGCCCGGCTTCCCGCGGAGCCATTTCCAGGCAAAGCGCGCGCGCCTGCGCCTTTTTTTCTTCGGGACAGGCGCTCCGCTCTCCTCCTCCGCCGCTTCCGGCAAGGACGGCGTCTCTCCCCCCGCTTTCGCAGGGATCGGATGCTCCCCGATCTGAGCCGCCTTTTCCGCCAGAGAAGACGCTCCGCTCTCCTCCTCCGCCGCTTCCGGCAAGGACGGCGTTTCTCCCCCCGCTTTCGCCGGGACCGGATGCTCCCCGATCTGAGCCGTCTTTTCCGCCGGAGAAGACGCTCCGCTCTCATCCTCCGCCTTTTCCGCCGAAGCGGGCGTCTCTCCCCCCGCTTTCGCAGGGATCGGATGCTCCCCGATCTGAGCCGCCTTTTTCGCCGGAACGGGCGTCTCTCTCTCCTCCGCCGCCGGGACGGGCGTTTCTTCCGCTGCTTCCCGCGAAGACTCGGATCCTTCCCCGCCTCCGCCGCGCTTTCCCCGCTTCCTGCCTGGCAGGATGGGAATCCCAAAAACGCGGAACCGATAAGAAACGCCTTCCGCCCCGTACGACACCCGCAGATCCAGCAGATGGAACAGCCAGCCGACCGCAGCCTTCCCTTCCGCCCGATCCTGCAGCACAGCGTCCACGGCGTACCGTACCGGGACTGCCGTAACCAGCACGGCGAGCAAAAGAAGGACTGCCAGGGCCGCGCCAACGATTTTTAAGATAACGACTAAGATTCCCATACGACTTCTTTCCCAGGGCCTTCCAGGCGTTTCCCCAAAAAGTGATCCCTGACCTTAAAATCCCCGGTCTTCCGGTATACGTCCAAGACGATCTCCCCGGCCAAATCCAGCGCGTTGTCATACCCCTTGTCCACGCCCACCACGACAAGATCCTCCTTGGGATAATATCTCTGCCGCAGCTCCCACGCGGGAATGATGTCCAAAAGGTTCCCCGGGACGCTTCCAAGGGCGATCACATAGACATCCCACTGCCTGACATTGTGGAGGATCTTCCACTTCACGGCCTTCGCGTTCCCGCCAATGCCCGCCCCCACGTAAAAATCCTTATGCCAAACCATCTTCCCTTTCCCTTCTTCCCGGTTCAAGACTTTCAAGATAAAAGACGCCCATCCTGCGGGCGCCTTCTCCTGCGTATGGCCGACACGCCAAGGGACGCGTTCTTTTCGCGTCTCCCTAATAATATTTCCTGCTGCCCCAGAGATTGCTTTTTTTCAGATCCAGATACTCGGCGTATGCCTTTTCCAGAATCTGCTTCTCGTTCGCGAAACGGAGCAGATGGTACGCCTCATGGTATTTGTAATATCCAGAATCAAAAAAAAATTCTTCCCGTTGTGGTTTGCTGTAGTAACTGTCCGCCATCATAAGATACCAATGCACGTCCTTTTCCACCGTGTCTTCCGGCACGGTGAACGTGTACTGGCTCTTCCCGATATATTTTATGATCAGGGCGTCTACCCCCGTCTCTTCAAATACTTCCCGCGACGCCGTATCCCGATATTCCTCCCCCGGCTCAACAGTCCCTTTCGGAAGCACCCAGCCCTCATATTTGTTCTTGTAATTTTTATATAAAAGCAAAATCTTCCCACGAAATATTACCACACCACCACAACTCGTTGCTTCAATCATTGCAATACCTCCTGATGTGGTCTTTAATAGAACTTGAGAACAGTATACCCCTTTTTCGCGCTTCTTGCAAGAATTTTCTGTCATTGGCCAAAATATCGGTCGAACACCTGCTTTGCCGCCGGGACTGCCACGGAGCTTCCCGAGCCGCCGTTCTCAACGATCACGGTCACGGCGATCGTCCCTTTTTCCGCCGTAGACGCATAGCCCGTGAACCAGGCGTGGCTCTCTCCCTTGTTGTTGCTAAATTCCGCCGATCCCGTTTTCCCGGCCGCCTGGTAGATCTGCCCGCTCAGCGCCGAGCCTGTCCCCTCGCTTACCACGAGCGACAGAAACTCCTGCATCTTCGCGGCCTCTTCCGGCCCAAGCAGCGTCCGGTACTGGGACGGGGCGTACTCTTTCACCGTGACCCCCTTGTAATTTTCCGTATGGTCGATGACATAGGGCTTCATCAGGACCCCCTGGTTGGCGATCGCGGCCGTGACCATCGCCATATGCATCGGCGTCACGAGCGTCTTTCCCTGCCCGATCGCCGTCTGAGCCACTTCCTCGTCGGTCGACCCGGCGTCCAGCTCAAATCTGCTGCTCTTATATGGATAGGCGATTGGAAGATCCTCCTCAAACAAAAGGCTCTTGCAGAATTTGGCGAACGCCGCCCGATCCAGGCCAAGCCCGATGTTGGCGTACGAGGTATTGCAGGATTTCGCAAAAGATTCCTCCAGCCCCTCCGTCCCGTGGACCGAATTTTCATAACAGTGGATCTCCGTCGATCCTACGGTGATGCTCCCCGTGCATTCATGCGTATAATTCTGGTAATCGGGATTCTCCCGCAGATACTCTAACGTCGTCAGGATCTTGAAGGTGGACCCGGGCGGGTAAAGCCCCTGCGTCGCCCGGTTCACGAGAACCGAATTGTCGCCGTCTGTATCGGCTATGATGCCGTCCCATTCCGAAGCTATCGTATTGGGATCGAAATCCGGCTTGGAGACCATCGTCAGGATCTTCCCGGTGGACGGCTCCAGCGCGACGATCGCCCCGCGGCGGTCCCCAAGCGCCTGGTAAGCCGCCTCCTGCAGCCCCTGATCCAGCGTCGTGACGATGTTGTCGCCCTGGTTCTTATCCCCCTTTAAGCCGTTCACCGCCTGCTCTAAGAAAAACGCGTGGGAGCGCAGCAAGTTGAAATTCCCGAACGACTCGATCCCGGACTTCCCGTTGCTGTCGTAGCCCACGGCATGGGCGAACATATTTCCATACGGATAATACCGCGTCTCGCTCCCGTCTTCCCCCACCACGGTCTGCGCCAGCGTTTTCCCGTCGGCGGAACGGATCTCGCCCCGTACGACGTGTTCCGAAAACGTATTCAGCCTGGCGTTGTACGGGCTGTTGATAAAATCCTCGCTGCGGAACACCTGGAAATATGCGAAATATCCCATCAGGGAAATAAAGATCCCGACAAACAGATACGTGATGACGGCAAACTCCCGGTTATTCGATGTCCTGGACTTTCGTTCCGTGGATCGTCTTTTCATGAGACTTTATCCTCCCTTTCCGCTTCCCTGCGCGTTTCTTCGGAGCCTTCTCCCGTTCCGGCGCGCCGCCTCCCGCGCGCCCTTCCGCTTCCAGACGGGCGGCCCTGCCTCGCTTTGGCCGCCGCTCTTCTTCCTCAAGCGCGCGCTCCCGCATCAGGTACAGCCCCTGGATCACCGCGAAAATGATGAGCGTGCTTAACAGCGAGCTGCCTCCATAGCTGACGAGCGGCAGCGTGACGCCCGTAGACGGGATAAATTTGATGTCGCCCCCGACCGAAAGGAAGATCTGGAAACCGTAGATCGTCCCCAATCCCAGCGCCACCAGCTTGTAAAAGAAATCTTTCATCTGCATCGCGATGTTTAAGAACATCAAAAAGCAGCTCACGCACACCAGGATCAGGCAGATGGCGAAGATCCCGCCCAATTCCTCCGATATCGCCGAGAAGATGAAGTCCTGCTTCACTTCCGGGATCTTATACGGCATCCCCTGGTTCAGCCCCATGCCGAACCAGCCGCCCGTCCCAATGGCGAAGAGGGAATTGGAGATCTGGTTCCCCTCGTTCTCAAAAACAGCGAGCGGATCCTGCCACGCCACCACGCGCACCCTGACGTGGTTAAATAAAAAATACGCCACGACGGAGGCCGCGGCCCCGGCAAGCAGCCCCCCGGCAAAATAATACAGCTTGCGCGTCGCCACGTAAAGCATCACCATGTAGGCGACAAAGAAGATCAATGCTGCGCCAAGATCACGGGACAG
This sequence comes from uncultured Lachnospiraceae bacterium, assembly GCA_947626795.1. Classification (GTDB taxonomy): domain Bacteria; phylum Bacillota; class Clostridia; order Lachnospirales; family Lachnospiraceae; genus Petralouisia. Next base: position 40,151 of record CANQTH010000004.1, read on the forward strand.
CACCAGGATGACTACGTGCAGCCCCGCGACCGCCGTCGCCTTCACCACCTGCGCGAACTCCGTGGACTCATAGAACATGGACGCCACAAAAAACACGAAAATGATCTTGATGAACTCCGACGGCTGGACGGAGATCCCGGCCACTGAGAACGACAGTTTCGCCCCGTGGGAAACCGCTCCAAGCACCGCCACCACGCCAAGCAGCGTGATCCCCAAAAGCGCGTAGAGCCAGGACAGATTGCGGAACGCCCTGACCCGGCTGACCGAGAACGGGATCAGCAGCGTAAGGGCCGCCGAGATCACGGCGATCCAGAACTGCTTGACGGCGTGGTCATACGAAAGCCTCGTGAGCATGACAAACCCGATGCACATCAGCATGCACATATTGTTCACCACGAGCTTCGAGGCCCTCCGGTAAAAAATCCCGTAGCATAGCTGTATCGCCGCGAAGAATGCGGCCTGCTCTAAGTAAAATTTCAGCAGGTCGACATTTTTCGTGGACAAAAAAAGCACCGCATAGGCGTTTAGGTGGAACAGATACAGGTAAATGACCTGCTTGCGGAACTTCCATGCCTGGTCTTCCGGGTCCACATCCCGCCTCAACGCGGAAAAACATTGGTACGTATACAACGCGAACAGGATGATCATCGTATATTTCGATAATTCTGTGATCAAATGCACCATGGTTATTCGACTCCTCGCTTCCAGTGGCCGTTGGTATAATCCGTCAGGTAGCCCTCCCGGCTGACCGTCCCCGTCCGAACCGCTTCCCTGTAATAGGCGAATACCCGCTCCATTTCCCGCCCGCCCTCAAACGTGAACGACATCCTCACGCCTGCGGGCGCAAGCGCGCTGACCTCCCCGTAATGGTGCAGCAGGGAAAGCGGGCTGGCGTTATAAATGACGTTATGGCAGCCCCGGCAGCGGTTCCTCACCGGGAACTGCTTGCCGCAGCGGTCTTTCAGGAAAAGGACGCCCTCGCGCCCGTCGCAGCCCATCGTATTCTTGCGCAGGCACTGCGCGCTCACCATCAGCGGCTGACGCCCGTAGACGAGCAGTTCCCCGCCCGCGCAGCCCCGCCGCCTTAACTCTTTTCCGTTCAGCTCGGCCGGGAGCGCGCAATGCCCTAAACGAAGCCCCAACAGGCCCCGGGCGGCTTCCTGGGAATACGCGTACAGGCCCTGGTCTCCCTGGATGCGGGACGCGTCTACGCCCATTTCCCCTAAGAACCCAAGCCCGTCGTAATTCCGCGCCAGATAGCCGTCCGGCCCGGCTTCCCGGATCTTTTGCCAATTGCGAAAGAACCAGGACGCCTCCTCCATGCGGAACACATAGGGAAGGGCTAAGCAGCATTCCTTCCCGGCCTCGCGCGCCCGTTTCACACGGGACGCCAGCTGCGGCCCGAAATCTTCCTGCGGAAGCATGGAACTCTCCAGATACACGCGCCTCACTTCCGGCTGCCGCAAAACGAACGAGAACTGCTCTTCCGTCTCCGTCAGGACACGGAGCGCGATCCGCCCGTTTTCCGCATCCGTTCCGCCTGTTCCCAGTTCCGTCACAGCCGCGCAGGCATCCGTGCCGCGCGCGCCTTCCGCCTCCGCCACAGCCGTGCATGAGGCTGCTTCCGTATCCGTTCCGCCTGTTCCCAGTTCCGTCACAGCCGCGCAGGCATCCGTTCCGCGCGCACCTTCCGCCTCCGCCACGGCCGTGCCCTGCTTCCTGCGGTACCCGTCCAGGACCGCCTCTTCCAGCCGCCTTATGGCTTCCCGCCTAAGGCGTTTCAAGTCCCCGGCAGGCAGGAAAACATCCCCGTCCAGCTCCACATCCAGCGTCTCAAACTCAAACGGCGTATCCCCGGTCTTCCCGATCTTGTCCCGGACCGTCCCGGCCGTGAGCGGCTGGCTGGACGCAGCCTGCACGCGTGCGCCTTCCGCCTCCGCTTCTATCCCCTGGTATTCTAGCACAAGCCGCGCAGGATTTTCTTGGGAAAGTCTTAAGATTCCCTTTATTTTTTCTTTTTTTTCCGGGAAATCCCAGAGCTTTTGCCGTTCCCTGCGCTCATAGGAAGGCTTTTGGGACGCGGCCATCTGCCTTCCGTTGCGCCGCGCATAATATCCGTCGGTAAACCCGCAGCGGCTGCCCAGGCCAAGCAGCGCGCGCCTGTCCTCCTCCGACACGCGGTATTCCGCTTCTGGATCCGCCTCGTACCTGTCCATGTACTTCCGGTAGATCGCCGTGACCCCGGCCGCATACTCCGCCTGCTTCATCCGGCCTTCGATCTTAAACGAGTACACCCCGCTCTTTGCCATCTGCGGGATTAAATCTATCGCGCACAGGTCTTTTAGGCTTAACAGGTAATCCCCCTGCTTTTTCCCTCGCCCCGCCTCCTCTGCGCCGTCCAAGATCCGATAAGGCAGGCGGCAGGGCTGGGCGCACCTGCCCCGGTTGCCGCTCCTTCCCCCGATCATGCTGCTCAAGAGGCATTGCCCGGAATAACAATAACAGAGAGCCCCATGCACAAAGCTCTCAATCTCCGCTCCCGTCTTCTTATGAATATCCGCGATCTCCGCAAGGGAAAGCTCCCGCGCCGTCACGATCCGGCTGCATCCCGCGTCCAAAAGAAGCCGCGCCCCGTACGCGCCCGTGACGCCCATCTGCGTGCTGGCGTGTATGGGAAGCTCCGGAAAATGCGCGCGGATCGTGCGCAAGACCCCCATGTCCTGCACAATGGCCGCGTCCAGCCCCGCCTCGTAAAGCGGGCCTAAAAACTCCGGCAGCTCCTGAATCTCCTTATCCTTCAACAACGTGTTCACCGCGAGGTAAAGCCGCTTCCCGCGCAGGTGCAGGTAATCGATCGCCTCTAACAGCTCTTCCTCCGTGAAATTCACGGCATACGCCCGCGCGCCAAACTTGCTCCCCGCCGCGTACACCGCGTCCGCCCCCGCGCCCGCGACGGCCTTTAAGATGCCGAACGACCCCGCCGGGGACAAAAGCTCTAATTTCCTGCCCTGCCTGTCCATACGCTATCCCTTGCTTTTCTTCGCGCTCCCTTTCACCATTTCCGTGCTGGCGCCCGCGTCGCCCTTTTCCCCGACCGGAGCCTGCCCCTTCACTTTCCCTAAAAGCGCGTCCTCCAAAGCCGCCTCCAGCTTCGCCTTGTTCAAGAGCAGCTCCCGGTTCTCACGCTCTAAGTCCGTCGTCGCCTTATCGCTGCTCTCCTCCTTGATCTGGGCCGAGATCAGCTCGTGCTTCAGCTCATAGATCTCCTTGTCCCGATCCTTCAAGTCCTGCTCCAGGCGCTCGGCCTGCTCCTTCGCCTTAAAATAATCGTCCGCGATATTCAGCTCCACCAGCGTCGCCTTCATATCCATCGGGAAGCGCCGGAACTGCTCCATCTCGTTAAATTCGTTGATCTTATTATTAATATAATTCGCGACTTTCTGCAGATAATTCTCACTTTCGTAACCGCTTAACGTGTAAATCTTCCCGCCGATCAAAACATCGGCATTGGTCTTCGTCGACATAACCCATCCTCTCCCGGTATCCTGCCCGCGTCCTTCGCGCCGCGGCGTCTTCCATTCCTTCTTCCGCAACGGCGCATTCCCGCCCGCTGCGTCTCTTCTTCCATTATAACGATTTCCCGCAGAAAAACAATACTATTTTGCAATTCCAAAATGCCGGTACGCAAAATCCGTCACGACGCGCCCCTTGGGCGTGCGGTTGATGAAGCCGTTTTTCACGAGATAAGGCTCGTACACGTCCTCGATCGTCCCGGAATCCTCGCCCAACGCCGCCGAGAGTGTGTCAAGCCCCACCGGGCCTCCCTGGAACTTCTCGATCATCGTCGTCAAGATGTTCCGGTCATTCTGGTCTAAGCCAAGCTTGTCCACCTCCAGCAGATCCAGGGCGAACGCGGCGACCTCCTTCGTAACTTTCCCGTCGTATTTCACCTGCGCGAAATCGCGCACCCGCTTTAGCAGGCGGTTCGCAAGCCTCGGCGTCCCGCGCGAGCGCCTTGCCAGCTCGAACGCGCCTTCCCCGTCGATCTCAACTTCCAGCTTCCTGGCGGAATGGAGGATGATGGACTTTAATTCCTCCGGGCTGTAAAATTCCAGATGCTGCACCACGCCGAATCGGTCGCGCAAAGGCGCCGACAAGAGGCCCGCCCGCGTCGTCGCGCCCACCAGCGTAAAATGGGGCAGATCCAGGCGGATGGAACGCGCCGACGTCCCTTTTCCGATCATGATGTCGATCGCGTAATCCTCCATGGCCGGGTAAAGCACTTCCTCCACCTGGCGGTTGAGCCTGTGGATCTCGTCCACGAACAGGACGTCCCCTTCCTTTAAGCCGCTTAAAACGGCGGCCATCTCCCCCGGCTTCCCGATCGCCGGGCCGGAAGTGACCTTCATATGCACGCCCATCTCATTGGCGATGATCCCCGCCAGCGTAGTCTTCCCAAGCCCCGGCGGCCCGTAGAACAGCACATGGTCCAGCGGCTCCTTGCGCTGCTTCGCCGCCTCGATATATACCTTTAATGTTTGTTTCGTTTTTTCCTGCCCGATATATTCTTCCAGGCACTGCGGCCGCAAGCCCGTCTCAAGGCCCCGGTCTTCCTCCTGTATCTGGGTGGAGATCACTCGTTTTTCCATGGAATACAATCCTTCCCGCGCCTTACAAGGACGACATCTGCCTGAGGGCTTCCTTCAATACTTCCTCCACCGTCATGTCCGGGGCAATCTCTATGCCGTTTACCGCCTTTAACGCCTCCGATGAGGAATAGCCCAGGGCGGCCAGCGCCTGGACCGCGTCGCCCCGCACGCCCGACATGGCGTCCGCCTGCCGCTGCCCCGCCTGCCCCAGCCGCTTCTCCAGCGTGTCCTCCAGGCTCAGCTTGTCCTTGAGTTCCAGGATGAGGCGCTGCGCCGTCTTGTTCCCGATCCCCGGCGCCTTCGCGATGGCTTTCGCGTCCTCCCCCAGGACGGCGAACCGCAGCTCGTCCGGCGTCAGGACCGCCAGGATGGCAAGCGCGCCCTTCGGCCCGATCCCGCTGACGCCAAGCATCATCTGAAAGACCTCCAGGTCGTCCCTCGTCAAAAAGCCGTACAGCTCCATGGCGTCCTCTTTGATATGCAGGTAGGTATAGATCTTCACCTCCTGCCCGATCTTCAAAAATTGATCCGTCATGCTCGCCGGGATATGGATCCGATACCCGACGCCATGCGCCTCCACGACGGCCACGCCCTCCCAGATCTCAGCCAGCTCTCCTTTTATATATGCGTACATGCTGCCTCTCCGTAAAAATAAAACCCCTTGCACTCCCGCAGCCTCACCGGGACGATCTTCCCGACCAGGTCCTTTGTCCCCGGGAAATGCACGATGTAATTATTGCCCATGCGCCCCGTCACAAGGGAGGCGTCCTGCTCGTTCACCTCTTCTGCCAGCACGGGAGCGACCTGCCCGACGAGCGCGCCCGCCCGCTTAGAAGACGCGCGCTGCACTTCTTCTAACAGGCGGCTGAAACGCTCCTTCGCCACGCCGTCCGGCACCTGCCCCTCCATCGAGGCGGCTGAAGTTCCCGTCCGTTTTGAGTAGAGGAACGTGAACGCGCTGTCAAACCCGACTCTTTTTACCACGTCCACCGTCTCTAAAAAATCTTCTTCCGTTTCCCCGGGGAATCCCACGATAATGTCCGTCGTCAGGGCGATATCCGGCATCTCCTCCCGGATCTTCCGAACGAGCGACAGATACTGCTCCTTGTCGTAATGACGGTTCATCGCCTTTAAGATGCGGCTGCTGCCCGACTGCAAGGGAAGGTGGAGATGCCTGCATATCTTTTTCGATCTTGCCATCGTGCGGATCAGCTCGTCCGAGAGATCCTTTGGATGGGACGTCATAAAGCGGATCCGCTCGATCCCTTCTACCTTCTCAATTTCCGTAAGCAGCTCCGCGAACGTGACAGGCTCTTCTAAGTTCTTCCCATAAGAATTGACGTTCTGCCCCAAAAGCATGACTTCCACCACGCCGTCCGCCGCCAGCCGCCCGACCTCCCGGATGATGTCCTTTGGGCTGCGGCTGCGTTCGCGCCCGCGCACATAAGGAACGATGCAATAGCTGCAGAAATTGTCGCACCCGAACATGATGTTGACGCCGGATTTGAAGGGATATTTCCGCTCCGCCGGAAGATCCTCCACAATCTCGCCCGCGTCCTCCCAAATGTCAACCACCATGCCATCCTGCTCAAAAGCGGTGTCCAGAAGCTCCGCGAATTTATAGATGTTATGCGTCCCGAACACCAGATCCACAAACCGATAGCTCTCCTGCAGCCTGCGCACCACGCCCGGCTCCTGCATCATGCAGCCGCACAGCGCGATCTTCATATGGGGATGCTTCTTCTTGTAGGCGTTTAAATACCCAAGACGCCCCCAGACCTTGTTGTTGGCGTTTTCTCTCACCGTGCAGGTATTGTAGACCACAAGATCCGCCTCCTCGCTGTCGGAAAGCTCGTAGCCCGCCGACGCCAGGATGCCGGAAAGCTTTTCGGAATCCCGCGCGTTCATCTGGCAGCCCATGTTAAATACGCAGGCCTTCGGCTTGCGCCCATGCCGCTTCTCAAATTCTTCTGTGTGCCGACGGCACCGCTCGATGAAATAATACTGCCGCTCCGGCTCCTGCGCCGGGGGCTGCGGCTGCAGGCCTGCCCCGCAAAACTCTGTCTTCTGATCCATATCCTTAACCTTTCCAAAACTATACGGTCACGCCAGGGCATAATCCTTGTATTTCGCGACTTCTTCCAAATACTTCTGCCCGATCATGCTGATCTGCACGCCTTTCCGCGCAAGATAGCCGATGGACATCTTTTCCTCCGACTTCAAGCGGACGGCGCAGTAAATGCTCCCGTTCAATTCCTCGCAGATGATCCCGGAGCAGAGCGTGTAGCCGTTCAGCCCCACCATGAGATTCAGCAGGGTCGCCCGGTCGTTCGCTTTGATCAGGCGCTTGTACTGGTATGTGCTAAGCACTTCCTCGGCGAAGTAAAACGAGTTGTACTCCCCCTGCTCAAACGACAGACAGGGATATTCCCTAAGATCCTCCAGCGACACTTCCCGCTCCGCCGCCAGCGGATGCCCCTTCCATAGATACGCATAGACGCCGCAGGACAAAAGCTCATGAAATTCCAAGTCGTATTCTTCGAATAATTTCGTCAGCACCTTGCGGTTAAAGTCATTCAGGTACAAGATCCCGATCTCGCTGCGGAAGTTCCTCACGTCCTCGATCACCTCGTGGGTCTTCGTCTCATGGATGGCAAACTCGTACTCGTCCATCCCGAACTGCTTGACCATCTCCACGAACGCCTTAACGGCGAATGTATAATGCTGCATGGAAACGCTGAATTTCTTCTTCACATTCGCCTTTTCAATGTACCGCATCTCCAACAGGCCGTACTGCTCCACGACCTGCCTCGCGTATCCAATAAATTCCTCCCCGTCCGGCGTCAGCGTGATCCCACTCTGGGAACGCTTGAAGATCTCGATCCCGATCTCCTTCTCCAAAGAGCGGATGGACGTCGACAAGCTGGGCTGAGAAATGAACAATTTTTTCGCCGCCTCGTTCAGCGAGCTTTCGCCCGCCACGGTGATCGCATATTTTAATTGCATTAACGTCATGTCTTTCTCTCCTACGGCCGGACCTGCCCGTTCCCATAAATGACATATTTTGTGCTTGTCAGCTCCTTTAGCCCCATCGGCCCCCTCGCATGGAGCTTCTGAGTGCTGATGCCGATCTCCCCGCCAAACCCAAATTCAAACCCGTCCGTGAACCGGGTGGAGGCGTTCACATAGACGGCCGCCGCGTCGACCTCGTCCAAAAACCTGCGGGAACGGTCGTAATCCCTGGTAATGATGGCCTCAGAATGCCCGGTGTTGTATCGATTGATATGGGCGATCGCCTCGTCGATGCCAGAAACCGTCTTAATGGAGAGGACATAGTCCAGGTATTCCTTCCCCCAGTCCTCTTCCGTGGCCGGGACGATATCCGCGCAGGCTTCCCTGCTCGGCGCGTCCCCGCGCAGCTCCACGTTCTTCTCTTTCAGCCTCGCCGCCAGCTTCGGAAGCAGCGCGTCCTTTTCCTTCTCATGGACGACCAGGGACTCGCAGGCGTTGCACACGCCGATCCGCTGTGTCTTCGCATTGAAGATGATCTCGACCGCCATGTCAAGATCCGCGCCCTCGTCCACGTAAATATGGCAGTTCCCCGTCCCCGTCTCGATGACGGGCACCGTGGAACGCTCCACGACCGTGCGGATCAGTCCGGCCCCGCCCCGCGGGATCAGGACGTCCACGTACTGGTTCAAGCGCATAAATTCCTCCGCCGTCTCATGGCTGGTGTCCGTGATCAACTGGATGGCGTCGTCCGGCAGCCCGCATTCCGCCAGCGCTCCCTTCAAGACCTCCGTGATCGCGCGGTTGGAGTGGATCGCGTCCTTGCCGCCGCGCAGGATCACCACGTTCCCGGCCTTGAAGCACAGCCCGAACGCATCCGCCGTCACATTTGGGCGCGACTCGTAGATAATGCCGATCACGCCTAATGGGACGCGCTTTTGCCCGATCACCAGCCCGTTCGGGCGGCGCTTCATGGAAAGGACTTCCCCGATCGGGTCTTCCAGGCCCGCGATCTGCCTTAGCCCTTCCGCCATCTGCCCGATCCTGCCTTCCGTCAATTGCAGGCGGTCAACGAGCGCGGGCGGCATCCCGTTTCCCCGCGCGTTGTCAAGATCTCTCCCGTTGGCCTCTAAGATCTCATCCTTCCGTTTTATCAGAAGCTCCGCGGCCGTTTCCAACGCCTGGTTCTTTTCCCCTGTAGAAAGAGTCCGCATCGCCGCCTCCGCCGCTTTCGCCTTCTCCCCAATCTGCTTTAATGTCAATTCCATTATGCCCTCCATTCCTCCTAAGCCTTATGGAGGCCCTCTTTTACGGATTCCCTCCTGGCTAAATCTTTGTATCCTTACGGACTTTGCAGCAAGCGCAAAGTCCTAAGCTGAACTGCCGCTGTTTAACCGTTCTGCCCATCCCGAAAATATCGGACGCCCCGCTCCGTCGCGACCGCGTCCATCGCGACGTCCTGCGCGTCGCAGGCAAGCGCCTCCACAAGCTGCGCGCCATAGGCGACCCCGACCTTGCGGCAGCCGGGATACCTCGCAAAATACCGATCGTAATACCCCTTCCCATAGCCTATGCGGTTCCCCCTCGCGTCAAACCCGAGGCCCGGTACGAGGACGAGTGCCCCCGCCGCGCGGATCAGCCTGTCCCCGGCCGGCTCCATCACATGGAAGCTCCCTTCCTGAAACTCCCCAAGGTCCCGCACCTGGTAAAACTCCATATCCAGGCCCGCCACCCGCGGGAACGCGACGCATTTCCCCCGCTCCAGCGCTTCCGCCGCCAGAGCCAGCAGATCCGTCTCGCTCCCCAGCGGATAATAGAAATACAAGATCTCGGCCTCCTGGTACCAGGGCTGCCGCCGGATCTTTCCGCAAATCTCTTCTGAGAGACGCGCGATCTCCGCTTCCGTAAGGCTGTCCCGCCTCTGCCGCAGGATCTTCCGGATCCGCCCTTTAGTTTGCCTTTGCGCGTCCATATTTTTCTCCTAAGTTCTCCACCGACCCGTCCGGGGCCACCATGTCGATCTGATCAAGCTGCGCGCGCAGGTTGCGCCGTATGTTCGCAAGGAACTCCTCGCGCAGCAGGGCCTGTTCCTTCCTTTCCGCCTCGGTCAGCCCCTCGGCCTTCGACTTTCTCGCCAGGGCGTTGATCCGGTCTATCTTTTTTTGATCCATCGGTCCTTCCCTCCACTGCCGCTCCTAATTTATGCTTTTCTCAATGAAATCCGCGATATAAAAATCTTCGTTCCAATGCTCCTTAAAGAGCGTCCCGACAAAATTCCCCTCGAAGATCCGATGCAGGATGCCCACGTCCGCGCCGTTCGCAATGATCATGTCCGCGCCGGAGAGCGTGGCGATCTTCGCCGCCGTGATCTTCGTCTCCATGCCGCCCGTGCCTACGTCGCTCCCCGTCGAGCTTTTCGCCATGGCAAGCACATCCCCGTCCAGCTCGTCCACGACCTTGACAAGCTCCGCTTCCGGGTTCTTGTGCGGGTCGTCTGTGAACAGCCCGTCAATATCCGACAGCAGGATCAGAAGATCGGCCCCAATGAGGGACGCCACGATCGCGGACAGCGTGTCGTTGTCCCCGAACTGCATCTCGTACGTCGATACTGTGTCATTCTCATTCACGATCGGAATGACGCCTAAGTGGAACAGCTCCTCGAAGGTATTTTGCGCGTTCTTCCGCGAGACGTTGTTCAGCATCGTCCCCTTCGTCATCAGAACCTGCCCCGCCGTCTGATGGTATTCGGAAAACATTTTCTGATACGTCATCATCAGCCTCGCCTGCCCGACGGACGCGCACGCCTGCTTCGTGGAGATCCCCTCGGGCGGCTCTGTCAAGCCGATCGCCTTGCGTCCCACCGCGATCGCGCCGGAACTCACCAGGCAGACGTCGATCCCCTGGTTGCGGATATCGCAAAGCTCCCGCACCAATTTTTCTAATTTCCCAAAATTCAGGTTTCCCGTCGCCTCATGGTTCAGGGATGAGGATCCGATCTTTACCACGACCCTCTTTTTCTTCCTGAAATAATCGCTTTCCATCGTAATCGTTCCCTGCCCTCCCGCATCCGCGCGCCGCCGCTCCGGCAATCCGCCAGGCCTTGGCGCCTTCCGCGCCGTTTTACCGTAAGTCAATTTATCGGCAAGGACATTATAACCGATTCTAATTTTACTTGCAACTTATTTTCACGGCTCCGCGTAACCCATCGTAACGATTCAGCCTTTGGCAAAGAGCCGGATTCCCTCTCGGCAAAATTTACACATTCCTATGGACTTTGCGGCAAGCGCAAAGTCCTGGGCCAAACGATTACGTTCCTTTGTAACTCAAAAAAATCCCCCGCCTTGCGGCGGGGGCGGATCCCATCTTAGCGGGATCTTTGTAACAGCTCAGCCTTGCGGCTAAACTGTTAGGAATCTTCCTGTCCTTACGGGCATCCCATGATCTTCACACTGCCTTGCTGATGATCTTCTTCGGGCATTTTTCCGCGCAGGCGCCGCATCCGGTACACTTCTCATAATCAATATGCGCGACATTGTCCGTGACCGTCACGGCGTTCTGCGGGCAGTTCTTCTCGCAAAGACGGCATCCAATGCAGCCGACGCTGCAGGCCGCCATGACGTCTTTCCCCTTATCCTTGGAATTGCACTGAACCCTGTGCTTAGAATCATAGGGAACAAGCTCGATCAGGTTCTTCGGGCAGGCCGCCACGCATTTCCCGCAGGCTTTGCAGGCCTCCTCGTCCACCAGCGCGATGCCGTTCACAATGTGGATCGCGTCGAACGGACAGGCCTTCACGCAGCTCCCGTACCCCAGGCAGCCGTAATTGCAGGACTTCGCGCCGCCGTTCGGGATGAACGCCATCGCCGCGCAGTCCTCCACGCCGCTGTATTTATAATCCTGCTTCCCTTTCTCGCAATCCCCGGCGCATTTCACGAACGCGACCTTCCGCGTCCCTTCTTCCGCGGCCACTCCCATGATCTCCCCGACCAGGGACGCGACGGGCGCGCCGCCCACCGGGCATTGGTTCACCGGGGCCTCGCCCTTCACGATCGCCGCCGCCAAGCCGGAACATCCGGCATATCCGCAGCCGCCGCAGTTATTTCCCGGAAGGACGCCAAGGATCGCTTCCTCCCTCTCATCTACCTCAACCTTGAACTTCTCCCCGAAGATCCCCAGGAAAAAGCCAAGGAAAATGCCTGTTCCGCCCACGACCGCCGCGGCAATGGCAATTGCTACTATATCCATATCCATTCCTCCTATCATCGTCACAGTTTGGCTTGCACGCGCAGTTTAGATCATCCCCGAAAATCCCATGAAGGCGATCGACATCAGGCTGGCCGTGATCAGCACGATCGCCGTCCCCTGGAAACGCTTCGGGACGTCGTTGTACTCGATCTTCTCACGGATGCCCGCCATGATCACGATCGCGAGGAAAAAGCCGACGGAAGTCGCGAGGCCGTTCACAACGCCCTCAAGCAGGCCGTAGCCCTTCGTCACATTCGTCAAAGCGACGCCCAACACGGCGCAGTTCGTCGTGATCAGCGGAAGGTACACGCCCAGCGACTCATATAAGGGGGGCATGTTTTTCCGCAGGAACATCTCCACGAACTGAACCAGCGAAGCGATGACAAGGATAAATACGATCGTCTGCAGGTACTGCACGTCACAGGGCGTCAGGATAAATTTATAGATCAGCCCGGTCACAAACGAGGCCAGGGTGATGACGAAGATGACCGCCCCGCCCATCCCGGCCGCCGTCTCCGTTTTCTTCGATACGCCTAAAAACGGGCAAATGCCCAAAAACTGGCTCAGCACTACGTTATTCACAATGGCAGAGCCGATTGCAATGATCAATAACTCTTTCAACTGTCCCGCCTCCTATTCTTCCGCTTTTTTCGCCGCGGACTGCGATTTCCCGGTGCAGAGCGCGGACTGCGTGCAGCTCGCGCAATCTCCGGTCAGGCATCCTGCCGGGGCCGCGAGCGGCTTGCCTTTCTTTTCCATCTTGTCCCTTACGACGTTCATGCCCGCCACAAGGAACGCCAATACCAAAAACGCCCCCGGCGCCATGACAAATACCGTGATCCCCAAGGACGCGCCTAAGATCTGGCGGATGAAGCCGATCAGCGTCAAGCCGATCGTGAAGCCCAAGCCCATCCCAAGACCGTCAAAAATCGACGGCACGACAGGGTTCTTGGACGCATAGCTCTCCGCACGGCCAAGGATGATGCAGTTTACCACGATAAGCGGGATATACACGCCCAGTGCCTCGGAAAGCGCAGGCGTATACGCCTGCATCACAAACTGCACAATCGTCACAAGGGAAGCCACGATCACGATGTAAGCCGGCATGCGCACGCCGTTCGGGATCACCTTGCGGAACGCGGAGATCAGCAGGTTGGACATGACAAGGACCACCGTGGTGGAAAGCCCCATGCCCACGCCGTTCACCGCCGAGGACGTCACCGCCAAAGTCGGGCACATCCCCAGCATCAATACAAAGGTAGGATTCTCTTTGATGATACCGTTATACAGACGTTCTATATTTTTATTCATAATCTAGTTCCCTCCCTGTAAAACGTCCCGGAAATATACCAGGCACGCATTGACGCCATTCGTGATGGCCCTTGAAGAAATCGTGGCCCCTGTGACCGCCTGGATCTCATTGTCCGCCGCGGCCTCCGTCTTTACGACGTCGTACGATTCCTCCGCCTTATTCTCAAACTGGGAATAAAACGGCTCTTCCGTTACCAGCATCCCAAGCCCCGGCGTCTCGCTGATCGTCGTGACGGAATAGCCGTTCAGCGTCCCGTCGTCCTGGATGCCCACCGAAAATGAGATGTCCGCCTGGCTGCCTTCGTGGGAGGTCACGTTCAGCACATACCCCAGCACGTTCCCGGAAGCGTCAAGCGCCTTGTTCACCGCCGTGATCTCGTCATTCGGATATTCGCTGGAAGCAAGGGCCTCCGCCGCTTTTTCCGCGTCAAACGAATCGTCCTCCTCAAATGTCTCCGCTTCTTCAAATACCACGCGGTACGCCTCGTCAAGCGCCGCTTTTTCCGCCTCGGCGATCGGCTCTTTCGTAATCCCGTAGACAATCCCGAGCAAAAGCCCTAATACCAGCGTGAAAGCGGTCAGTACCAACGCGTCATGCACGATTTTCTTATTCATGCTGCTTTCCCCCTTTCTTCAGTCCAAAAGCCCTCGGGATCGTAAATTTCTCAATGATCGGGACCAAAAGGTTGCTCAAGATGATCGCAAAGGAAACGCCCTCCGCGTTCGCGCCAAAGACGCGGAACAGCCCGGTCAATATGCCGATCAGGACGCCGTACACGATCTTCCCCATCGGGGTGATCGGGGACGTCACATAATCCGTCGCCATGAAAAACGCGCCCAGCATCAGGCCGCCGCCGCAAAGCTGCGCCGTCAGGTAGCCGCCGTCAAGCCCATGGCCGCCAAATAACAGGATGAAGATCGCAAACGACACGATATAGCTCGCCGGGATCGTCAGGTCGATCACTCCCAGCAGGATCAGGATCACAGCCCCGATCAGGATCGCGATCACGCTTGTCTCTCCGATCGTGCCCGGGATCGTCCCGATCAGCATCCGCATCGTGTCCACTTCCCCGCCGCTCCGCATCACGGCGAGCGGCGTCGCGCCCGTCGCGCCGTCATACGTATAGCTCGTCATCGTCCCCGCGAAGGAGACCAGCAAAAAGCACCTCGCCCCAAGCGCCGGGTTCATGAAGTTCTGCCCCAGCCCGCCAAAAAGCATTTTCACCACTACGATCGCGAACACGCTGCCCAAGACCGCCTGCCAGATCGGAAGCGTATGCGGCAGGTTCAAGGCCAGCAGCAGCCCGGTCACGACCGCGCTCAAATCTTTGATCGTGCTTTTTTGGTGGAGCAGCATCTCATAGATCCATTCAGAAGCCACGCAGGTTATGATGCAGACCGCGATCAGGAGCAGCGCCCTTAACCCGAAATTCCAGACGCCAAAACATGTCGCCGGCAACAACGCGATCACCACATAGAGCATGATTCTGGCGGATGTATCTTTGGCGCGGATATGCGACGAAGATGATACATTATATAAATCACTCACTGTAAGACACCTCTTTCTCTCTATTTTTTCTTTCTTCTCTCTGCGAGAATCTGCTTTTTCATCGTGCGGATCGACTGCGCCAACGGAATCTTCGCCGGGCAGATGTAACTGCAGCTCCCGCATTCGATGCACTCCATGCCGTTCCATTTCTCAAACCCGGCCATATCGCCATGGCCCGCCATCTTCGCTAATCTGGTGGGGACGATCTGCTCCGGGCAGGCTCCCACGCACCGCCCGCAATTGATGCAGGCCGTCGTCTCGCTGGCCGCCACATCGTCCTTAGCCAGGCACAGCAGGGAGGAAGATGTCTTCGTCGTCGGGATATCCAGCCCAAACATGGCAAATCCCATCATCGGCCCGCCGGAAATGATCTTCTCCGGCTGCTCCTTAAAGCCCCCGGCCGCCTCTAAGACTTCCGCATAGCTCATCCCAAGGCAGATGTCGAAATTCCCCGGCTCGGCGACCGCGTCACCCGTCACCGTAAAAATGCGGTTCGTCACGGGCCTGCCCAATTTCACCGCCTTGTAGATCGAGATCAGCGTCTCCACATTGTCCACGATGCAGCCCGCGTCCGCCGGAAGCATCGTGGAATTGATCTTCCGCTTCGTCGTCGCGTAAATGAGCTGCCGCTCCCCGCCCTGCGGGTATTTCGTCTTCAACGGACAGACTTCCATGCGCGGCTCGTCCTTGGTCAGCTCTTTCAGCTTGGCGATGCAGTCCGGCTTGTTGTCCTCGACGCCGAACAGCCCCTTCGCATTGTCGAACAACTGCAGGACGATCCGCATCCCTTCGATCAGATCCTGCGGATTCTCCAGCATCCTGCGGTAATCCGCCGTCAAATACGGCTCGCACTCCGCGCAGTTCGCGATAATGTACTCGATCTTCCCCGGCTCTTTCGGGGACAGCTTCACATGGGTCGGGAAACCCGCGCCTCCCATGCCTACCACGCCCGCTTCCTTCACCCTTCCAATGATCTCCTCCTTGGAAAGGGACGCCACGTTGTCCACCGGGGAATAAGCGACTTCCTTCATCTCCCCGTCATTCTCGATGACGATGGAATTGACCATGTCGCCCACCGCCCCCCTGCGCGGCTGGATCGCCTTCACCGTACCGGATACGGAAGAATAAACCGGAGCGGATACAAAACCGCCTGCTTCGGCAATCTTCTGCCCCCGCAGCACGGTATCCCCGACAGCGACGATCGGCGTCGCCGGGGCCCCGATATGCTGAGATACCGGAAATACCAGTTCACTTTTGGGTAATAGCTCGCGGATCGGCTTATCCTTGGAAAATTCCTTTCCGTCATGTGGATGAACGCCGCCTTTAAATGTCATGAAACCCATCTTCGTGCCCCCACTTTCTTCTTAGATTTTTGCCCATTCCGCATCCATGCCCTTCCATGCATGGACGCCGCTTTCTTTGTTATTATACCATCTCGGCTATCGTCTCGATGGAGATACTCGTCAAATGCCTCTTGACGCAAGCGTCATTGGCACTTTCCTCGTTATTATACCATCTCGACTATCGTCTCGTTGGAAATACTCGTCAAATGCCTCTTGACGCAAGCGCCATCGGCACTTTCCTCGTTATTATACCATATCTTCATTTTCATAGATATACTTTTTTCATCAATTTTGACCAATTTTTGATATTTTTGTGACGCCCGGCCATTTTTCCCCTTTCTTTCCATGCTTATTCCATTTGGCGGGGCGATATTTCCAAAAATTGAAGAATTCCAAAAAATGTGTTATATTCTAAGGAAACAAGCGCGCGGGCCAAGACCCATGCCGCGCAGGAAGGAGAGACTATGAAAACCTGGCAGGACACCATGCCTTTTTCAGACGCAGATTCCCTGTGGGACGAATTTTTGCCGGAATCCACGTTATTTTTTGACATCGAGACGACCGGGTTCTCCCGCTCGGAAACGACCGTCTATCTGATCGGATGCGCCGCGAAGGAGGCAGTCGGCGTCCGCGTCACCCAATTTTTCGCGGAACGCCCCGAAGAAGAAAAACAGCTCCTGGAAACGTTCTTAAAGCTGGCCTCCCGCTACCGCGCGGCCGCCTCTTTCAACGGTCTTGGCTTCGACGTGCCTTATTTGAAAAGCCGCTGCGCCGTCCACGGATTAGAAGAGCGGCTCGACAGCCTGCCCCACACGGACATCTACAAGGAGATTTCAGGGCTGCGCCATATCTTGAAGCTGCCCAACTTAAAGCAAAAGACGCTTGAATCCTTCCTTGGCGTCGCACGGGACGACGTCTTCTCCGGCGGGGAGCTGATCTCGGTCTACCACGACTACGTCAGGCGCCCAAGCGCGGAAAGCTGCGCCTTGTTAAAGCTGCACAACTACGACGACATGGCCGGGATGCCCGCCCTCTTGCCCCTCTTATCTTACCGCAGGCTGTTTGACGGCTGCTTCCAGATCCTTTCCCGGGAAGAAAAAGACTGCGCTTCCCCTGACGGCCGCGCCGCCCGGGAGTTCCTCCTGACGCTCGGCTTAATGCATCCCCTGCCCAAGCCGATCTTCGCCGCCGCGGGCGGGATCGCCTTAACGGGCGCGCAGGCGTCCGCAACGCTGTCCGCCCCGATCTTCCAGGGGGAACTGCGGCATTTCTATCCCAACTACAAGGACTATTATTACCTGCCCGCCGAGGACATGGCCATCCACAAAAGCGTCGCCGCCTACGTGGACAAGGACTACCGCGTCAAGGCCACCGCCGCAAATTGCTACGTCAGGCGGGAAGGGAAATTCCTCCCGCAATACGGGGAACCGCGCTTCCCCTGCTTTTTTTCCGCTTATAAGGGAAAAGAACGCTATTTTGAGATGACAGAAGAATTTTTCGGTTCAAAAGAAGCCTTAAAAGACTACGCGATGAGCCTGCTTTCGCGCCTGGCCGAGACAGTAAGGTGATCCTCTGCGGATGGCGAAAGGCGACACGGCAAGCCTCTGCGGATGATTTTCGGGCAGACAAAAAGCGCATACCACAAAACGGCATGCGCCTGCTATGGCCCTCGCCCAGACTGCGAACGATAACGTCGCCTCTCGCCCAGACCGCAAGCGATAACGTCGGCCCTCGCCGCCGCGCCCGCTCACACCTTTTGGAAAAAGAACGACTGATTCCGCTGGAAATTCAATTCCTTATAGTTCATGATCTGCTCCGTGCTTCCGATGAACAAGATCCCATCCTTCACCAGCGCATGGTTGAACTTCTTGTAGATATCCTCCTTCGCCTCTTCCGTAAAGTAGATCAGCACGTTCCTGCATACGATCAGGTTGCATCCGGACGGATATGTGTCTTTCAACAGGTTATGCTCCTTAAAATCCACCTGCCGCTTGATCGTATCGGAAATCTGATAAGAGCTTCCGATCTGGGTAAAATACTTCCTCTTAAACTCAGACGGGACGGACGCGATGCTCTTCGCATTGTACAGCCCCATCCGCGCTTTGTCCAACACCTGCTTGTCTATGTCCGTCGCCATGATCCGGATCTGGTTGATCGGGATATGCTTCGACAGCGCCATCACCAAAGAATACGGCTCATCCCCTGTCGAGCAGGCCGCGCTCCAGACTTTCAAATTCTTGCCGAACCGCTTGATCAGCTCCGGAAAGATCTCTTTATCCAGGTATTCCCACTGCTCCGGGTTACGGTAAAACTCAGATACATTGATCGTCAGGAAATTCACGAACTGCTCAAACTTCTCCTTGTCCTTTTTCAGGAGCTCGACGTATTCCTTGTAGGAACTGACGTTATTCTTGCCGATCAGCGTGTCGATTCTGCGCTTCATCTGCTTTTCCTTGTATGCGTTCAGGTCAATCTTCGTCAGTCCGTAAATGTCCTTTTTAAACTCTTCATATCCATGTAATACAGTATACCCACTCACCATATTATCTTGTCCTCTACTCTTCTGAAGATTCCGCAGCTTCCTCGTCCTTTGCCTTCTGCGCTTCTTTTTCCGCGGCCGCCCTGGCTTCTTCCGCCGTAGGAAGCAGAGCCTTCATGCTTAAGCTGATCTTCTTTTCCGCCTCATTGAAGTCCACGACTTTCACTCTTATCTCCTGCCCGATCTTCAATACGTCCGACGGCTTATCCACATGCTCCCGCGCGATCTGGGATACGTGCAGCAGAGCGTCCACGCCCGGGGCAAGCTCCACGAAAGCGCCGAAATCCGTCATGCGCGCGACAACGCCCGTCAAGATGTTCCCGACCGCAAATTTCTCAGCCGCGTCCCTCCACGGGTTCTCGTCCTCAAATTTCCTGCTAAGCGCGATCTTCCTCTCTTTGATGTCCTTGATGAATACCTTTACGACGCTTCCGACCTTGAACACCTTCTTCGGGTTCTCGACCCTGCCCCAGGACATCTCGGAAATATGCAAAAGCCCGTCCGCGCCCCCTAAATCGATGAACGCACCAAAATCCGTCACATTCTTAACCGTGCCTTCGATCACGTCGCCCACATGGATCCTTGCGAACAGCGCCTGCCGCAGCTCTTCCTTCTTCGCGAGGAGAAGCTGCTTCCTGTCGCCGATGATCCTGCGCTTGCGCGGGTTAAATTCCGTGATCAGAAACTCAATCTCCTGATCCTTGTACTTCCCTAAATCCTTCTCGTATGTATCGGACACAAGGCTCGCCGGGATGAATACCCTCGCCTCGTCGATGAGGATGCTAAGCCCGCCTTCTAACACCTGGTCGACCTTCGCCTTCAAAACCTCCTGGTTGTTGAACGCCTCTTCGAGCTTCTTATTGCCTCTCTCAGCCGCGAGCCGCTTGTAGGTCAAGATCACCTGGCCCTCGCCGTCATTTACCTTCAATACCTTCGACTCCATCGTGTCGCCTACGGATACGATCTGGGTCAGATCCACATTCGGCTCGTTCGTATATTCGTTCCTGGTGATGATCCCATCGGATTTGTATCCAATATTCAAGATGATCTCGTCCGGTTTCACGTCAATAACAGTGCCTTCGACTACCTCCCCATTCCTTATTGTTTTAAATGACTCCTCTAACATTTGTTCAAAACTGATCTCTGACATTTTTTTGAACCTCCTCAATAATTTTGTGTGGGGTAGAAGCCCCTGCTGTAATACCTACGCTATTCATGGACTGCAGTTTAGACAAATCCAGATCCCCCTGTGTCTGTATATAGCAAGTATTCTTACATTCTTTCTTACATATTTCAAATAGCTTTTGCGTATTGGAGCTGCTCTTCCCGCCAATGACGATCATAGCGTCCACCCGCCCCGCGATCTCCTTAGCCTCGGCCTGCCGTTCCTGCGTTGCGTTGCAAATCGTATTCAAAACAATTATATCATAACCTTTTTTTTGAATAATTTCAACTAGTTCTTTAAATTTCTTGTTGTTAAATGTCGTTTGCGACACAATGCACGCCTTTTCCCCGTCTGGCAGCGTGAGATCCCCGGCTTCTTTTGCGCTTGAGACCACGGACGTCCCCCGCGCGCCCACGCTCCAGCCCCTGATCCCCTCGACTTCCGGGTGGGAATTGTTGCCAATGATCACGATATGGTACCCTTCCCGGCTGTATCGCTCCACGATCCGGTGGATCTTCAGCACGAACGGGCAGGTGGCGTCCACATACGGAATCCCTTCCCGCTCCAGCAGCCCGTAGATCTCCTTCCCGACGCCGTGGGAGCGGATGACCACCGTCCCGTCCCGGCAGGCGGCCAGCTCTTCCGGCGTCTCCACCACGCGGACGCCCCGCTCCCGCAAGTCCCGCACCACTTCTTCATTGTGGATGATCGGCCCGTAGGTGTAGATCGTCTTTCCCTGCTCCGCCTGCTCGTACACGGTGTCCACCGCACGCTTGACCCCAAAGCAAAAGCCCGCGCTCTTTGCCAGGATCACTTCCATGCCCATCCCTCCTGTTCCCTGCCCGTCCATGGGCGCGCAAGCCTCATCCTTCGGCCTGCTCCTGTTCCCGGCGCGCGCGCGCCAAATCCAGTATTTTCCCCGTCACTTCCTCGATCCCCAGGTCGGAGCTGTCGATCAGGACCGCGTCCTCGGCCTGCCGCAGCGGGGAGATCTCCCGATTCATGTCCTGGAAATCCCGCTTTTCGATATCCTCGCAGATCTTTTCCAAGCTGCATCCGACCCCTTTTTCCTGCAGTTCCAAAAACCTGCGCCTGCCGCGCGTCTCGACGCTCGCCGTCAGGTAAACCTTTACCTGCGCGTCCGGAAGCACGCACGTCCCGATATCCCTGCCGTCCATCACCAGATCCGTGCCTGCCGCCATCTCCCGCTGGAGCTGCGTCAATTTTTCCCGCACCGCCCGGTAAGCGCCGACGGCCGCCGCCATCGCGCCCACCTTTTCCTCGCGGATGAGGCCGTTCACGTTCTCTCCGTTCAGAAACACCTGCTGCTCGCCGCCTTCATTGGAAAGCGTCACGGAAACCCTCTCGCATGCCGCGCGGATCGCCGCCTCGTCCTCTCCCGCGATCCCTTCCCGCAGGAAAAAGAGCGCCATCGCGCGGTACATCGCTCCCGTATCCACATAGATGTAGGACAGCTCCTTCGCCACGCGCTTCGCTACCGTGCTTTTCCCTGCGCCCGCAGGCCCGTCAATCGCAATATTAAACGCCATATGCCTGATTCTCCTTTATCTCTCATCATGCGCCGGACGCCGCGCCCATGCGCTAAATGTAAGTCTCCCTCCTACAGCAGCCGCAGAAAATCCCTGTCATGCGCTTAGGTGCCGCGCCCATGCGCTAAATGCTGTCGCCCGCGAGGTATCCCGTGGACCACGCGATCTGAAGGTTGAATCCGCCCGTCAAAGCGTCCACATCCAGGACCTCCCCCGCAAAATACAGCCCTTCCACCAGCCTGGACTCCATCGTGGAAGGGTTTACCTCCTTCACGTCCACGCCGCCCCGGGTGACGATCGCCTCGTCAAACCCCCGCAGCCCGGCTAACGTGAGCGGAAACGCCTTGGTCAGGGACACAAGCCTGCCGCGCTCTTCCTTCGTGACCTCGTTGACCTTCTTTTCCGGCTGGATGCCGCTTCGCTCGACCATGACCGGGATCAGCTTCGCCGGGAAGAGCTTCTGCAGGGAATTCTTGAACTGCCGGTTCAGATTCTCCTCAAAATCCCGCAGCACGCGCCTGTCCAACTGCTCTTCCGACAGCGCCGGCTTTAAGTCGATCTCCATCCGCAGGGGCTTCTCCCAGATCTCGTCGTTGACGACGCCGCTCGCGCTCAACATCAGCGGCCCGCTGACGCCGTAGTGGGTAAAGAGCATTTCGCCAAAATCCTCGAACAGGATCTTCTTCCCGTCGCGGACCCGCACACTCACATTCCGCAGGGAAAGTCCCTGCAGCCTGCCGACCCAGGCTTCCTGCGCCTCAAATGGCACGAGGGACGGCCTCGTCTCTTTGACGTTATGCCCAAGCTCTTTCGCGAAGCGGCACCCGTCCCCGGTAGATCCCGTCGACGCGTACGAACGCCCTCCTGTGGCGACCAGCACGGCGTCGGCCTTTTTTACGCTCTGATCCGCGAGGCGCACGCCCACGGCCCTGCGCTCCCGGCCTTTGCGTTTCCCTCCCGCGCCGTCCGCCTCCCCGCCTATGGATTCCGTTAAGATCTCTTCCACCCGGGCGTTCAGCTTAACCTGCACGCCCCGCTCCCGCAAAGCGCGCTGCAGCGCGCGTATCACATCCGAGGCATGGTCGGACTGCGGGAAGACGCGCCCGCCGCGCTCTGTCTTGGTCACAAGGCCGTTCGATTCAAAAAAACCGATCGCCTGCCGGCTGTCAAAGCCGTAAAACGCGCTGTAAAGGAATTTCTTGTTCCGCAGGACATGCTTAAACAAGTCCTCCGTCTCACAGTCATTGGTCAGGTTGCACCTGCCCTTCCCGGTAATATAGATCTTTTTCCCCAGCTTCTCATTTTTTTCCAGCAAAAGGACCTGATGCCCCTGCTCGGCCGCGCGGGCCGCGCCGATCATCCCGGCCGCCCCGCCGCCGATCACGATCACCCTGCTCATTCCACTCTCCCATACCGCAGCCTTACGGATTCCCCGATGTAATCGATCTCATCGTTCCCATAAACCTGATAATCTTCCCATACCTGCTCCAGCATTTCCAGATTCTCCGCAACCTCGCCCTTCTTCTTCGTGCAGATCGCCATAAGCAGCGCGTTTAAGACGCTTAACGGCGCGGCTAAGGACTCGACGATCGCCGACATATCGCTGTTCGCGATCAGGTTGCAGGAAGAATACAGGTTCATCGGGGAATGCACGCTGTCCGTCAGCGTGATCACCCTGGCGTTGCGGTTATTGGCAAATTCCATCGCCTTTAGCGTACGCACGGAATACCGCGGGAAACTGATCCCGACGATGGCGTCCTCCGAATTGATGCGCACCATCTGCTCAAACAGCTCGCTGGAACTGTTCGTCTGGAGCAGCCGCACGTTGTCGCAGACCATGTTGAGATAAAACGCGAAAAATTCCGCGAGGGGCGCGCAGCTCCGGATGCCCACGACGTAGACGTTCCGCGCAGAGACGATCGCGTCTACCGCCACCTGGAACGCCTGCTCGTCGATCTTTTCCAGCGTCTCCTGGATGCGCCTCGCGTCCGATTCCAAGACCGTCTTTAAGATCTCGGACTGCGGGATCCTCCCGTATACGTCCTCCATGCGCTGAACCGCCAAAAGCTTCGACTGCACCATCTCCTCCAAGGCCCTCTGGAACTGCGGATATCCCCGATATCCCAAATGAGCCGCAAAACGGACAACCGTAGATTCGCTTACCCCTACGGTTGCCCCCATTTTTGCCGCAGTCAAAAAGACCGCTTTGTCATAATTGTCCGTAATGTAAGCCGCAAGTTTCTTCTGCCCCTTGCTGAAACTCCCATATCGTTCATTGATCCGATTCAGTAAGTCATTGGCGCCGCCCATTTTTCCTTCCTCAATTCCTATTTAAATTATGGACTGCCACAAGTACGGCTCTGCGGAAAACAGATCCCCGTTTTCCGCAAAACCATGTATCTGTAACAGCCCATTCTTCCGTTTCTGTCCTTATACCGGGTAAGCCCCATTCTCCGTATCCGCGACTGTCGCGTCCACTTTCGTCTGCTGCGCTTCCCTGTATTTGAAAAATTCTGTCGCTACCTGCGGGAACAGCGCATAGGTGAGGACGTCCTCATCCTGCTGCTTCCACTGCTTCATCTCCGCCTCGATCTTATCCAATTCCGGCTCTAAGAGATCCGCATAACGGCAGGTGATAGCATTCTTCTTTTCCTCGCCCAATACCTTGTCGATGACTTCCGGATTGAACGGCTTCACCGTCTGCCCATACTTGCCAAGCAATACGTCCTTCGTCTCCTTGGTCGCGACTTTGTAACGCTCGCCCATCAGGACATTGAATACCGCCTGCGTCCCGACGATCTGGGAGGACGGCGTAACCAACGGCGGCTCGCCCAGATCCTTACGCACACGCGGGATCTCTTCCAATACGTCCATATATTTGTCTTCCGCGTGCTGCTCCTTCAACTGGGATACCATGTTGGACAACATACCGCCCGGAACCTGGTACATCAGCGTCTGGATATCCACACCCAATACCTTCGGGTTCAGCAAGCCGCTCTTGAGTGCCTCTTCCCGGATCGGCCTGAAATAGTCCGCGATCTCCTTTAACAGCATCTGGTCGAACTTCGGATCGAGATCCGTCCCGCGGAACGCTTCCGCCATAACCTCGGTCGCCGGCTGGCTCGTCCCAAGCGCGAACGGGGACATCGCCGTGTCGATGATGTCGCAGCCCGCTTCCACCGCCTTCATGTACGTCATGGAAGCGACGCCGGAGGTATAATGCGTATGTAACTCGATCGGCAGCTTGGTCGCCTGCTTTAACGCCTTGACCAGCTCCTCCGCCTTGTACGGGGTCAGCAGACCCGCCATGTCCTTGATGCAGATCGAGCCTGCGCCCATCTCCTCGATCTTCTTCGCCATGTCCGTCCAGTATTCCAGCGTATAAGCGTCGCCCAACGTATAGGAAAGTGCCACCTGCGCATGACCATTCTCCTTGTTCGTCGCCGTTACCGCCGTCTGCAGGTTCCTCAAGTCGTTTAAGCAGTCGAAGATACGGATGATGTCAATCCCGTTCGCGACGGACTTCTGCACGAAATATTCCACAACGTCGTCCGCGTAGGGGCGGTATCCCAAGATATTCTGCCCGCGGAACAGCATCTGCAGCTTCGTATTCTTAAATCCCGCCTTCAATTTCCGCAGGCGCTCCCACGGGTCTTCCTTCAGGAAACGCAGGGACGCGTCAAACGTAGCTCCGCCCCAGCACTCTACGGCATGATAGCCTACTTTGTCCATCTTATCAATGATCGGCAGCATCTGTTCTGTTGTCATACGGGTAGCAATCAGAGACTGATGGCCGTCACGTAATACGGTTTCTGTGATTTTAACCGGTTTCTTATTCTGTTTTGCCATGTCTTTCCTCTCATTCCGCCGCTGCGCGGCCTTATAATTTTATGGCTTACGCGGAATCCGCCGGATCCCCGGCAGGACTCCCCGTCCGCCCAGCTCCTGAACCTTAGATTCCAAAGATCGCCATAAACACGCCGGCCGCTACGGCAGTGCCGATTACCCCGGCAACGTTCGGCCCCATCGCGTGCATGAGCAGGAAGTTCGTCGGATCCTCCTCCGCGCCCACTTTCTGGGACACACGGGCTGCCATAGGAACTGCGGATACCCCGGCCGAACCGATCAACGGATTGATCTTGCCGCCCGTGATCTTGCACAACAGCTTCCCGAACAGTACGCCTGCCGCCGTGCCGAACATAAATGCCACAAGCCCAAGCACAACGATCTTCAGCGTCGTCGCGTTCAAGAACGCTTCCGCGCTGGTCGTCGCCCCTACGGACGTCCCCAGGAGGATGACCACGATGTACATCAGCGCGTTGGAAGCCGTCTCAGACAACTGGCGCACCACGCCGGACTCGCGGAACAGGTTCCCGAGCATCAGCATGCCGACCAGCGGAGCCGTCGTCGGAAGGATGATGCACACGACAGACGTAACGATGATCGGGAACAGGATCTTCTCCAGCTTCGATACCGGGCGCAGGTTCGCCATCTTGATCGAGCGTTCCTTCTTCGTAGTGAAGAATTTCATGATCGGCGGCTGGATGATCGGCACCAACGCCATATAGGAATATGCCGCCACGGCGATCGGCCCTAACAATCCGGTCTGCCCCAGCTTCCCGGCAAGGAAGATGGAAATCGGGCCGTCCGCCCCGCCGATGATGGATACGGCCGCGGCCGCCTTATCGTTGAATCCCATCAGGATCGCCAGGAAGTACGCGCCAAAAATACCAAACTGCGCCGCCGCGCCGAGCAGGAAGCTGATCGGATTTGCGATCAACGGGCCAAAGTCCGTCATCGCCCCTACGCCCATGAAGATCAGGGACGGGAGAATCGACCATTCATCCAGTGAATAGAAATAATAAAGTAAACCGCCTATGCCGTTACTGGTCTCCTCCGGGGAAGCAATGATGTCCGGATAAATATTTACCAGCAACATACCAAACGCAATCGGGACAAGGAGCAGCGGCTCAAATTCCTTCTTGATCGCAAGGAAGAGGAACACGAACGCTACCAGGATCATGACGTAGTTGCCCCATGTCAGGTTGAAGAATGCCGTCTGGTGCAGGAGGTTTGTTAAAGTTTCTCCTACGTAACTCATATTCTACCTCCAATATAAAATTAGTTATTCATCGTCGCCAATAACGCGCCTGCCTCTACTGCCTGGCCTACGGACACCTCAATGCTTGCCACCGTCCCGTCTTCCGGAGCGACAACGGGCGTCTCCATCTTCATGACTTCCAATACGAGGAGCGTGTCGCCGCGCTTTACGGAGTCTCCCGGCTTGCTGTCAATGCTGAATACTTTTCCTGCCGCGCCTGCTTCTACTTTCACGCTTCCCGCCGCGCCTGACGCCGCCGGAGCCGGAGCTGCCGCCGGGGCTGGAGCCGCTGCCGGGGCCGCCGCCCTCCTCGGGGCTGCCGGAGCCGCCGCGCCTGCGCCATTCTCTTCTACAGTAACATCATAAACATTTCCATTCACGGTAATTGTATAACTTTTCATCTTATTTTCCTCCTGAATTTACGATTAAAATCTTCTTTTGATGGAACGTACTACAAATCCGTCTGTAGAAGTTCCGGTAGATGCTGCAATTGCGGCCGCGATCACGGCTGCCAGTTCCAAATCATCCTGCGCCTGCGCCACGGGGGCTGCCGGCGCCTGCGCCGCCACGGGAGCTGCCGCCGGGGCCGCCTCTTCCTTCGCCGCTTTTTTCTTCTCAAAATAGGAGAAGAAATTGAAGCAGTAAATGATCAGGCAGATCAAGATCAGCACGGTAAACACGATGCCCATGCCCATCAGGGTGTTGAGCGCGGCGTTCGTCATCTTCTCGCCGAGCGTCTGCACGATATCCACCGTGATGTCGTCCACTTCCATGGTCCTATAAGTATAAACGTAAGTCAAAACGACCGGACGGTCCTCGAAAATGATCTCCTGCTCGCAAGTCAGCGTCTTCCCTGACTTGGTAATGGAAAACTCGCCTAATTCCTGAAACTCGCCCACATTCTCCGTCGCATCCTTCCAGCGGCTGATCAAGTTCGCCTGCTGCGTGATCTCCCTGATCTGCTTCTCCGTCGCCGTCGGCACGAGGGATATGATATAATTCTCCCGCTCCGTCTCCGACATCTCGGCGATCGCGATGTACATATCCCGCTGCTCGTCCGCCATGTCGTTCAAAGACGAGACAGTGTTTTCGCACATGCCTTTCAGCTCGTCATACGTATGGCCATTATAATCAACTGTGGTAGGATCCGCTTTTCCACATGCTGTCATTCCAAGTACGATCAGGCACATACTTATCATCAGCAATATCTTCTTCTTCATAAACTTCACCTTTCTACTTTGCTACATGTTTTCTGGCCGGTTCGCCCGTTCCCTTGGTATAGAGCATCTCAAATGCGGCTACCGCGTACTTCCTGGTGTCGTCCGGCGCTATGATCAGGTCGACCTGCCCGCGCCTTGCCGCCGTCTGCACGGAAGACTGCAGTTCCTCATATTCCTTCGCCTTCTTCGCGATCTCGTCCGCCGGCTTGCCGTCATACATGATCTTCGCAGCCGCCTGCGCGTCCATCATCCCGATCTTGCTGCCTTCCCATGCATAGACCAGATCCGCGCCAAGAGGCTTGCTGTTCATCATGACATACGCGCTCCCATAAGCGTTGCCGACGATAATATTCACTTTCGGGACGCCCGCGCCCGCAAACGCGGAAGTCATGTAAGCCATCGCCTTCGCGAGGTTCTTCTCGCTGCACTCCGTCGCGTTGAACCCTTCCACGTTCGTCAAAGACAGGACCGGGATGTTGAACGCGTCGCAGAAGTTCACGAACTCCGCCGCTTTCCTGCAGCCCTTCGCCGTCAGGGCCGTGTCATACGATTCCGCCTTCTCGCCGTTCTCGTCATAAAGCGCCGCCGCATTGGCTACCGCGCCGACCGTCATGCCGTTCAGCTTGAGGAAGCCCGTCACCATGTTGGGCGCGAACTGCTTCTTCGTCTCAAAGAACACGTTGCCGTCGGAAATATGCGCAAGCACGAGCCTCGGGTCTTCCTTGCATCCCGCAAGCCCCTCGCATACGCGGTTCAAATCGTCCGCGCAGTCGTCTTCCCGGCCACATTCCGCGTTGTTGCCCGGAAGAAGGCAGACCAGCCCGCGGATCGCCGCAAGGATCTCCTCGGCTGTCCCGACGCCGTCGACGCACCCGTTGTTCTGCGCCTGGTACTCCGCGCCCGCCGTATCGCATTTCCCGACATGGTTGCCCTTGATCGCATTCGGGGAGTTTACGAACATCCGCCCTTTTTCCTGCTCAATAAAGGTGAAATCGCTTAACGCCGGAACGACGGACAGCCCGCCGCCGCACTCGCCAAAGACTGCGGAAATCTGCGGGATCACGCCGCTCGCCGCGGCCTGCTTCGCATAAATCTCGCCAAATGCGCCCAATGCGTCCACGGATTCCTGCAGGCGCATCCCCGCGCAGTCGATCAGTCCGATGACAGGCGCGCCCATCTTCATTGCCATGTCGTAGACAGCGGCAATTTTCTTGCTGTGCATCTCGCCGATCGTCCCGTTCAATACGGAAGCATCCTGGCTGTACACATACACGAGATTCCCGTCAATCAGCCCATATCCGGTGATGACACCGTCGGATGGGGTCTTCGATTGGCTCAAATCAAAATCTGTGTTCCTTGCAGTTACCAGAGCGCCGATCTCCATGAAACTCTGTTCATCGAGAAGACCAGCGAGCCTCTGTCTTGCTGAGTTGGTAGAATTACTCATTACTTAGACCTCCATATGTATTTTATCTTTGCAAATTTTCTTCCGAGTATGATTGTATCTCTTTTAATGGGATTTTTCAATAGGAAATGAACTTTTTTCCATAAAAAAGTGGCAGGGGGACGGACGCCCCTTTCCCGGCGGGCTTTCCGGCAGGCGCGCGGCCGCTCAGCCCGCGGCTTTCCCTTTCCTCTTCCCGCAAAAAAACAAGTTCAGCAAGAACAGCCCGTACCAGGAGCTTTCCTGCTTCTTCACGCTCTTCCCCGCAAGCACCGGGGCCTCCGCGACGAGCTCCTCCCCGACGTAATAGAGGGCGCGCCCGACCTGCCGTCCCTTTTCCACGGGCGCCGCCAGGCTTTTTGGAATGTCGTACAAGACGCGCGCCTGCTCATCCTCCCGCTTCAGGACAAGAATCTCCCGCTCCTTTATCTCTAACGGCAGCGTGACGTCCTGATAAAGCCTGCCGTTTTCCGGCTCCGCCCCTTCCACGGCGATCGGCGCGAACGTATGCCCATGCTCAAACACGTCCGCCTTGCGGTACTTCCCAAGCCCGTATTCCAGCAAGGCCCTCGCGTCCTCCCATTTGTACGTCTTATGGTTCGGCCAGCCGCAGGCAAGGAGCGCGACGGTAAAGGAACGCCCGTCCCGCCGCAGCGCGCCGACGTAGCAATACCCGGCGTTCCCGGTGAACCCGGTCTTGCCGGACAGCGCGCCGTCCATCATCTGCAGGAACGCATTGTGGTTGACGCAGCTATAATGCTTCGTCCCGGCAAGGTTGGCGAACTGGTAGTCCATCGTCCGCGTGATCTCCAAAAACGCCTCGTTTTGGATGCAGTAACCCATGATCCGCGCCAGGTCCTCGGCGGTCGTGCCGTGGACGCCCGTCTCATCCTGCGCGTCCAGCCCGTTCGGCGTGATGAAATACGTGTCCCCGCATCCCAGCTCCCTGGCCTTCCGGTTCATTTTCCCGGCGAAGGCCTCGACCGTCCCGCCGATATGCTCCGCGATCGCGACGGCGGAATCGTTATGGGATTCCAGCATCAGGGAATAGAGCAGGTCGCGCAGCCGGAACGTGTCGCCCGTATCCATGCCTAAGCGCACCTTCGGCATGGACGCCGCATAGCTGCTGACTTTGACCTCGTCGTCCAGATCCCCTTCCTCCAGCGCGAGGATACAGGTCAT
Organism: uncultured Lachnospiraceae bacterium; assembly: GCA_947626795.1. Taxonomy (GTDB): domain Bacteria; phylum Bacillota; class Clostridia; order Lachnospirales; family Lachnospiraceae; genus Petralouisia. Next base: position 70,458 of record CANQTH010000004.1, read on the forward strand.
GATCTTAGTCGTACTGGCGTTCGGCATATGCTCCCTGCTGTTTTTCCCGTAAAGCACGCGCCCGCTTTCCGCGTCCATCAAGACCGCGGACCGCGCGTGCAGCTCCAGATCGGGAGGCGCGCCTTCTGCCTGCGCTTCCGCAGCTTCCGCCTGCTCTCCCGCGCCTTCCATGGCTTCCCGCTCTCCTGCGCCTTCCGCCTGTTCTTCCGCCATCTCCTGCCGGGCAGGGCGCGCCGCCGCGCTTTCCGCGTCCTCCTCAAGCCCTGCCGAAAGGCACAGGCACAAAAACGCGCAGATCCATCTCCGGTTTCTTTTTCTGGCTCTTTTCATATATCCGCTTCCACATCTCATCTCGCTTTTTTTCAATATATGCCGCAGGGCCGCCTCTCATTCTCACACGCGGGATCCTCGCCTGATCCGGATCTTTGCGCCCTACGCTCCGTTCCACCGATGCCGTAACCGCTCAGCCCAGGACTTTACACTTGCTGCAAAGCCCATAAGGATGTGTAAATTTTGCCGGGTGGGAATCCGGATCTTCGCCGAAGGCGGAATCGTTACACGCCCTCAAGCCTCAGACGTTCAGCTTCAGGTTCATCTCCTCCTCCGCCTGCTGCTTAAATTCCGCGATCTGATCCTGGTCCGGAACCGGAAGCTCATCGATGGACTGCACGCCGAAGCTCCGCAAAAATTCCTCCGTCGTCCCGAACAGCAGGGGACGCCCGGGGGCGTCCAGCCGCCCAAGCTCGCATACCAGGTTATATTCCATCAGCTTGTTGACCGCGTGGGAGCAGGAAACGCCCCGGATCTTCTCGATCTCCAGCTTCGTGACCGGCTGCTTATACGCGATGATGGAGAGCGTCTCCAGCAAGACGTCCGTCAAAACCTGGCGTTTCGGCTGCTTCGCGATCCGGATCAGGTACTCGTAGATCTCCTTTTTCGTGCAAAGCTGCACCGCGTCCTCCATTTCCAGGATATGGATGCCGCGCCCGTCCTTCTCATATTTTTTCTCCATCCCTTTTAAGAGTTCCGACACTTCTTCCCTGCCGATCCCCAATGCTTCCGCGATCCGGGAGATCTCAACGGAGTCCCCCATGGCGAAAAGTATCCCTTCTATGATCGCCTCATATT
>CANQTH010000005.1 GCA_947626795.1 uncultured Lachnospiraceae bacterium
CGCGCCTGCTCCCACTCGGCTGTCTGCCCGGCCGCTTCCTTGCGCGCCTGCTCCCACTCGGCCGTCTGCCCGGCCGCGCGGCCCGCTTTCTGCAGCTCCCCGCCGATCCCCTGGACACTCGGCAAAACCGCGATCAGGAACATGGAGGCGCAGACCGCAAGCGCGACTTTCAGGCTGTACGCAAGAAGCTGCGCCTGCCGGGAGCCCCTTTTCAGCCTCACTGCCGCCTGGACGTCTATCCTGCCCGCTTTTTCTATGATCTCCTCTTCCAGATACTTCGGCGGCTCAAACAACGGCCCCTCTTCCATCCAATCGCCGAACCGATCCGCGCAGAACGTGCAGGCGCCGATATGCCCCAAAAAGCCGGCTTCTTCCTGCCCGTCCATCTTTCCCTGCCGCCAGCGGCAAAACATCTCTTTCGTCATGTGCGAAGGCCGCGGCTTTTGGCCGCCCTGTCCGGTATTTTCCTTTTTCATCCGGCCGTCCTCCTTTCCAAAGCCTTTTTGATCATGGCTTTCGCCCGGTAGATCTGCGTCTGCACGGTCTTGATCCCTTTCCCGCTCTCCTCGGCGATCTCGCGCGCCGTCTTTTCCCTGTAAAAATGCTCCAGGGCGACCTCGCGGTACGGGGACTTTAAGCCCTGGCAGAGCCTGCGCACCTCCTCCTTCGCTTCCAGGCGCAGGTACGCTTCCTCCGGGCTTGCCTTGTTGTCCTGCAGTTCCGCGAAATAAGCATCCTCCCGCGGCTCGCTCCGCCTCCCGGCTCCTTTTTGGAAATCCAGCGCCTTGTTCGTCGCGATCTTGCAGACCCACGCCTTTTCGTAATCCCTCTGGAAAGAAGCCAGATTCTTGTAGATGGACAAAAACGTCTCCTGCGTCAGGTCCTCCGCGTCAAACTGACTGCCCGTCATCCGAAAGCAGATGGAATAAACCAGTTTCCCGTATGTATCCAGCAGATACCGGAAATATTCTTCCCGTTCGATCTTATCCGCCTCCTTCCCGTCGTTTCCGCCGCAACGGCGCGATCCCGGTCCTCGCAGGCGACGCGCTGGGGCATTTCGCCCTGCGGATCCCCTCCTGGCCGGATCTTCCTATCCTTGCGCCGTTACCATCCAATCACTATAACGATCCATTTTTTAAAAAGTCTTCATAAAATTTATGATTTTTTTATTTTACAAACGGATCTTTCTATGGTACATTGGAATCAGCCGATCTGTCGTGGCAACCTTGCCGTCTTTTCAGAATGGAGGGGTTCTATGCCACATAGGAAAAAAATCTTAACCGCAGCGATCGCTGCATTCTGCATGGTTTCCATGCTTTTCGTTACGAATCGCGGGACGATCCCCGCGCAAGCCGCATACGGATATGAGTTCGTCCTGCTGAGCGCGTCCTCAAAGACGATGCAGATCGGGGATGAGTTCTATCTCGCAGCCATCACTTCCACAGGGAAAAAGCCAAGCTTTTCCTCCAGCGCGTCTTCCGTGGCGTCCGTCAACACGTACGGGCTGGTCACAGCCAAGAAAGCCGGGACTGCCGTCATCACCGCGAAGATCCGGAACGGGGAGGCGCGCTGCAAGGTCACGGTCAAAAAGACCACGATCCGCCTGAGCGCAAAAAGCGTCTCCCTTGAAAACGGGGAAAGCCGGAAGCTCACGGCGGAAGTGTCCACCGGACATCCGGCCTCTTACAAGTCCAGCCGCTCCAGCATCGCGTCCGTCGACGCGGAGGGCGTCATCCTGGCGAAAAAGCCCGGGACCGCCACGATCACCGTGACGGCGGACAAGACTTCCGTTACCTGCAGCGTCACCGTGAAGCAGCCGAAAGTCTACTTGAAGCAGCGCGCGCTCTCGCTGTACCGCAAAAGCACGGTCGCGCTTTCCGTGACGTCCACATCCAAAAGCACGCCAAAATGGAAGAGCAACAAAAAAAGCGTCGCCACGGTAGACGAGAACGGGGTAGTCACCGCCGTCAAGCATGGCGCCGCCATCATCACCGTCACGGTGGACGGCGTGAGCAAGACTTGTGAGATCACGGTAAAAAAGCCAAAGATCACCTTCGCAAAGGAGAGCGTGACGCTGGCGGTCGGCGAGAAATGCCAGGCGAACGCCACCGTCTCTTCTAAGATCAAGCCGGAATATTCCAGCTCCAACACGCGCGTCGCGACTGTGGACGGCAACGGCAACATCTGCGCGAAGGCCAAAGGAAAGGCCTACATCTATGCCAAGGAAGACGGCACGAAAGAACGGATGACCGTCACCGTGACGCTGCCAAAATGAGCGGCCCGCGCGTTCCCTGGCGTCTTTTCCGTAAGATGGATCCAGTTTTCACCAAACATGACCGTTAGGGCGGCCGCCCGCCGCATTGGCCGGGCGTAACGCCTGTCTCACCCGGCAAGGCCCGCGGCAGATCGGCAACTTATGATCGCTCTTAAAATCTTAAACGGCGCGGTATGATCCTGCATCTGTTTGAAGGTTTATGCAAACTTCTGGAACATCCAGGTCCCACTGCCCTATATGCCGCATTCAACGGCAATCTGGCTTCCATGTTTCGTCTTCTTCACCTTAATTTGCTGCGGAATATTCTCGATCAGCTCCTCTCTGTGGCTGATGATCCCTACCAGCTTATTGCTTCCAGTCAGGTTTATTAAGATCTCCATCGCATTGTCTATGGATTTCCGGTCCAATGTCCCAAATCCCTCATCCACAAACAGGGCGTCCATCTGCACTCCGCCAAGATTGGAAGACACGGTATCCGAAAGCCCCAGGGCGAGGCTCAGCGACGCTTTAAAGCTTTCTCCGCCGGAGAGGTTTCCCACAGGCCTTCTGTGTCCCGTATAATTGTCTAACACCTCAAGATCAAGGAAATGATTTCTTTGCTTGCCAAGAGCGTCTTTCTGGCGATACAGCTCATACTGCCCGTCGCTCATCGGCAGCAGCCGCCTGTTTGCAGCAGCGATGATCCCGTCAAATCCCGCGGCCTGGATATACTGCTCCAATGTGATCTTTCCGTTTCCGGTTGTGCCTTTTACCAGATTATAAAGCCGCTGGCAGATGGCATTCTCTTTGCGCGCTTTTTCTAATTCCTCAATTCCGTCAAGAATACGCTTCTGCTTCTCTTCATTTATTCTCATTCTGTTTGCACAATTGCTGCAATTCTCCCTGATCCGATCCGCATCTTCTTTCTGCTTGTCGTATACCGTCTTCAGCTCTTCGATATCTATCCTCTGTTTCCCTTTTGCATCTTCCCAGGCGACCTCAAGCTGCCTTCTGTTCGTTTCAACATCCTGTTGATACTTTTGGATCGTTTGCTCTGACAATGCGATCTCATCCTCATTCACTGCGTATTCCTTCATTTCATCTACAGAAGAAAAACCGTTTTCGCTGACTGCGTGATCTAATTTCTCTCTTAAATCCGCTTCATCCTTTTCCTGCTGTTTGAGCTGCTTGTTCAACATCTTTATCTGTGACCTGACGGCAGTGACTTTTTCATCCGCTTCTTTCTTGTTCCCCTCTGCCTTTTTGATCGCATCTGATTTCTCATTTTTCTCTATCTGCGCCTGTTCTCTCTCGTTTTTGGCCGTTTTCCAATCCGGGAAACTCAGATCTTTAAGCATTTCCAATGTAGCTTTTGTTTCTGTCAGCTCATCTTTGATCTTTTGCCTGTTTTCACGGAGTTCTTCTTTCTTTAAATTGAGCTTTTCCGTTTCATCCTCTTGTGCGGTTTTCAGTTCCTCTTCCGCTTTCTGAAGCCTCTTGCAATCTTCATCGAGAGATCTGAGTTTTCCGATATTTTCCTCTGACTTGGCCTCAACTTGCTTTTTCACTTCTTTTGTTTCCGCGATCAGCTCTTCGAGAGGCTTTCCCTCCATATCCAGATCCACATTCAAAAACTCGCTTTGAAAGCAATCTGATATATTGCCCCTGAGCTGCTTTTCAAATTCCTCCAGCGATGTTTTTGCCGTTTCCGCCTTCGTATTTGCATCGTTCTTTTTCTCTTGAAGTTTCGCTTCTTCTTCCTGCAGCTTTTTGAAGTCTTCCTCTGAAATTGAAGACGTTTCAAGCTTCGCAGGCTCCGGATGGTGCACGGACCCGCACACCGGGCATTTCTCTCCTTCTACAAGTTTGCCTGCTAAAATACCAGCCCTGCTGTTTTCGAGAATATGCTCAGCTTCTTCCCGCCTGCTATGCACTTCATCATATTGGTCACGCGCAGTTAAAAATGCTTTTTGTTTTTTAGAAAGCTCCTTCTTCCTCTTTTCTCTTTCCGGGATCTGAGTATCTATAATTTTGTTTAACTTCTCCAAAAGCTTTGTCAGTTGTTTCCCTTCGGCTTTTGCATCTTTTAACTCACCTGGTTTATCTTTTAATTCCTGAATCGTCTGCTGAAGGGCTTTCAGCTTTTTGTGAAGCGCGTTCTCTTCTTCCTGCAAAGCTGCTTCTTCCACACTGGCATTTTTATCACGTTCTTCAAGTTCTTTTCGCTTTCCTTCAAGTTCCTCTTTTTGTTGATATTTTGGTTTTTCCTCATCAATTTTGTTTATGACCGTCTTTAATCTGTCAATCTCCGGCTCCTGTTCTTTTGCCCGTCCAAGCATTTCCTCCGCCTGCTTCAAAGCCTTTTCGCCTGTCTTCAAATTGGATTCTTCCGTTTTAATCTGTGTTTTGCAAGAAGACAACTCTTTGTCCTTTTCCTTCCACAAAACATAAGGCGGATTGACATTGCGGACGGCTTTCTTTTGTTTATCCAAAAGCTGGAGCATTTCATCGATTTCCGGCTTTTTTCTTTCAAGTTCTTTCTTCTCTTCTTCAAATTTATCTCTTTTCTCGATGAGATCATTATCCGTCTCCGCACGAGCAAGTTTATGATGGACCTTCTGCAGTTCCTCCTCCGCTTCGTCCTTCTCTGCTTTCATGCGCTTGAATCTTTCCTGCTCCGAAAGGATCAGGCGCTCCATTACGTCTTTGATCTCATCCAGGTTCCACACGCTTCCAGATTGCCTGGCTCTGTTCTTGAGTTCCTCCAATTTCCCGGAAATCGCAGGATCTTCGCCCGCGGATATATCCTCAAAATGCTGGATCATGCTGTTTTCAATCTCATCTTTCCTCTTCCTGCTTGCACTCATACGATCTTTTAAGTTATATTCTATATTTTTATATCCGTCTGTCAAAAAGATCGTACGCAGTATCTCTGTCCGCTGATTCGTTTCCGCATTCAATAAGTTCCAAAATTCCCCCTGCGCGATCATCACGATCTGTTTAAACTGATCTTCATCGATATGAAGCAACTGCTTTATGGCATCATCCACCTGTTTCAATCCCTCGATCGGCGCCTGTCCTTCTTCATAAAAAATCGCTTTTTGCTGCTCTAATGTCACACCGGAGCCGCGTTGTTTTTTCCTTTCATAAGACGGCTGTCTCCAGACATGAAATTTACGGCCCTGATGCGAAAAATAAAAATCCACATAACTTTTAACAGAATCCTTCGCATATTCGCTTCGTAAGTTTTTCGTATCCCTGTATTTGCCGCTGGTTGTCCCATACAGCGCAAAACAGATCGCGTCGAAGATCGTCGTTTTCCCCGATCCAGTGTCTCCAGAGATCAAAAACAGCCCTTTTTCTGCAAAGGAGTCAAACTCTATTTCCGGAAGTTCCCCCGCATAAGGGCCAATTGCGCTTATGATCAATTTAATCGGCTTCATTTATCACACCTGCCTCTCGCGCCGCTTCTTTCATGACATCCATTTCTTCTTTTGTCATCTCGCAGCCATACATCAATCTGTAAAAATCTCCGATCAGCTCTGAAAAAGACTTGTTTTCAGCAATTCTGCTGATATCTACCTGCTCAATCTCTTTCGTATGCGAATTATCATAGTCAATCTTGACTGTATTCGGATAGATCTGTTGAAAGATTCCCGCTGCATCATTTATGACATCCTCATCTGTTAAGGTTGCATAAATGAAATCTTCCGGTTCTTTTATATTCTTTTTATCCAGCAATTCTTTCATCGTTCCTTTTATGTGCCTCATATTCCTCATCGGTTTTAGCGGAATAAGCTCTATCTTCACTTTTTCTCCGGCCGATACCGTAATAAGCGGGACTGACTTTTCATTATTCACTTCATGGATGGAATATTTCAGCGGAGAACCTGAATACCGGATCTCATCTCTCCCGACTCTCTGAGGAGAATGAATATGGCCTAATGCCACATAGTCAAAATCTGCAAAGCAGTCGTATCCGATTTTTTCCACCATGCCTACGCTCTGTGTCCCAATGCCCTCAGAACCTGCAAGCGCAGGATCCTCTCCCGTTCCCGCGACAAATTGATGCGCCACCAGGATATTCTTATTTTTTTTATCTATGTGCGTGTTTCTTATAATGATCCGGACAGCGTCGTCGTAATTCTCGATCTTCTCATTCGGAAAATAATGCCTTACCTGGGAAGCCTTCACAAACGGAAGCATATATATATCAATCTTTGTATCACCGCTGGCAAGGCTTTGCTTCGGAAGCGTCCCGTCAAAGACAGCCGAAATGAATATCTGATTCGCTTCAAACAAAGCGCTTCCATAATTTAAACGGTCATCGGAATCATGGTTTCCGCTCACCATAAATACTTTGATCCCTTTTTTCGCCAGCTCGATCAGAAAATAGTCCAAAAGCTTCGTTGCCGCCTCGCTTGGAATCGATTTGTCATATACATCTCCTGCGATCAATACGCCGTCCGCTGATTCTTTCTCTGCAATCTGAAGGATCTGATCCAGGATAAACCTTTGATCCTCGATCAGATCGAAATCCTTCAGTGATTTTCCTAAATGCAGATCCCCTAAATGTAAAAATTTCAAACTTTCACCTTCTCTTCCCAAATTACCATCCCCCTACCAAGCATGTTTTCCTGTTGCAATTAAACTGTCAATATCCTCATAGGCATTCTCCAAACGTTCTTGATGATATTGAAAATACCCCTCATAAATCTCCTCTATAACCCCCTTATCATCCCATTCCCTGAAAACATCTCCGGTATGACGTCCATGCGCACTCGCATATCTCTCAATTAAAAACAGGAAAAATTCCATTTCTTCCGTCATGTCTGCTCGCTCCTTAAATATAAAGAATTTCGCGGATCACCAGTGATTCTTTCCGATTCCCAGATATCGAAAACTGCTCTTTCCGAAAATTCCCACATAGCAAAACTGGTATCTTCTAACATTTTATGTGTTTCAGATGTCAAAAAAGATTTTGCCGCCTCCATTGGTTCCATATTATATTTGTTTATAATACGTTGGATAACGCTTTTGTTATAATAATCCAAAGAAGCATTTGATATTCGATTCATACTTCAATTCCCTCCTTGAATTGCAGCAGCCGAATCGCTGTATCCGTTTTTAACGTATATTGATCTTTCAACTTTTGCGGCAAAAGTCGTTTTATCGCTTCTTCCTCATCATATTTTCCATCAAGGAAAAGATCTATTACCGATGCTGTCTGGTCATCTGCAACTGGGCCTGAGATAATATCCCAATCTAAGGGTTCACGATTTCCTGTTCTATTTTTCACAACAAAGCGCAGCCATTCAATATTGGGCGCATCAAAGCGTAAAATGCGCAACGTATTTAACATCGTATCCTCTATTTCATAAGCGCTTACATATCCTTTTTCACACCGGAGTCTTCGGGATGTTCTCTTCGCCCATTTTATTGCCTGTTCCAAATCAGTGGTCGTATAAAATCCCTTTCCAAAATCAAGCTCTCTCTGCACCTTAAGAAGTCTCGGCTCTTTAACTTCAACATTGCTTCCATGATACAATACCATGATCTGCTTCCTTTCATTTCTTATCATACCATACAGGAGATATGCCATCCGCCCAATCTTCAAAGCCATCAATTGCGCCCAAACTCCGAGAGCTTTAGGCCCTCGTTGCGCTCTTGCGTCATCCCGACGCTCCAGCTATTGACAAACAAAAGAAGCGGCCTGCCTTTCAGATCCTGGATCTTCTTCATGTCGGAAGTCCCCGTCAGCTTATCCAGGTCGATCCCTTCGTTCTCGATCCAGCGGATATGCTCATACGGCAGCTTCTCCAGCCGGATCTCCACATTGTACTCATTTTCCAGGCGGTATTTCAGCACGTCAAACTGCAGCTCCCCGACCACGCCGACGATGATCTCTTCCATCCCGCCATGGTATTCCTGGAAGATCTGGATCGCGCCTTCCTGCGCGATCTGATTGACGCCTTTCACGAATTGCTTCCGCTTCATCGTGTCCACCTGGCGCACGCGCGCGAAATGCTCTGGCGCGAACGTCGGGATCCCTTCAAATGCAAATTGATCGGAAGCGTCCGTGAGCGTATCCCCGATGGAAAAGATCCCCGGGTCGAACACGCCGATGATATCCCCGGCATAGGCTTCCTCGATCACCTTGCGTTCCTGCGCCATGATCTGCTGCGGCTGGGAAAGCCGCAATTTCCGTTTCCCCTGGACATGGGCGACTTCCATATTCGCCTCGAACTTCCCGGAGCAGACGCGCATGAACGCCACGCGGTCGCGGTGCGCCTTGTTCATGTTCGCCTGTATCTTAAAGACGAACGCCGAGAATTTATCGGAACACGGGTCGATCTCCCCGACGTCCGACCGCCGCGGGAGCGGGGGCGCCGTCATCTGCAGGAAATGCCGCAGGAACGTCTCCACGCCGAAATTCGTCAGGGCGGATCCGAAAAATACCGGGGAAAGCTCGCCCTTCGACACCAGGTCTAAGTCAAACTCCGCGCTCGCGCCGTCCAAAAGCTCGATCTCTTCAAGCAGCGTCTCCTTAAAATCCTCCCCGATTTCCGCTCCGAGCGCCGCGTCCGCAACGTCAATGTCACGCTCAACGCCTTCCTGCGTCCCCTTCTGCGTGTCGGAGAACAACATCACTTTTTTCGTATCCCGGTCGTACACGCCCTTAAAGTTCTTGCCGGAGCCGATCGGCCAGTTGATGGGGCAGGTCGCGATCCCAAGCTCTTTTTCGATCTCGTCCAGCAAGTCAAATGTGTCGTTGGCGTCCCGGTCCATCTTGTTAATGAACGTAAAGATCGGGATATGCCGCATGACGCATACCTTAAAGAGCTTGCGCGTCTGCGCCTCCACGCCCTTCGACCCGTCGATCACCATGACCGCCGAATCCGCCGCCATCAAGGTACGGTACGTGTCCTCGGAAAAGTCCTGATGCCCCGGCGTGTCCAGGATATTGATGCAGTAGCCGTCATACTCAAACTGCAGCACGGAGGACGTCACGGAAATCCCCCTTTCCTTTTCGATTTCCATCCAGTCGGAAACGGCATGGCGCGCCGTCGCCTTCCCTTTCACGGAACCCGCCAGGTTAATGGCCCCGCCATATAAAAGGAATTTTTCCGTTAAAGTCGTCTTGCCCGCATCCGGATGTGAGATGATCGCAAATGTCCTGCGTCTTTTTATTTCTTTTTCCAAATCCGCCAAAATAAGTTCCTCTCTTTCCAAAACAGCCGTCAGCCATCCCTCTTTTATAAATGAAAAGCGTTATGATCATGGCTGGGCAACGTATCCATATCATAACATCTTTATGTATCAAAATCAATTATTTCTTTTGTGGGGAAACTTAAAAGATCGTCATTTATAAAGTAAGGACGCAAGCCCTTTTTACAAGACTTGCGCCGGATTGCCTTTACTCTTTGATCTTGTCGATGTCCGTAAGGTTTACTCCTGAAACCTGCAATAATGCTTTGATGGTGTGATATTCTTCTTTCAGTTCTGTATATGTTTCTTGTGCATTTTCTTTTCTGGCCAGAAGCATATACTTTTGAATCTTTTTAAAATCATCAAGCGCCTGTTTTGTCGTTTCGATTCCTGTCGGCATATGATCGCCTCCTATCATTCTTTCACAAGCGGCGGCTGTTGGTATAATTTCCGCTCAATCTGTCTCCGCTCAATTTCAATCTGCTTCAATACCTTCGGGTCATCTGTCACAGCTTCAATCCGTTCTAAGATGCTCAATTGATCGAAAAGATAACAATTGATCTCTTTTTCGTTTGTTGGCATATGATCGCCCCCTTCCTTATGCATAGAGTATAACATAAATCCGGGCGCAAGTCTAACTATTTTTGACACGCTCTATTATATCAGAAATAATATATGCCTTTGATACGTGGACATTATGCAGCTTTTTATGATGTGAACAATATCCAGCGTGTCCTCTGTCGCGTCCGTATCCTCCGGGTGCAATGTTTTATACAATTTCAGCAAGTTCTTTTTATCTTGGAATTGTTTTGTCTATTACGCTAACTGCATCGCTTCAGCTTGAAGTTCCTTTAATTCGTCCATAGATAAGGACGGTACATAATGTGCAATCTTTTCAAGAGAAAGTTCTCCGTCTTTAATCATTCTTTCGGCTGTTTCTCTGTCTTTATCGTGAGTAATCTTACGCGTAATCTTACGCGTAATCTTATCGGTAAGAGTATTTTCCATATCCTTCCAATACGTTTTCATGATCTGCTCATCATCAAATAAACTCATCATAATCGTCACAACCTCCTTTTCTTTGCTCATCAGATATTCTTTTAAAACATTCCTGTCCTTGCAAATGCGGATCGTTTCTCTAACTGTCTGCTCTGTCATTCCATGCAGCTTTCTCTGCTCATCAAAAGCTTTACAGAAAATAATATATTGATTGATAATATCCTCTGTGCCGCTCTCATAAATGACCTTCGCTTTTACCTCAATATCTACATCTGCACCGTCAAAAAATTCTTTGGATAGCGATATTGTATCGGGTTTTCTGCCCCTGTTTCCTGTGTAAATGATATATAATTCCGGCTTGGGCATTTTGACTTTTGCACTCTTATACAGGCTTTGTGACGTCCTTTCAAAATATTCATGATAACTCTGCGCTAAATACAACAGTATTCTGATTAAGATATTTACCGTCCAGCTCGACTGCGCCTCCAACAACAAAAGCAACCTGTTGTCACCTACCATTATGCCCAGATCATTATAGAGGTTATCTGTCAACACATTGTCTATCGTTACAATATCCAGCGTGTCCTCTGTCGCGTCCGTATCCTCCGGGTGCAATGTTTTATACAATTTCAGCAAGTTCTTTTTATCTTGGAAAAGGTCAAGGAACACACTGTTCTTTGCGGTACGTTTTGCCTTGACTTCCTGTATCTGCTTTGTATTGTCCGACACCTTATCACCTCTGTTTCTTAAAATCTGTGACAACAGGTCATATAGATTACTCCCGCCACGCTTTCATTATACATAAAAGTGCTTGTGTTTACAATGGAAAATGCAAAAAAAGGGCCTGCCAAAAATCTGGCAAGCCCCCGCCCGTCTGCGGCAGCCTTACAAGTTCAGCGCGACGCCTTTCGGGTAAGTGACCGCGAACTTCACGGCCAGGCTGACCTTCTGACGCCCCGCCAATTGGAAGCTCCATTTCAATTCGCCGTTCGCCTGGTCGATCTGCGCCCCGGAAACGTCAAGGACTTCCACCGTGATATCCGCCTGATGCGATATGGGGATCTGGTCGTACACCTCGACCAGCGCCAGGTCCGGCCCCTCGTTCTGCACGCTGATCTCATAATTCTTTTCCGTCTTCCTCATATTCTTAAATTTCGCTTCCGTCGTATAATCCTTTGATTTCCTACGCTTTACTGTCATCTTTGGCGTACGGCCAAGCGAGATCTCAAATCGGTTTTTCATGCTCCTTGGGTTGATACGCACCGCCCCGATATAAGAATTTTCAAAAAACAAATTGGCGTCGCACTCAAAAAACGTCGCCTGCCGATCGTTGTTCAGGATCGCCTTCAGGTAAACCTGCTCCTCCGCCTTTGGCACGCAGCTATAAATGTAGCTTGCCGGGAAATATTCACTCATGACATAGAGGATGCTCTCCTTTCCTCCGTCCTGCACGTTATGCTTCCCGTTCAGCGCATATTCCACATTCGTCATCGCATCCCGCTTCTCTTTGCCTTCCGCGCGGCCCCTTTGCATAGGCTTCGGCGCATCCGGCTTATACGAAGGCCCCTGCAAGATCGTGGGGCCCTCCAAGATCGTCGTTTCCTCTGATCTGCCGCCCCACAGCGGAAAAGGCTTCAGCTCCCCGTCGTCCCTTTCCAGATTCCAGACAGTCAGCGTCGGCTGGTTGTTGGAGACGCGCATATCCCCTCCGGAAATCTTCACATCCACATTTTTCCAGTCTTCCCCGGTATTCTGCCTCACGCACCCTTTTAAGTCAACACAGATCGGCTGCAAGGGGCTTGTCACCGTTATGTCGTAAAACGGCCTCCATCCCGCGGCCCGGTCGTAATAGCTCATCTCAAAATCATAAAAACCTTCCTGTTCCGCGCTCACATCCAGGACGATCTCCCCGCGGGCCTGCCTGCGTTCCTGCACTTTTTCAATCTCGGCGTCCATCATCTGGGCCACTTTTTCCTCCAGGCTCCGCTTCTTTTCTTCCGCGTCGCGGATCTCCTCCTGCAGCCCCTCTAAATATTTTTTGTAAGAAGCAAAATAGCCTTCCAGGCTTTCCACAGAATCCGGCTTGCAATACTGCGGACTCATGAATATATCCAGTATCTGCGTCTCCTTCTTCGCCGCCAGGATCCGATCCTCAGCTTCCCGAAGGCCCGCCGACAGCTTTTTCCTCTCTTCCGAGATTTCTTTCGGCTCCTCTGGCTCCTCCGGCTCTTCCTGGCTCAAACGGTATTCCAGCTTCCCGCAGGAAATCCCCGTGGAATACCGCAACTGGATGCTCTCTTTCACGAGGGACACAGAAAGGTCGGAAAATACCAGTTCCTGCGCCCCTTTCTCCAGATTAGCCCTTCCCCTGCGCGTGACCATGGCGCCTTCCCGGTAAACCGTCACGCCCGTCACGGCTGACTGGATGGTTGTCACCATATAGACCTACCTCCTTCTCTCATTGGCCTGCAAAAGCCCCTCTTGCGCCTTCCCAGCCCCTTTAAAAGATATCCTTCAATCCATCTTCCAGCAGATCCTGCCAGGAGAAGTCCTCTATCGCCTTGAGGCCCGTCCGCAGCAGATCCGGCAGGTATTCCATCCACAGCTTTGACATCGCGAACCAAACAATGAAAACAAACAGCACGAGGGCGATGCTCGATAAAAGCACGAACACGTTCAGCTTCTCCCGCCCGACAAACGAAGACAGCGCCACCTGCATCGCCGAAAAGCCCCAGATATTCACCAGCACGAACAATGCGATCCCGCCCGGCATCCAAAGCTCAAATACCAGCAAGGACAGCAGGATGGACGGGACTAACACCGCGCTTCGGATCGCCACCGCCGAAAGCATCTGCGCATAAGAAAGCTGGAGCTTCAAGATCGCGCCCACGCCCGTAAGCAGCCCGGCCAAGATGCACGCTAAGGCGACCGACGCCAATACTGTCACCAGAAAGATCTTGGCATACGGCATCTCCAGGATCTGCCCTATCCTATCATCATAATCTCCCAGGATGTCGCCGCCCGTCAAATTGATCACCATCTCCAGGAACTGGGAACACTTCTGCCCAAACGCCATCCCGAACAGCCCGCTGAACATCCCCTGGAACACGATCATCAGCAAGGCGACCTTCACGTCGGCTTCCTGGATCATTTCCCTTCCCGCCGTGACCGGGCTCTTCACCAAGTTCCAGACCCTTGCCAAAAATCCCTGCGCAAACGCGGACGCCTGCCCGCGCCCATAGTTCTGGCCGCCCGGCTCATAGTAACCCGGCCCGATCGGCTGGCCGCCCGGCCCGACCTGCTGGCCGCCCGGCCCATAGCCCGGTCCGATCGGCTGGCCGCCTGGCCCGTAGCCCGGCCCCGCCTGCTGGCCATTTTGTCCATAACCTGTCCCCATCTGCTGGCCATTTTGTCCATAACCTGTCCCCATCGGCTGGCCGCCTGGCCCATAGCCTGGTCCCATCTGCTGGCCATTTGGCCCATAGCCTGTCCCCATCTGCTGGCCTCCCGGCCTGTTCCGCTGCTGGCCGCCCGGCCCCGCCTGCTGGTTTCCGCCTGCCGCCTGGCAGGAACAAATTTCCCCGTCCTTCAACGGGCGTCCGCATTTCGCACAAAACTTTGCCATTTTCTTTCTCCTTTTCATGATATATTTAAGTAAGAGTTCATCCTTGCGGATTCCCTCCCGGCTAACTCTTCGTATCCTTCCGGACTTTGCTGCAAACGCAAAGTCCGGGGCTGGACGGTTACGGTCTTAGTCATAGGCCAGGTTTTCCTGGACCCAAGTACCATTTTCTTTTGTGAAATAGACACAAGTCTCTATATGGGAATTGTCCTTATCCGACTGTCCCTCATATGTATACTGCAGCTCAAAGCCAAACGTAAGGTACACTTCCGCCCGGTCATTTTCCATGCTCGTCTGGATGTCGTAGCAATAAATCTTCTTTGGCAACACTCCCCTCTCATGGATCAGCTCCAGAAAATACTCGTACCTTTCCTGGATTCCCGTCAGATTTCCCGGTTCTGACGTGAAAAGCTGCCGGATCTCCTGGAAATCCTTCTTGGAGATCACTGCCTGATAGACTTTTTCCATGTTTTCGCCCACTTTTTCCGTCAGCATCTCCATCGTTTCCTGCTTCAAATACATCGTGTCCACATAGAAGGGGAGGCCCGCGCCGTCGACCGTCACTCTCCGCTTTATGTCCTCCATGTCCTCCATGCTGACCTTGATCTCATGAGGCCCATAGAATATGCGCGGGACGACATATTCCTCCATCCCGTCCCCAGCGGCCCCGCCGACCGTCTTTTGGGCGTAGCTGTACCCTTCTTGCTTTGCCTTCCCCTTGTCGTCCGTTAAGGCGATCCCGTCGACGGAGACGTCCGCGCCTTCCGGGACGAAAATGCTGTAATCCTTACAGATCAGATCCTGCGTCCCGACCTTCCAGTCGTCAAAAAAGAAATATTGTTTCCCGGATCCGCGGCTCAGCAAGATCTCCTGCGTGCGGCTGTCTCCATCCTCCAGGCGGTATTCCACCGGAACCGTCATATCAGGCTCGCTCTCGGCCCCGTTCTCCCCGAGGAAACTTTCCTGGCCGCCTAAGCCCGTTCCCTCCGCCTGCCCTACGCGGTAATCCTTCACCGGATCGCGCCCCTGGCTGTTCGCCAGCGCAAACATTTCCTCACTGAGCAGCGCATCCTCTTCCAAGTCCAGCATCTGATACGCCTGTTCCCACTCCCCGTTCGCCATATGCACGAAATACGCTTCCGCTGTTTTTTCCGCGCTGGATAACGTCTTTGCCGTCGTGTAAACGCCGTACGCCAAAAGGGCAAGCGCCAAAACCTCCGCAGCCAGGAATACTGCAAACCGCGAGACAGGCTTCCTCTGCGCATGACCCGCATATCCCCCGCCCGGCGGCATTTCTCCCGGCTGTATGCTTCCCGGCGGCATCCAACTTGGCGGCATTTCCCCCGGCTGTATGCCTTCCGGCTGGCCGTCCATTGGGAAATCCTCTTCCAGGCGCGATCCGCAAGCCTCGCAGAATGTGGCGTCTTCCCTATTTTGCGCGCCGCAATTTGGACAAAACATCTCACTCATCCTCCCCGTTGTATTCTGACAAAAATTCCACGTTGGAACGCTCGATCGCCGTCATATGCGCCATCACATCGTTCATGTCCGCATTCCGCTCCGCAATCTCCTGGTACCATTCTTTCCCGTCGAAATATGCCTGGATCTCCTCATTCTCAAATTGGTATCCGTACCTCGCATATAATTCATTGATCACCATCTGAACCGCCGTTTTCCCTTCCGGAAGCCCGGTAAACGCCGTTTCCTGCAACTCCCTTACATCCTCTTCTGTCATCAGGCGTTCCGAACTGTAGCTGCACAGATAGTCCGCGCTTTCCTCTTCTTCTGCTTTGGCTTCTTCCTCTGCTTTGGCTTCTTTTTCCTTCATGCTCTCCTGCTGCTTTTCTTTCGCCTTGTTTGCCGCGCCCGCCGCAGTCTGATCCGCCAAAACGCCGAATGGCTCTATCGTGCCGCTGTATTCAGACACGGAATCCGTATCCTCGGCGTATTCTTCCGGATCCTCCACACTCTCGGCCTTCGCTGGCGACAGCTTGATGGTCTGGCCCTGCTCGATCTTTAAGTAGATAAACAGGGAAACCATCAAGGCGATGCAGATGCCAAGGACGGCAATGGCCGCGATCTGCAAAATCTTACTTTTTCCTCCTTGATGCATTCTTACCTCCTCGGCTGGCAGCGTAGATGTTCGCCATGCCACGCTATTTTCTTTGCCATATTTCTATTATTTCCTGTTCAGGTTATTTTGTCTTTAACCGCATTTTTGACGACCATTTTCCATATACCGTTTTTGACCCGGACTTCTTAAATGCGCGGATCTGAACATAATAATTTTTCTTCCGGCTCAGCTTCTTGATCGTCACCTTGCTCTTTGAGCCTCCGCTTATCTTCTTCGTCTTCACGCCCTTATTCATGGCTTTTGCCTTGCTGTACCGGATCTGGTAGCCGGACGCGTTTGAGACTGTCGACCACTGCAGCTTTAACGATCCCTTTCCCGTTGAAGACCACACGTACAAATACCCCTGATCTAATTTCAGCGTCGGCGTATAGTCCGTTTTATAAGAATGTCCGCAGGCCTCGCACTTATGCAGAGTGTACCCTTTCGCAAAATAGGTCGCGTCTTTCCAGGATGTCTGATATGTCTCATGCGGGCAGTTCTTTTGGGTCAGGTACTCCGCCTTTACCGTATAATTCCCGGTATAGAAATTCCTGTAGTTGCTATATCTCTGTATCGCAAGGTAATATGTCCCTTTTTCCAAGGAGGTCAGACGTGTATAGGAAATCCGATTTGTCACAGAATTCCAGTCCGGACAATCTGACCAGATTTCCTCTCCTTTGCTGTCAAATAATTTTATGTATGTGCATTCGATCGATGCATTGACGCTGATCTTCAGCGACTTCTTTGACGGTATCGTGAATTTGTAAAAATCCTTCTCGTCGTTGAGCGCAATCTGCCCCGTATAAGACTTTCCCAACGCCATGGCGGACGCCGTCCCCACGGTGTTGTTGCTCCCGCCGTTTGTCTCCCCATAAGATTCATTGGAAGGCGTAAAGCGCAGCGAGAAGCTGTATTTCCCATAATTGTGATAGTATACGTTCGTCGAGATATAATAAGTCCCTCTCGTAAGCTGCAGTTCCTCGTCAACCGTGATATTTTCCGTCGTTGAGTTCCAGCTTGGGCTATCGTACAGCAATTCCTCCCCGTTTTCATCATACAGATTCCATTCCATGTCCTCCATATGATAGAACGTGGCGTTAAAATTTATTTTCCCGGATCTGTCCAGTGTGAACTTCCAAAAATCCTTTTCATCGTTCAGCGCCAACTGCGCATTGCATACCTGTCCGCCTGTCCCAACGGTATTGGCGGAAGCGATGCTGTTGTTTGAGCCGCCGTTTGTCTCCTGGAACGTCTCGTCCGACGACGTCAGCTCTATCTTAAAATTGTAATCCCCAAAACAGCTCCCATAATATTTTTCCATGCAGAAATAATACGTCCCTGACGTCAGGTAAAACGTCTGGTCAATCGGTATGAGTTCCGACGTGCTGTTCCAGCGCAGGTCGTCGCTCCAAAGCTCCTGCGCGTCCTCGTCATACAAGGCCATGTAGATATATTCCATATATGCCGTCCCTGTGACCTGGATCTTCCCGGAGGAAGGCAGCGTAAATTTGTAATACTGCCCCTCCTCCCCGTTTTCTGTCAACGTCCCGTTTTGCGTCTGCCCCAGGACATATGCTGTCACGTTTGAGATATCCGCCGCGTTCGCATTCAGTCCGCCTATAAGGATCACAGCGAATGCCGCCAGCGCAGCCGCCATGCTGGCTATGGCCTTTCTCCCAATCTGAATCTTTCTTTCCATCTTCTTTTCCTCCACTTCTTACAAAATTGCCCTATCGTTCATTTCTTACCATCTGGATCACTCGTTTCTTCCCAAAATTCCATATATGGCATACCCTCTTAAATCCACACCACCGACCTTCCTATACATGAAATACAAATTCTTCATTTCCCAACCGTATTCTGGTATTAGGTTCTAATTTTACCGCCGTTCCGCTCATGATCATCTGCTCATTTACATATGTATGGTTTGTGGAATTTGTATCCTCAATATAGTAACCATCTTCCCGCCGCATGATATTTGCATGGCTTCTGCTAATAGCTGGATTATCACTTATGAAATAATCCACATAATTCCTCTCCTTCCCGATCCGGAATAGCGGCTTATCGATCACGATCTGCTCCCGGCTGCGTACCCTAGTAAGATATGGCAGCATACCTGCTCCTGGATTCCCCTGAGAAAGCACGGTAGTTTCCCCAGCCTGGCTCTTAAGCACAGTAGTTTCCCCAATCTGCCCAAAATCCCCCCATGGATAGGGATTCCCCATGGCATTTCCCATCCCTCCCTGATTCAAATTCTGCCCTTTCTTGACCTGCCCCTCATCCGGCATCTGCATCATAGGCGGATTTTGCAAAATTTTCGGATTCTTATTTTGTTGCCACATATTTTGCTGCATATCTTGCATCCCGCCTATTGCCGGAATGGGATAGCCTGCTTCCTGCATTTCCACTTCTGAACCGCTTTTTTTCTTTCCAAAAAAAGAAAAATGGCTTTTATGCGCTTCCTTTGCTGATTTTTCTTTCCCGTGCTTTTCCTTCTTTTTGCTTTTCCCGCCCGGAACAGGAAAGGCGTCTCCTGTTCCAGGAACCGCGAACCCCACTGCTTCCTCCGCCGTATTCTCCTGTTTCTGATTCATTTTCATATTTTCTTGAAATGGAATGTTCCCCATATTGTGAGATACTGGATCCGGCATATTTCCAGCCTCCCCTTGGGCAGGCTGCATCCACATATTCTCTTGATCCGGTTTTGAGCCAAATCCATCCTTCTTTTTCACCATCCCCTGATTGCTTTCCAGCGCAGGAGGTTTGGGGATATCCCCCATCTTTTCCATATTCTTCCACTGGGCAGGCGGCTTCGGCGCGCTTCCGGCTTTACTTGCCCCCGGCATATTCTCACGTATGGGCGGTATCGGCTTAGATACCTTTCCTTCCTTTGCATGCAATACTTCTACTGGAAGTTTATTCAAAAATTTTGTTTCCATTGGCTGAGAAGGCGTTATGATCTCTTCCATCAGCCCCACGACTAACTGGCGGAAATCCACCAGGGAAAATTGCCCATTGCTGTTCAAATACCCGACAATCTTGGCAAAATAATCCCCATTCTCCTTCACGTCAAATTGCGTGCAAAACATGATATCCTTAAAAAAGCTCCGAACATCCGCCGTTTTTTCCTGCCTGTCCAAAATTGGCACGCATATCAGCTCGGCTTCCATCGTGGAAACATCAACGAATATATAATCCCGCTGCAATAATAGAGTGGATATGTCTATCATATAATCTTCCGCCATCAATATGCCATCCAACAAGGAAGAAAATACGCTCAGCAATCTGCTCCGATTGACCGTTCCTGTAAAAAACTGCCGCAAAGATACCTTAGACGATATGTTATATTTCAAAAATTTCTGATCATCTAACTGATTGTATATCGTCGGGGCAATTCCATTGATCTTATTATTTACGATCATGCCCAGGCTCAATGTATCCAACTGATCCGCAGCTTGGATCTGATACACCAGATATGTGTTCCCACCTTGCGTCTCTCTTGTAAAATCCATCTTCATTCTCCTATCAATAATTGTTTCTATATAATTTTAGCAATACCCAATTCATTCCCTTTTGCACCAACACGCTTCCGTCGCTAAAATCCTTCGCATCCTCAAACTGAGGCTCGATCGCCATCTTCCCATCCACATTGATAAATCCCCACTCTCCATTTTGCTTCACCGCCGCATATTCATTGCAAAAAGAACGTGCATCCTCATATTGCGGCTCAATTGCCATTTTCCCCTCTTTATCCATAAATCCCCATTTCCCATTTCTTTCTACCGCCGCCAAGGAATCCGATACCGTAAACCCTTTCGTCCCTTCTACTTCTTCTTTCCCGATCCGATTTCCCTCTCGGTCTATCATATAATAAATCCCGTCTTCTTCCGATACCCAGATCCTTTCATTTTGGTAGGCAATGTCCCGCGCATTCAAAACAATTTCACGATATCCCTTCTTCCCTATTGTCCCAGCGCTATCCGCAAGTTTCCATACGCTTCCGTCAAACACAGCCCCAACCCCTTCATTCATCTCCGAGGCATACGCAAAATCCCCCGCTATTTTTTTTAGCTCCGTATCATAATATCCATATGTCCCGTCACGTTTCGCCTTAAATATGTTCCCATCCAGTCTTCCTAATTCTTCTACGTTTCCCAACTTTGACACGCTTATTTTTTTATTTCCATCTGAAGTGGCGAACATCCATCCATTCTCCGTCTTCACAGGGATCACTTCTCCATTATAAAATCCGACCTGCAAGAACCCTGACGCGCAGGCTCTCCCGCTTGCATCCAGGAGCTTCCATTCCTCATTTTTCTTTCCTGCCGCCAATCCCGAGGAAAACGTCATGGCGTCCTCATATTCTTCATATTCATAATCATATAAATATTCTATTTTCTCCATAAGCTGCGCAAATTCTTTATTGACACACTCATTGTTCTGCGCCTTATCTCTCAATTCAAAACATTCTTCATAATCGTTTTCAGCGATATATTGGCGCAGTAAAAAATGATATCCTTCCTTTTCTTTCGGGAATTTATCCACAAGGTTCTCTCCCCAGCTCACGGCGTCGCTTACCATTTCCGCCTCGCTAAGCATTTCTCCCACTTCCAACTCCACAGAAAAATCATCCTGAATCTCCATTACCGCCTGGTAATGCGTGAGGGCGTCCTGAATTACGCCGTCTTCCCTGCATTCTCGCGCCAACTTTAAATTTTCCTTCACGCTCTTTTGCTTTTGCGCAGCCGCATCATACGTGTTATACACACCCAACGCCATCAATAAAACCAGCGCGAGCGGGATTAAATTTTTATAATTTTTCATCTTTTCCTCCTACATTCCTGTTAAAAATACAGACAAATATGTTCCGATCAACGCAGCCGGGGCAAAAGGCAGATCATCTTTTCTCCCCTTTTTTCGCAGGACAAGCAAGATCAAAGCAAAGAAAAACATCAGGATAAAAGACAGCAAGAGCGCGTTCATCATGCTTGAAAGTCCCAGATATAACCCCATTACCATAAACAGCTTAATATCTCCCATGCCAATGCTGTTTTTCATGACCAGCAAAAATATGGCGCAGACTAAGAAGATCCCAATTGCCCCAAGGGCTTCCAAGATCAAGTTCTGAACCGCCGCATCCCATTCAAGCGCAAACTCCGCCGCTGTCACTACGGCCCAATAACCCACGCTTTCCGCCAGAAGCCGATTCGGGATGATCTTCTCTTTAAGATCCACATATGCCGCCACAAATAGGGCAGACACGCACGCTGTCCTCTTTCCCTGCGACAATATCCCTTCTCCATCCGGTTCCCCTATAAGCCTCCCTGCCAGAACCAACAGCAAAACTTCGCTCAAAAGCACATATGCCAGAAATATTTTTTTCTCTTTCTCCTGCCCCTCCCTCAACACCTTTTCCCTGCACGTCCAAAATTGGAACGCCAACAGGATCATCGGCAGCGCCGCAACACTAAAAATCCTCATTCTGTTCCCCACGCTTTCGTTTTCGCGCATTGCGTAAAATGAAATTTCACATTAATGCCCAACAACTTCACCACTTCCACGTCATAATCCGCAACGATCTGAATATCTCCTGTCCCGCCCGGCATAAATTTCGTTCCATTGAAATTTAGATTCTTAATATGCAGCCGCTTTATATATTCCTCCCCGGAGACAGCCCCATTGGTAAAACGCGTTTTTGCCATCTGTTTTACGATCAATTCTGCCGCCTCCGCTTCGACCTTAGAGATCGCGGCGTCTCCTAACATACTAAGAAAGCTGGAACGCAATTCCTCGTCGCCCGCTAAATTCTGCCCAAGCTCAGACGCCTTTGTTATAAAATCGATCCCTTCATCCTGGGACAATACGGTATCCACTGCTTCCTTGGCCGTCCCGCCTCTCTTATGCACATCATTGTGCTTTTGCGCAAGCCCTGTCACATTGCATAAATAAGAGTACTTGGAAAATTCCTTTGCCGATTCATTGATAAACGTCCCCATTTTCGACTGTGCCGTGCAAATATTGATAATGGACAAAAGCGTCAGGATCGCAAACATGAAGATTGGAAGCGACAAGGTAGCCTCCACGATGATCGCCCCGCTTTCTTTTTCCCGCAAATGCTTTTTCATCTCATGCATGATCTTTCCTCCTGCCTAATACCCACGGATTCCTTCGTATTTGATCTTACACCAATCCAGTTCCTTCAACACATCGACCCGGTTGTCTGTCTCATTGCGCACCAGCGGCAAATCCAGCATCAGCGGTTTTACCCGCACATTAGATTCCAATTTAAAATACGCAATGGATTTTTCAAGGGAATACCCGTCGTCCTTCACGATCTGATAACGCATATTCGCCTGCACGACATCGGCTGTCCTGGCGTATATCCCGTAGGAAGAGCTTTCATTAAACAATTTCAAGAATAAAAATACCTTTAAATAATCGCTGTACTGAAATTTTATTTTCAATCCTTTAAAGCCATCATTCCCGGATTTTTTCCCGCTTTTCGCAACATCCGAGATGTTATCGTCAATTTTCTCCTCAATGCCATCCATGGAAAAATCCACAAACAGATCCCCTTTTCCCTTCACCAGAAGCACGGGAATCCCCGCCTTCAGATATAGGATGTCACAGCCCGTCTCCATGATCGTAAGCGCTAAGATGACCGCCAACTTCACCAACGCCGCAGGGATCACCCCATAAGTCGCGGCGCTGATCCCCGTCGCGAGCGTATCCAATATGCTATCATTCCAATACGACGTAAATTCCGCTGGAAGATTCAATGCATACCGCAGCAGGAAGATCCTCGCATATGCCTCTTCTTTATTTTTTTGGTTCGCGCCGCCGTATAAGATATATTCCACTTCATTCTGATACGACCAATTATTCCCGCTGCTTATCATATGGTTTGTCAGGGATTTATTGTATGTATCCGTCACTTCCTCTGACTCCCAGTCATCCTGCACCAGGGCGTATTCTTGAGGATAATTTGCAGCCGTGACGGAATCTTTGTCGGTGCAAAGCGAATATTTCCCTTCATTCTCATATGTGTCATAACTGAACATCGACATGATATAATCCAGGGAATACAGATCGTCCCTCGCCCGAACGCCCAGATCCAGCAAGGTTCCCCCTAAATCTGTGCAAAAACTTTTCGTAAATTCTGCAACTTTCTGAATCGCGCTTTCTGTATGCGTTCCGGCAATGCTCGCCCCATATGCCGCAGAAGGCAGAGGAGAAACTCCTGAAATCTCATTTGTATTCGTGGAATTGCTGCTGGTATCCACTTGGTCATCTTTATTTTCCTTTATCGCTTTGTATCTGTCATATTCCCCCTTTTTTTCATCATACTCGCTTTGATTGCTCTCGTAATTCTTAAAATGCTCCATCAGCCACGCATAGAGCGACGGCGTATTTACCCTTTTCATATCCGGGTTATTGCTGTCATTTACTGTCTCTGACACCTGCGCCCCCTGGATCGCGCTGCTATGCTCGTTCACATATCCGTTCAATTCTGATTCCACATGACTGATCCTGCCATTATCTATCCCTGATTTTTCCTTAAACTTGCTCAGGCTGTCAATTTCGATGATCGACGTCCCATTATATTTACAGGACTTTATCATCTCAAGATAAGAAGAAAACAGGCTCTTGATCTGCCCGATCCTGTCTAACAGCTCATCAATCTTCTCCCGGGTAAGGCTTCTCATAATCTCATTATCTGCAGAAAGCCGCTCGATCTCAGCCCTGTCTTCTGCCGCCATATCCGTATCGCTGCTGTTCGCCTGCGCGCTCCACCCGTTTTTTGACGCCTGGTAATCCGCATAATAGCGCTTGAGGTCTCTTACTTTTGTTTCTGCGCCTTCCAATACGCTGATTGCCGATTCTATCTCGTCCCTATAGCCTTGCAGGCGCGTGCTGATCTCCCGGATCTTCTGATCCGCGCCGCTCCCATCAATATTTCCGATATTGCTGCTCGATATGCTTGCGATCGTATTCCCTATGGAATAATACTGATAAGACGGCTTAAAATAATTTCTCCTGAACTGGTCGAACTGCTGGTCTAATCCATCCCAATGCGCTTGCAGCGTATCTGTTCCCACAGCCGCTGACTCGTCATAATTCGGAAGGGTACACGCTTCGTTCATGGCGTTCTCTTCCGCATATGTCACCGCTTGTTTCAGCTTCTCATAAGCCTGGCATAATTGGTTCGCCGCAGAAGCATAGGTCTGATACCTATTGCCCTGCCCTATAATTTCCATGCACGCCCTCCAGTACTGGATATCATATGCACCGCTGCGCGACGGAATGGCCGTCAATGCGCTCTCTAAATCCTTCCTTGCCCGCTCATATGCCCGCACCCTTTCCACATAAGTTTTCATCAGGGATTCTATTTCTGAAGCCGTGGCTTTCCTGCTCTCGCTAAAAACCGCCGGAACCGTCGGGGCAACCGTGATGGCTGGAACTTGAAATACGGTAAGCCCCTCCGTATTATACAGATCCCGGATCACTTTTTTATCTAATTCCTTATATTCGTTTTCCAAAGAGTCCAAGTACTGCTTCATGCCATTGACCGTATCTCCGCTCAAGCCTTTTTCCTCATACTCTTTTAATTTCTTATAAGCCTCTAAGGCTGTTTTCATCAGCTCGCTTTCCGCCTCATAATATGCTTCTTTCTTCTCGATCAGCTCAGCGTCCTTCTCACCGTCCTCTATTGCTTTTTTGGATTCCTTTATTTTTTTCAAGAAATCAATCGTCCCATTGATCGGGCTTCTGTACTTCATAAACTCCACAATATCTTTTTTCATTACAGCCGCATTTGCCAGATTTCCATTTTTCACGGCAGAAATAGAAGCGGCAGAATCCCCTTCCCACGTAATTCCCAGCAAATCTACCGTTTCCTGGTCGCCGCGCAGCATATCCACGATCTGCTGCGCGACATCCCCGAGAGCCTCTCCTTCCAGGCTCTTTGATAACAGCGCCGTCTCGTAAAACTCTCCTGCCGTATCGTAAAACTGCTCAACATCCTGGCAGGACGCAAGCAAGCCGTAAAACTCATTCAGATCCGTATCATACTGGGACATCAGCGTATTCAGCGCCAGATCTCCGGAAGAATTGACGACAGACTGCGCCAACTGCACCTTGCTGACATCAACAAAGATGCTTGTTATTACGATGATCGGCACCAGGATCAACACTAAAAACACTGTAACCGCACCGTTTCTCTTCTGAAAAAATCCCATTCCTTGCTTCCTCCTAATTCTTCATGCCGCTTCCCTGTCCGAAAAATTCCTTTACCTTGCCCACCGCTTCTTGCACCTTGTCCTTCACGCCGCTGGACTCATAATAATCCAACACCATATCCGTGTTCCGGATAAACTCATCCGTATCTGTCGCAGATGCGATTGCCTTTGAATGGAACGCTACGGACAGCGGATCCTCGCTTCCAATAAAACGAATCGGAAATTTGATCTTATAGGTCACGTCCACCGTAAAAGTGTCATAAAACAAGTGGTTGCCATACCCTGCCTGCGTCATAATGGAAACAGGCTCCATCCCAGCAAAAAATCCTGCCCCTACCTTCCCAAGCCGCCTTCCTGTCTCTTCCCTTATCTCATTTTCCACAGATGCGGTCTTAAACCAATAGCGGTACGGGCGGATATCCTTAAATGTCGTCGGGACTTGCCCCGATCCCTTTATCTTTTCCATCATCGGATCCGTGTAATAAGCCGCCCCCTGCACCGCCATGATATCCGTCACTGCGTCTACCTTAGCGCTTACATAAAACATATTTCCCGCATATATCATAAAAAAGATGACGAAGAATACAACCGGAAATACCAGCGTCGCCTCTACAACCATCACACCTTCTTCTCTTTTCCATTTGCCCATCTCTTACGCCCTCTTTCTGTTTTCCCAAGTGGGCCGAAGCCCACTTATGCTATATCTCTAGCTCACTTTTTGCTTTTCCTGTAATTCCTTGAACAAGAGTTTCAATAAGCGATTTAATCTGCTCCCTAAATATCCCCGCAAGAACGATCACAACGGCAATAATCACAACAATTGATACGATATTGACGTCTCCATCCTCCTTCCTAAAGAACTGATTCGCTTTGCACGCAAGCCAAGTCTTTCCAGAAAAATACAGCGCATCCAACTTCTGCAACATCTTATCCACCTCCTCTGCTGTAAATTTATATAATCCCAAATGGGTTACATACCAAGGTTCGTAAATACCGGGACAATAACCATGATCAAGACGCCGATAAACATCACGGCCATCGGGGCAAGCAGCTTGCCTGCCGCTTTCTCCCCTTTCCTGCGGACGTCCTGTTTCCTTGCCTCCCAGACCTCCCTGCTCTGCTGCTGCAGGGTAATGGACAGATCCGCATTCCCCTTTTCCAGCCCCTGGATGATCGTTGATGAAAATTTCCGGATTTCCGGAACCACGCAGCGATTCCCAAACCTGCGCATCGCTTCCATCTCCGACACCCCGTTATTCATATCCTCCAGGCTTCTGCGCATCTCCTGGTACAAAATGTCCTCACGGTCAGACGCAACCGTCTCCCAAGCCTCGCGCAGCATCATCCCAGCGTTTGTCAAAAGCGCAAGTTCTGAGAGCGCGTCCGCAAAGTCCCCCATCATTTCCTCCGAACGCTTTTGTATCTTCTGCTCGGCATTTGATCCGTAATAGTAATATGCCAGGCCGGCAAACAATAGCATCACGCCCATAATTGTCAAATCCTGCGTCAATCCATAGACGATGAACGCCACGACCACCAGAAGCATCGCATATGTCATCTTCTGGGCATAGATCACCCGCAAGTAAAATTCCGTATATTTTTTTCCATATAAGATCTCGACCTGCTGCCGCAGCTTTCGGTCTTTTTTATTCTTGTATGTTTTCCCCGCAAGTTCCCAAAAAGCATATCCGGTCGAATAAATCTGGCAAAGCGGGTACTCCTTTTCATCTAAAGACACAAAAAGCTGCCCATACTTTTTCCCGTAAAAGAACAAAAACAGCCAGACCAGCAAAAGCACGATCCCAATGGCAAGGATTGCCATATCTCGTATTGGAAGCGCCATTTCCCATCCCCCCCTAAATCTTAATATCCAAAATTTTCTGTCCCAATATATATGCGCCCACAAAGCATACCACCCCGAGCGTTGTAGAAATAACGCCTGTCAATGTCGCAAAATTCTCTGCAAATTCCGGGCTTGTCCCCTTGATCAGGCCTACCAGTATGATCGGCATCACGACCATGATATTTTGCTCCATCTTATTGGAAGAGACCATTGTCTCAATATCCTCGCGGATCTCCATTTTCTGGCTCAGGATGCTGTGCGTATTTTGGATGATATCGCGGATGTTCCCGCCTTTGCGGTAACTTACGCGGAATACCTGGGCAAAATTCATGATATCGTCATTCCCGCTCCGGACTCCAAAATCATACAGCAGGTCTTCGATCGCCACATTATTCTGCACCCCGTTGATGATCACTTCCACTTCCCGCAATATGTATGCATCCTCTTCATACTGCATTTTTAAATCTTCCTGCACATTCAGGAAAGAATCCATGACGTTATTCCCAGCCCCCAAAGACGTCGTCAGCCCTTCCAACATGCTGCGGAACTGCTCATTTAGCTCCCTCTTTCGCTTTTCCAATATCTGTTTTGTTCGGATCGGGAGAAAAAACCTTCCGGCAAGAATTCCAACGATCCCCATCACCGCTGCGTTCAATATATAGGTAAGCGCCGTTGGATTTCCATATTCATCTTTTCCTAGCCCGCCGTAAAACAGATACCCGACAGCGGCTCCTACCACGAAGCCCAACAGGAAATATCCGATTTTTTCCAATGCACCCATATAATACACTTTGTAATTCAACGTCTGCATATTTGTGGCAGACAGATAATACTGCGGTTCTAATTCCTTCTTTTCCTTTTGTTTCTTTTTTCTTTTCTTTTTTTCCTTCATCGCCCGTCTCCTATATCTCTTCTTTAATTCCAGCCAACTGCAGCTTCCAGTTATGCACCATCTTATTCTTTGTACGATTCAATGACCCAGACACTTTCTCCAAAGAGCTTTTTTCATCTTCTTCAAAGACATAAAGGGGATTCAACAGGATTTCCCCATTTTCATATCCGACAACTTCCGTAATCTCCATGGTCTTCCGGGAATGATCCCT
Source organism: uncultured Lachnospiraceae bacterium (assembly GCA_947626795.1). Taxonomy (GTDB): domain Bacteria; phylum Bacillota; class Clostridia; order Lachnospirales; family Lachnospiraceae; genus Petralouisia. Next base: position 28,383 of record CANQTH010000005.1, read on the forward strand.
AAGACGCGACAGATGGATCATGATATCCACAGCCGAAGCGATCTGCTGCCGGATCGCCTCCAATGGAAGGCCTGCCGATCCCTGCAGCACCATTGTCTCCAAACGGCTTAACATATCATGGGTAGAATTGGCGTGTCCCGTGCTAAGGGATCCATCATGGCCCGTATTCATCGCCTGCAGCATATCCAACGCTTCCCCGCCGCGCACCTCGCCTACCACAATGCGTTCCGGACGCATACGCAGCGAAGATTTGATCAGGTCACGGATCGTAATCGCCCCTGTCCCAGCCGAATTGGCATTCCTCGTTTCCAGGCTCACCAAATTATCCACCCCTGTGATCTGCAGCTCAGCCGAATCTTCAATCGTGATAATGCGCTCGTCTTTTGGAATATAATTTGATAAGGCGTTTAGGAACGTCGTCTTCCCTGAACCCGTTCCCCCGCAAATGAAAATGTTGTATTTCGCCTTTACCAACAGACGCAGCTTCTCCGCAATCTCTCTCGTAAGCGAGCCATACGAGATTAATTTTTCAATTGTCATCGGCGTTTTTGAAAATTTACGTATCGTCATAGTCGGCCCGCATAAAGCTATGGGCGGAAGCACCACGTTCACGCGGGAGCCATCCGGCAGCCTTGTATCTACGATCGGGTTTGCCTGATTGACCTCTCTCCCCGCCAATCCGACGATCCGCTGGATAATATCCTCCAGCCGCCTCTGGCTCTCAAATTTCTTTTCCAGCCTTACGACTTTCCCATTCTTCTCAATAAAAATATTCTCATGACCATTGATCATGACTTCCGTGATCGTGTCATCCGAGATAATGCTGTCCAAAAGCCCAAATCCGCGGATAGAGCTATATACCTGCTTGACAATGGAAAGCCTCTGCCCAATCGGCATATAAGCCCCTGCCAACCTTTGAAACACAATTTCCTCGACTTTATTTTCCAGTTCCTCGTCGCTTAGCTTGCTCAAAGGGAAATTCTCACTGATGTATTGTTTGATTTCCGCTATCAGCTTTTGTTCCTGCTCAAAATTCCCTTCCATTTGCAACTATCCCCTGCCTTCCTTCATCGCGATACGCCCTTAGAGCAGCTTTGTAAACAAATCCATCTTGGATATTTCTTTCGCTATCGCCGCTTCCTTTGCCCCTTTAAAATTTTGGATCCCGCCAATCCCAGGAAGAGGGATATCTTCCAGTGTCTCCCCCGTCTGGCTATGAAACCGATTGTATAGGAGCATCATCTTATGCGTAACCCGAACCTCCCCTTGCTGCTCCAAAATGCCCAATGCATTGTACACCTTGCGGATCTTCATATTTGCGTTCTGACTGCCATTTGAGACTAAGACGATCCCATCCGACCGCCTCATGACTTCCATCTCAAATGAATCAAAGGAAAAATCCGAGTCAAGAATGATGTGATCATAATTTTCCCCCAACTGGATCTGGGTTAGAAGAGCTTCCACATCCTCTTTTTTCATTTCAAGCCGATCCAGGACAATCTTGCATTCTGACAAAAAGCATACGCCGCTCTTATCTTGCTTTACAATCCCTTCAAGCTTTAATGCCAGATTTGACTTTTGGCTTTTGATCGCATAAAGCATATCGCTTAAATCCCCTTGCCCCATGCCCTGGAAAAAAGTCTCTACGCTCCCATACTTCTCCAGATTCAAATACAAAACGCGCTTTCCCATCCTTGCCAAAAACATCGCGCCAGCCGCCGCTGCCGTGGAACAGCCTACCCCTCCCGCAGGGGAGAGGAAGCTGATGACCTTTGCGCTGGCGTCTCCGCCGTTCTTTGACGTGACAATGTCTCCCGCAACCTCCGAATAAAGGCTGATAATCTGTTTGTATATCAAATCTATCTTTTGGAATTTGCAGATCGCATGGCACTGATTGATATTCTCAACATCCGGCGTGTCTACAAACCATGCAAACGCGCAGCGTTCCGGGAGCATCTCCGGCGTAATCTGGTATTCTTCCCCTGCCAGCAAAACATTGATCTTTGCTTCACGGGCCGTTTTTATCGCCATGTCCTTCTCTGTAAAAGAATAAATCTCCAGCTTATCCGCATACTTGTTATTAAATGCAGAAACGATCCGTTGCAAATATACCGTGTCTTTCTCTAAAATCGCTAATTTTATCTTCATTGCATATGCCCTCTTTGAAACCCAAATTTACTTTTGTTTCTTACGCCTCCTGATGAAGACAACATACCCCGCGCTTACGCAGATCGCCGCCAGCACGGCCGTCCCGATCAGCGCGGCCTTATTGTTGATAAACTGCACCAGCACGTTCGTCGTCAGCAGGCAGCGTATGGTATCGCTCTCCTTGCGGTTCCCCGCCTTGTCCACGGCCACGAACCGCAGGTTCTGCCAGTCGGAAGCAGCCTTTAAGACATAACTCATAATCCCGTCCTTTTTCGCAAGATCCTCCTGCGTCCAAGTCTGGACCGGATTCCCGCTGCCGTTTAAGTACACTTCCACAAAGTCGATCGCGATATTGTCCTGGCTGTCAACCTTCACTTCCCGCTGCGCTTCCACATACTGCCCGTTGTCCTCCACCCCGGTCGGCACGATCGTCGGGGCAGTCTTGTCGATGACAAACTCGACTTCCTTGCCATAATCCTCAGTCCGGGCCGTCCGGTTCGTCATCTCGTTCTTCGCGGCGTCCTTGGAAAGCACCGTCACGACGTACGCGCCCTCATCCTGGAAATTGTCCGCATGGATCGTGTAAGTGTATTCTTTCCAGGAGGAGTACTCCGTCCCCGCTTCCTTGACGTCGTAGTCTTTCTTTTCTTCCAGGGACGTCATCTCCCCGTCGCGGCTGCAGGTGATGCCTTCCGTCTCCAGCGCGTTCACGTTGATCTCGTTGATCACGACGTCCTCTTCCTCATTGGAATAATAGTCGTTCACCAGCTTCTGCGTCCCTTTGCCCAACACATAGTTGGAGCCGTAGCGGTTTACCGAGAACACCTTCGTGGCTTCTTTGCTGTTGCCCGCCATGTCCGTCACTTCCGCCGTCAGGGTATACACGTCGTCGGTTTCCACCGTGTGCGCGAAATCCCCCAATCGGATGCTTCCGCCGTGCGCCACGCGCGAAAGGCTTCCCGTCAGGTCTTTTTCCTCATGCTTGCACCCTTTTAACGTGATCTTCACGCTGTCCGCGTCGCAGTTCACGTCGCTGAAGGAAACGCCCGGCGCGACAGTCTCGCTGTACGCGCTCTTGTCCTCTACGTCCGTAATCTCGATCTCCGGCTCCGTGGTGTCCACCACGAACTTCGTCCCCGCATATTGTTCCATCTCGTTGGCGGCCATATCCTGCCCGGAGACGCTTAATACATAATCGCCGTCGGAGCTGTAATCGATCGTCGCCGTATGCACGTCGCCCGTTCCGCTCCAGCTAAGCCCCGCCGGGGCCTGGATCGGCGAGCCGTCCAGCTCCGCGGCCTGCGTCACCTCTATGCCTGACTCGTCGAAATTATGCTCCGTCACCGTGATCGTCGCCACGCACCCATCCTTGTAATAGATGCCGTTCGACAATCCGTCCGTGCTGTACGAAACTTCGATCTCCGGCTTCGTCTGGTCGATGGTGAACTCGTCCGTGTTCCCATAGGAAGCCGTATGCGCGGCCTTGTCCGCCGCTCCCATCGTAAACGTGTAATCGCCGTCCTCGGAATACGTGATCCTGCAGGTATGCGTCGCGCGGTCCGTCCCTGCTTCCCCGCCATGCGTCCATGTGCCGTATGCCGGGACGCTCCCTTCGGAATTGGAAAGGCGCATCTGCATATTCGTGGCTTCCTCGTCAAAGTTGCGCTCCGTCACCGTGATGACCGCCGTCCTGTCCTTGTTATAATACTTGTCATGGGACGCGTCGTTCTCCTGGTAAGTGACCTCTATCCTCGGCTGCGTCTTGTCGATGCTGAACACAAGCCCGTTGCCGTCATTGTATTCCGTCTCATTGCCCGCGCGGTCCGTCAGCTTGACCTTCAGCCGGATGTTGTTGCTGTTATTATGCACGGTAATGTCCCGCTGGATCTTTGTCACGAGGTTCTCGTCCGTCTTTAAGACCTCCCAGCCCGGATCGGAAAGCTGCCCGTCCGCACTGACCGTCACCGCGCCGCTCGCATTGCTGCCGGAATCCTCATCCGACTCCACGCTCCACTCTACCTTGCTCAAACCGGAATGCACATCCTGCGCCGTGATGCGGAATGTCGTGTCCGCCGCGTACAGCGGCCTGCCGTCCGCATCACGGTAAGCCGTCTCCGGGCTTGAGACTGTGATCGTGGCCTCCGCCTTCTGCGCCTCGCTCTCATTTACCACGCCGTCCGGCTGGTATTCCCTGCTCTCGTTCCCGACATGGTCTGCCGCATAGGCATAGATCTGGCCCTTGAACCCTGCCGGAACAGTGTATGTGACAAACTGCCCGGTTTCCCCTGTCTGCAGTTCCGGCTCCACGGTCCGCCTTGTGCCGTCGACTCCCTCTAACCGCAAGAAGATCGAATCCAGCCCGGACGATCCGTTCACATTTTCATCCGTGGCCGTCACTTTCACGACGGTATTGCTTCGGAAATAATACCCGTAATCCATCTCGGCAACGGTCGGTTCCTTCCAATTTCCCTCCTGGTTCCCTTCGCCCGTAAATTCGATTGAAGTGATCCTTGGCTTCTCCCGGTCGATGCCGATGACCGGGGACGAGGCGGAAACGGTGTTGCCTGCATAATCGAGCGCGGTCGCCCGGTACCTGTATTTCTCATTTTTATTGGCTTTCGTCGTGGTAACGAGGCGGTATTCCTGCAGATCCACTTCCCCGCGGTATCCATAATTGACGGCAGCCTTGTTCTGCGTCTTCACATATTCTTCCAGATCATATTCCGCGCTGACGTCTTCTTTAAACATCCCGGTAATGCCGCCCATCGCATAGGCCTCCGTCTGCACCTGGTACAGCCCGGCGCGGCCGTCTTTCGCCTGGAACGAGATCTTCACATTTCCGTTATACCATTCGACGTCGTTCTCCCGGTTTTCGTCCCCCATGTCGTCCAGGTAATATCCTTCGTCCTCTTCGTGAACCGCCGAGATGTCCGTATTGCGCTTTACGCCCTTTAAGATCGGGTTTGCCATGTCCACCATGAAAATATTCTTCGAAGCCGACGCCTTGTTTCCCGCTAAGTCCGTCGCTTCCGCCAAAAAATTGTAAGCCGTATTGCCCGGGTAGAAAACGGTGCAGACGTGCGTCGTCTCATCGCTGACAGTGCCGTTCTCATATGCGAGGTACTCGTCCCATCCGGATATCTCCATGGCGCCTTCGCCCTCCTGGATCGCCTCCAGAACCTGGACGTTCGCGCGCTTTTCATCAAAATTCCGCTCCGTCACCGTGACAGTCGCGGTCCTGGCCTCGTTATAAAACTTCCGGTACGCGGCCTCTTTGTCCGGGCAGGACGACGCCTTCACGTCATACTCTACCTTGATCTCCGGCCTCGTCTTATCAATGCTGAAGGCAACCCGCTCCGTGTCCGTATACCCTGCGCGGTCTGTAAAGGTGACTTCCAGCAGGATGTCGTTGCTGTTGTCGCTTACCGTAAGCGTTTTCTGCAGCTTCGTGATCAGGTTCTTATCCTTTTCCGCCTGCCATCCGGACGCATCCTTCGGCAACGCGCCGTCATCCCCGATCTCAAAGCTTCCTGATTCCAGCCTGTTATCTACCGTCGAGATCCCAGGCAGGACTCGCCATTCCACCTTCCTTATCCCGGAAAACGTATCTTCCACCGTGATCGGAATGCTGATGTCATTCTTGTAAAGGCTTAATCCATTCCCATCTTTTTCCTCTGTCTTGGGAAGCTCAGCCGTAAGGGAGGAGCTTTCCTTATGCTGCTCCCTCGTCTCCGCGATGATCCCGTCCGGATGCGCGAGCGCGCTCTTATTGCCTACCTTGTCCTCCGTCCAGACATAGATCTGCCCGCGGAAGCCCTCCTCGATCTCGAAAAGGGTGAGTTCATAGGATTTTGTCCCGTTCCCATCGACCGTCGGCTTCTCCGAACGCAGATCCTTTGTGCCGGAATCAACCTTCCCGTCCGCATAATGCTTCTCATAGGAAATGGTCAAAAGGCCTGACCCGTTATCTTCCGCTTTCACCGACACAGGCACCTTTCCCTTGACATAATGGCGGTATGTATTCCCTTCCGCGTCCGAATTTTCCAGGTCAAGGGACTCCCCGCCCAGCTTGATCTCCGTAATGGACGGCCGCTCTTCGTCGATCCCGATCACCTTCGTCACGTCCGAGCTTTTTGTTTCTCCCGCATAGTCCGACGCCGTGATGGCAAGCTGGTATTTCCCGCTCCCATTTGTCTTTGCGTAAGAGCTGATCGGCTCCGTATAGCCCTGTTTCCCAAAGGAGAGTTCTTTCCCGTCCGCTTCGCAGACATGGTCTTCCTGCTGATAATTCTTCTCGCCAAACTCCCCGCTCTCCATATCCGCAAAATCATTCAGGCTGCCCGCGCCGTTTTCCGGCTTCCCGACCGTGACGTCCATCAGGCCGGACACCTGATCCGCAATGGAATACGGGATCTTTACGTCCTGGTTGTACCATACGACGCCGTCTTCCTCGCCCGTCTGCGGGTAACGCACGAAATCCCCGCTTTCCTCGCCCGCTTTCTCAATTTCCCCGAACGCGATCTCCGGATCCGTCTGGTCTACCGTAAAGATATCCGCCCCGTCCTGTTCCGGATAATAAGCCGTGTTCCCAAGCTCATCTTTCACTTCTAACGCAAAGCGGTACGTATCGTCTCCCGGATACGTCACGGTATAGGAATTTGCGCCAGCTTCCTGAACGGTCGCTTTCCCGCTCGCTGCTTCCCCGCCTTCCTCAAATTCCTTCGCGTACCGGACTGACGCTTCTAAGCCCGCCTGATCCAGATCGACCGTATGCAGGTCGGATACGGAGACAGTCGCCGTACGCGTCTTGTCGTAAAATTGCTTCCGGTAGAGGTATCCTACCGGGTCGTTGTTCACGTCGTATTCCACCTTGATCTCAGGGGCCTTGTTATCCACGCCAAACGGCTTGCTCGCGGAAAACGTAAACCCGGCGCGGTCCGTCAGCGTCACTTTCAGCGTGAGCGAATCGCTCTCGTAGCCGTCCTCCCACTTTATATTAAGCGTCCCCTGCGCGTCCGTGAGAAGCTCCGCAGCTCCTGACGTCCCTGTTTTTTCCCAATTCCCGTCGGACGCCGTATCCACATTCCCGCTGACTTCTACCGCGTCCCTGCCAAAGCCCGAGTTCCCGTTGGCGTCCGCTTTTCCGCTCGCCACCGTCTCGTCCTTGCCTTCTATGACTTCCCAGGTGATGCTGCTCAGCCCGGCATACCGCTCCCATACCTTGATCTGCACCCCTTCTAAGTCGTGCGTTTTCCCATTTCCATGGCTGTATACGGGAATCCCTTCCGCCGTTTTGCTCCCTGTCTCGGGCATCACGATCTCAATCCCCGCGTTGTCCTCATGCAATGCGCTGTCCTCCACGACGATGCCATCCGGATGCTCTTCATCGCTCTCGTTCCCTACGTTGTCCTTCGCCGTCACATAGATCTGCCCTTTGAAGCCTGCTTTCAGTTCAAACGACGCGTTGTCCTTCCCTGCCGGGACAGCGACTGAAACCGGCTCCACATCTTCCTTTTCTTTCCCGAGCGGCACCGCGCGGTAGCAGATCTCCTTCACGCCGGAAGACGCCGCCCCGCCGTCAGCCCCTCTGTCTGACACATTCACTGTCACTGTGACCGAATCCTTAAAATAATACCCGTACAGCGTCTGGTTGGAGCTGGAATACGTCCATCCGCTCTCCTTTGAGAATACGATCTTCGTGACGGTCGGCTCCGTCCGGTCGATCTTCACCGAAAATTCCGCCGCTTCCGACACATTCCCGGCCTGATCCTCTGTCCACGCCACGTACGTCCGGTTGCACGCTTCCGTAAATTTCACCGAATACGTCCCGTCTAAGGAAGGCTCCGCTTTTGTCCCGTCTTTCAGTTCCACGGATCCTTTTTTCCCTTCTTTATAATATACGGCCGCGATCCCCGCATTTTGCTTTCCTGCCGTATCCTCCGGCTCGAATGTCACGGTCACGTCCTCGTTCGTCCAGCCCTCCTTGTCCGCTTTCGCCGCGATCTTCGGGGCTGTCAGGTCGATCTTGATCTCGAACTCGATCGTTTCCGCCGCGCTTCCCGGCCTGCCTGCGTTCCCGGCGTTGTCCACCGCCCAGGCCGTATACTTCCCGGCGTCTTCCTCCGTGCTGAATACATAGGAATAAGCTCCTCCTGTCCCGTCCACTTTTACCGGGTCGTTCGCCCCTTCCTTCTGGAAATATACGCAGGAAACGCCCGACTCGCTGTCCGCCGGAGTGAACGTCACCGTCACGTCACCGTTCGCCCAGCCCGCTTCGTCAACCTTTGCCGTGACCGTCGGCGCGGCTTTGTCGATCCAGACGTCAAATTCCGCCGTCTTTCCCTGGCCTGCCGCATTCCCGGCGTTCCCTACGTTGTCCACCGCCCAGGCCGTATACTTCCCGTTGGCTCCGGACGCCGTGAACGTGTGCGTATAAGTCCCGTCTCCTGCCGGATCCGCCTTTACCGCAGCTTCCCCTTCTTTTTGGAAGTACACGTCCGCTACCCCGGATTTCCCGTCTTCCGGGCGGAACGTCACCTTCACGTCGCCGTCCGTCCATTCCTTCCCGCCGACTTCCGTAAACTCGCCACGGTCGACCGTCACGGAAAGCTCCGGTGCTTCCCTGTCCACGCTCATCGTAAAAGGCGTCCTGGCCGAGACGTTCCCGACATTGTCTTCCGCCCAGCATTCATATTCGCTGACGTCCCCGGAAAATTCCTGCGTATAGGCCCCGCCTTTCGCCTCGACCAGCGTCCCGTCCGTCTCGCCTTTTTTTGCATAATATACCTTGGCGACGCCGGAACCCGCGTCGCTCGGCGCAAACGTCACAGTCACGTCGCTGTTCGTCCATCCTTCCGGCTCAACCGTGGCCGTGACCGCCGGGGCGGACAGGTCGATCCCGATCACGCCCGAGCTGCCAACCGCCTGGTTGCCCGCAAAATCCTCTGCTTTTGCCGCAAGCTGGTACTTCCCGTCCCCATTTGTCTTGACGGAAAACGACTGCTCCGCAGCTTCCCCGCGCTTGGCCGTGACACCGCTTATCTCCGCTTCGGCCAGCCCGTACGTCTTCTGGACCTCCTCCTGAAATCCATGGTACGCAGGATCGGACGCCGCGCCGGAAACGCTCTTCAAGCCGGAGAGCGTATCCTTGGCCGTAAAGGAGATCGTCACGTTCTTGTTGTGCCAAACCGTCCCGTCCGCCGCCTCGTAGGATTTTTCTTCCCTCGTATCTTCCGTATCGGATTCCACGGAAAAGCCGCCCACTTCCGGCCCCGCCTGATCCACGAGGAACACGTCCGGCCCATAAGTGAAATCTTTATGCGTCGCAGCGTCCGTGACCTTCAGCCCTAAGCTGTACGCGCCGTCCTCCGTAAACGGCACGGAAGTCTTGTAAACCGTCAGGCCGTCTTCTTCCGTACGCGTCCACGCGATCCCGCTGGCGTCCCTGCCTTTTAAATCCCAGGCCGCCTCTGCGGCGAACGTCGCCTCATCCGCCGTGCAGTCCTTGATCTTGACCGTGACTTCCGCCGTGCATCCGGCCTGATAGAATTTCGCATCTTCCCCTTCGGGAACCTCCGCCGGATCCTGGCTGTACGTCACCGTGATCCCCTCTCCGCTTTCCTTTGTCCCAGGCACTTCGGCCTCCGACACAAAGACGATTTTGGGGATCGCTGAGACTACCAGCGCAAACGCCAGCACAAACGCCCAGATCCGTTTCTTCTTATACCATTTTCCCTCTTTCATGTCCTTTCACGCTCCTTCGTCCTTTTAAATCCACTCGTCTGTATGGATAAGAATTGTTTCCTTCGTAATATGGAACCCATTTTTCACGTCATGCAATAGCTCTGTCTCTGTTCCATAAGTAGCATCATTCAAAATCTCTGTCTTCTCTTCACGGTACGTCCCTTCTAAAAGTGCTGTCCCTTCCTCCGTGTCTGCAGCCATATCCCCTCTGTTTTTCTTTCCTGCTTCATTTCCCAAGGAAGCCGACGTATATTCTCCCCTTGCAATTCTTTGCGCATAGCGCAATCGCCCGGTCTTGTCATTTTCTTCTCTCATCTGTTCAATGCTTTTCCGCTGCGCCCGTCCTGTGCGGTTTTCAATAATCTTTCTCACATTGAATCGAAAAAAGAATAATACGGTCAATGCAAAAAACAAAATTGCCAAAGCCACACATACAACAAAACATATCTGATATATGCCGATTAGGTTCTCCGCCTCAGTCATTGCGCTTCCTCCCCTTCCTGCAAGTCTTCTTCCAGATTCATGCTGTCCACCATTTGCCTTGCCTGACTTAAATATTCGTTCAAATCCTTCTTTAGATCAGACTCCACTGAATTTGAGCTGTCAATTTTTATCTCTCTTACAGACTTTTCCACAAAATCCAATTGTTCTGTGATATCCTGCTGCGAGATTCCTTCTTCTGAAAATTTCTCTATATATGTGCAGACATTATATACAAAATCTTTATAACTCCTTAGCGCAGTCACGTTATTGTCCGCCGTCACCATATCACTCCCAATTAACGACGTGATGTCATTCCAATAATCCGCATATGTCGTCGAGGCATCCCCGGCCTGATTCTTTACCCCTAACGTCCCTGCATACGACGCTATTTTTTCAAGGCACTCTGCCCTCGCGCGCTTCTTTTCATCAAGGCTGTCCGACTCTTTCGCCACTTCAAACCACCTCTGGGACTTTGCTTTCTGATCTGATCCATCATATGTATAAAAATAAGCATTTCCAAGCTCATATGCCAAATCTTCATATTCCTGCTTGCTATTTAATCTCAAATACTCAATATTTGACGTAGACGTCCCGTTTGTTTCATTAAAAATAGCGCGTATCTCCTCATCTTCCATCTTTGTGATCACATTATCTCTTGTCACATATGCCAAAAGCTCCTGATATGCCGTTGGATCGGAAGGTTTTAGATTGATTGCCTGCTTAAAATATTCCATGGCTTGCCCCTCATCCGAGCCGGACGCCGCCGCGACATAAGCTTCATAACTGTTCTTTGTCTGGGCATTTGCCGCTGAGCGAAACCCAATCGCTCCCATGGCAAAAACAACCGTCAATGCCCCTGACGCAAGAAATGCTTTCCACTTCCGATTCTCCGCTTTTTTATATTCCGTTTCCAAATAAACATAATTCTCCAGATCATACATCAGCTCCGCGCAGGACTGGTAGCGATCTTCCCGATTTTTCTGCGTGCATTTTAAAATAATCTTTTCCAAACCAGAGGATAACGCCGGATTCCAACGCCGGATCGGGAACATCTGGTAATTTGGCGGTTCGAGCGGGCTATGCCCCGTAACCAAATGATACAATGTCGCTCCCAGGCAATAGATATCCGTCCTTGCATCGGTCTGCCCTTGTCCTCCAAACTGCTCCGGAGCGGCATATTCACGCGTTCCAAGGGGTTTGGTATCCTCTTCCCGCGTCTCCTCTTTATATGTCCTTGCCGTTCCAAAGTCGATCAACGTCACTCTTCCATCCGGCTTCAACATGATATTGGAAGGCTTCATGTCCCGGTATATGATCGGCGGCTTTCTGGAATGCAGATATCCTAGCACATCGCAAAGCTCTTTTGCCCATTCGATCACATCCTCCTGATTCTGCGCGCCATAATTTTTTAGCGCGTCGCTTAACGGGTTTCCCTCAATATAATCCATCACGATCAAGAATGTGTCGTCCTGGTCTATGACGTCGATGATGCTTGGCAAATTCGGATGATTCAAACGCTTCAATATATCTGTTTCAGCGATCAGCCCCTGCTTTACGACATCATAATCCCTGTTTCCATCCTTTCGGATTTCCTTAATGGCCCATTGCTTATTGGCTCTCTCGTTCATTGCCAAATAAACAACGCTCATTCCCCCTTGCCCAACTTTATTCAATATCTTATACTTTCCGCCAACAACAGATCCTATCTCAAGCATAGCCTTCTCCTTCTCACTGCGTATGTATTAACACAACCGTAATATTGTCCTGCTCTTTCCGATACTTATTCAGCTCCGTCAAATACTTCATGCATTCCTGCATCCTTGGCGACGTATCGGCAGCTTTCGGATTTAAGTACTGATAAAGCTCTTCTTCTGACACAAAGTGACGAAAGCCATCCGAACACAACATATAATTCTCCCCCGGAATAACTTCCCCGCTATAAAAATCCGGCTTCAGATAATTCCCTGACCCAACGCACTGCAACAATACGTTCCTCCTCGGGTCTTTCAACGCCTGATCCGGCGTCATCCTCCCCTGATCCAGCTCCCTCTGGATATAAGTCTGATCCTTCGTAAGCTGCTGCAGGCTGTCATAAATCCGATAAGCCCTGGAATCTCCCACATTCAAAAGATAATAACGGTTCGCCACTATTAAAAGCAGCACGATTGTTGTACCAAGATCTACTCCTTCGTTCCGTCCGTATTCCATGATCTGATCGCTTTTATTCCTTACCATCTCTTCCAGATTTTTATATAAATCTTGTTCTTCCAACCCCCGGTCTAACACTGCCGGAAATACCTCTTGAAACCATCTTTCACATTCCTTCACAAGGCTTGCGCTTGCAACCTCTCCCTTTGACAATCCTCCCATTCCATCGCATATTACAGCCAATATCGCTTTCCCAGCCGCCGTATCCGCTTCCTGGATCAAAGCAGAATCCTGATTTGTCTCTTTTTTTATCCCCACATCGGTATATGCTTCCGCCACAAATTCCATATTTATCCCTTCCTGCCTTCTCTGCTTTCCCTTCCAACCGTTATCCTATATAACTCCCGCCAAGATATACCCCTATGCTCGTCACAATCCCGGCTTCTTCTTCATAATACAAGAAAAAATTCCACATATTTTCTCCCGTAAAATATTGACATCCATATTTGTTATCCAACTTTTTAAAGCCGTATATCCCAAGCTTTTCTTCCATTTCCGATACGCTCATCCCGGGGTAGGCTCCAAACATCGTTATGTTCTTCGCCGCATTCTTGTATTGCAATACTCCCATATCTTCCGAGGATATTATGACCGCCTGAACATCCCCGTCATACGCTCCATATTCCAGATCATCCGCATCTTCCGCCCTTATTTCCATTCCATATTCCTCTGCAAGGACTTTTTTAATATCTTCTATGGGATTTTCCCGAACCATATAAAGATATCCTATATCCAACGGCTGAAAATCTTTTTCCTGCTCCGCTCTTTTTGCGCAATATTGGATATACTCTTTGGTATATTGATTATAATTTTCAGATTTTATGATCTGCCAGCTTATTTCAACCTCTTTTGCCCCGCCGACAAATTGCTCTTTCCATCTTTCATATTCCGCATCATCCATGATCACTTCCGCGCCATCGCTGTCCGTAATGCGATAAACCTCCCCATTTCCATCCTTATCCATATCATTGGGAAACGCCTGCCCTATTTCTCCTGTTTCTTCTATCAAGGATTCCGCGCTTCCCTGATAGACATAAGCATCCTGCTGCGCATCATACCGATAAACGTTATAAGGCTTGATCGATCCTCCTGGATCAAAATCATACAAAAAATACTCTATCCAGATTCCGTTGTCATAAATTTCCCCGCTAGCGGAAAAATCCGCCTCTACTACCGCAACGTCCTCTTCTTCCTCATGCTGAAATACTACAAATCTGCATTCCATCGAGGTTCCGCTGACAATCTTTACCAATAACTCTTCTTTCCCATCATGATCTATGTCACAGATGGAAAAATAATTATCACAACCATATTCTGAAAAATATTCCCGATATATTTCCTCGCTTTCTCCGGGCCACCGTAATCCCTGCCCAATTGTTGCCAAAACATTGGCATAGCAATTATTTCTTATTATGCTTGCGATTTTCTTCTCTTCTTCCTCCTCTTGCTTCTCCTTTTCTTTTTCCGCGTCTATATCTTCTTTTTCCAAATCCTGCTCTTGCGCTGTATCTTCCCTTTCGACATCCTGCCCTCTTGAAACAACAAGATATGGATAACCGTTATTTTTTTCTGCTTCCATTCCCCATACGCCTTCCCCGCTATCAGCAAATGAAAATCCCAGGAAAGATTCCTGTTTGCGCATCTCCTCTGGCGTCAACCCTTTCGCCACCGCAGAATGATCATCTTCCTGATATTTTAGGAAATAACAATTTTTTATGACCAGATTCCTGGCCTGCCGCAAATCTTCCAATTTCCTTCGGCTGAAAACAGGCTCATCCGCCCCAGACAGATCCAAACAAGAACGAATGCTCATTTCCGCATATGGAATCTCTATAGAGTGGCATATCCCCGCCATATCGGAACTGCCCTTTCCTGCATTCAGACAATCTGAAACTTCAATCTTCACCGTCGACCCTTCTTGCCCCTTTGCAACTACGCTGCCACAGATTCCCGCAACGCTCTTTGTCCCGCTGGCGTTATTCAATTTTCCATAATTAGAACTCGTCTCTATCCTTGTTTCAAAAACGCTTCCCGATTCCTCTGTTTCCACTTCAATCTTCCCCACGACCCCGCCGATGCCAGGCATACTTCCATCAGAAACTGATTCCTCTCCTTCCACACGGATTCTTCCATAATTTAAGCAACCTGATATCTCACATAGTTCCATTCCATTTTCCATGACGATATTCCCACAAATCCCGCCAATGTTTTTTCGTCCGTCTCCAAAGATCATCCCGTAATTTTCACAATTGCTGCATGAAAACGATCCCTTTTTTTCCTTTTCGGAATCGGAACATTTTATCACTCCAACAATGCCTCCGCCCCCTGTAGGATCCATTTCTGCAGAAGCCTGCTCTTTTTCCCCCGCCGTCGTATAAATATCCGCCTTATTAAAACTATCGCGAATACATCCATCCGTTCCAAGCATATACTGCACTAACCCTGCACGCGCCGTCTCTTCCTCATTGCTTTTCCCTATCACTCCCGTAACATAACAATTATCCACGGTTCCTTGGTGTAATTCTTCAATTAGCCCCGCCGTATCCGACACAGTATCTATGATTGCAAGATTTCTTACTGTCCCGCTAAAAGAATCCGAAAAAAGAGCTTGCCCCAAATTTCTTAACTGATGGTAATTTCCTTCAAACTCCCCTTCAAAATCGTTTATCCCATGCTCCATCCCTGCGCAATCAATATCTTCCATCAAGATATAATTCCCCGTGTTCCCGATGCTTTCCAAATCTTCAATATCATAAATGGGCGTTCCCCACTCTGAGCCTTCCATCGGATTTCCCGCCTTCATAAACGTATCTCTTTCCTCTATGGGAGCATCCACTGTTTCTTCGATTCTTTCCGTGTATCCATTCTTTTCTTCCCGTGCCAGATTTTTCCCGCCGCATCCTCCAAAAACAACTGCAACTGCAAGGCACATCAATCTCCCCTTAAACATCCCTTTTTTTGCCATAACCGCATTTCCCTCTTGTATGCTTACATATGAAACACAAATTCTTCATCCGAAAATGCCACTTGATCCCCGTTCTGCAATAACGCTGGCTGCCCTGGTGCTAATCTCATTCCATTCAAAAATGTCCCGTTCGTGGAATTTAAATCCGTGATGGAATACCCGTTCCCTGTTGCCGTGATCTTCGCATGGTTCCTGCTGACCGTGGTGTTTCCGATGCAGTAATCCACGCGCGCCCGCTCTTTCCCGATCACAAATTCGGGACGTTTCACAGGGATCGTCTCTCCCGTCTTGGGGCTGTACAGCGAAGCCCCCCGCAAAAGGGTCGTCTTCTCGCTTTCGTCCTGGAGCAGGCGCGTCGTATCCTCGTCCCCCTGGAACAATACGGTCGTATCTTCGTCCCCTGCGCTCTGCGGCCCCCAGGGCTGGCCGCCCCATCCCGGCGGCGTATTCGGGTTCTGCTGCACATTCCAGACAGCATTGTTGCCCCATTCCGGCGGCGTATTCGGGTTCTGCGTCCCGTTCCAGGCAGTATTATTGCCCCATTCCGGCGGCGTATTCGGGTTCTGCTGCACGTTCCAGGGCTGGCCTCCGACATTGTTCTGCTGCATATTCTGGTTCGCCTTCCCATCCCAGCGCTGGACGCCAGCCGGGCCTTTGCCTGTGTTCTCCTTCTTTTTCCCTCCGAGGAACACGACTGCCAAAATGGCGATGATGACCAGGGCTGCCGCCGCCCCTCCGCCGATGATCACGATCTTCTTATCGATCCCGAAAATCGTTCCTTCGTCCTCCTGCTCCTCGCTTCCTTCCGCGTTCGACTGCGCGCTGGCCGCCTTGGCCCCGCCCGTATTTTTTTCGATCCGCAGCGTTCCCTGCGTTTCGATTTCCGCCGCGCTTCCTCCTTCATCCTCCGCTTTCACCGCCTCGAACGTTTCCCGCAGCCTCTGCTCCATATCCTCAAGCTGCTCTAAGGTGGGGACCGATCCTACCCAATCCCCTGTCTCTTCGTCGAGATAGCCCGAAACCAGTTCCGACGCTTCATCGATCAGGTCGAGCAACTCCCCGTAATGGCCGTCTTCCCCCTTCTCGGACGGATCCATTTCCGTCACATAATCTGTGATCTCATCGATCAGGCTTTCAAATTCAACCAGTTCTTCCTGATAGTCGGAATCTATCTCGCCTGCATAAGCGACCAGATCCATATGGGACGCCATGCACGCCGCGACGGCCGCGAATATCCAGATCTTCGCCTTGCCCCATATCCTGTTTTTCCCGATTGCCTTACCCATCTCATATCCTCCTTCTGATCCCAGCCCTGCCCGGGCTGCCTGCATTTCCGCAATTATTAAATTTTTATAAAATCATCCGTGACAATTATATTTTATTTCCAATCCCCATTTCAATCTGTGACAAAATCTGTGACAAAAATTTTGTCATATTTTCGCATATTCCTTCCCAAGGCGCCTCATCCGCTCCACTGTCTCATCCCTTCCGCAGAACCATCCGCTTTCCTCGGCAAATTCCGCAAAACGGTGCAGGCTGTCGCTGATGCTCGCCTCCTTTACCATGACGGCCTTCCCATGCCCGCCGCCCCCGTAAGAGAAGCTGACGTCCCCCTCTTGGCCCGCGCGCACGGAGACGCCGCCGTCTAAGCGGATGCATGCGTCGTTTGCCATGTAGTAGGCGAGATATCCTGCCTTCGCCATGCCCGCCGCCCGGTTCAGGACGACTGCCCGCTCTTCCGGGGAAAATGGCAGGAACGTCTCCTGCGAATACCCTGGCGCGATCCCATCCTCCAGAAACCTACGCAGGCCCCGCTCTGAAAAATAACAGCAGAACTGCTTCTGTTCCGCCAATGCGAGGATGCGCTGCTTTTCCGCCTGTATCGTCTCCTCCTTCGGGCCTTCCGCTAAGAGCAGGTGCCGATGCATCATCTTCTCATCGATCCCCGGCATCAGATCCGGCGCAAAGCCGATCTGCAAGTCGAACTTCCCCAACCCGCCTTCGGCCGCCTTGCCAACATATCCCCCGGCCGGGTCCACGACGCTGAGCCGCTCCGTATGCCCCTTTATTTTTTCATACTCCCGCCGGAAGAACTCTTTTTCCTCTTCCCGGCGGACGACCAGGCATTTGTCCGCCTCGTGGTTGCATAAAAAGACGTAATCCCCCGCCAGCACCAGGTTCGGCAGCAGGCTCATCTGGTTCACATGATGGTCGATATCATCATAATAAAAGTAACTCTGGTACGGGACGTTCCCAAACTCGAACGCCAGCACGGGGAACAGCAGGCTGATGTTGTCGTTGTCGCCCCGGTTGCAGTCGAGGCATACGATATGCTCCAATCTGACATTCAGCCTGCTGCAGATGCGCAAGATGGCCCGCATGAGGCTTTCCTGGCTCGGCTGCATCAGGATCTTGACGTCCACCACGCCGCCTGGGTCTTTCCCGGCGGCCGCCCGCAGCAATTGGATCAAGGCGTCCTCCACCTGCAGCCTCCCATAAAACGCCGCGCTTCCTTCCCCCTCGACCATGGGCCGCCTGCGCGCGGCGTCCTCGTCAAGCTCCCCGCTCTCCTCCCAAACGCGCAGATCCTGCATCCCCTCCAGGATCCGCCTGATCTTCCCAAAGCTCTCGTACTTCTTCTCCCCATAGGCGCTCTTCGCGTAATGCTCCAGCAGCAGGTCCTGCTGCATGGGAAGGAGCATCATGGCTCGCCCCATCCGCGCCACCTGGCCGCGGCTCGCTGGGAGCCTGCTCCCGGAAAGATATTTATGGAGCAGCGTCCTGTCGATTTCCGCCTCGGCCGCCAGCTTGCTCACGGAAATCCGGCTTTTTTTCACATATTCCTTCAGCATCTCTGAAAACAGCGACATCCTCCCGCCTCTTTCTTGTCCTCATTTGTCGATAACGTTCCGTTTTTTTCTTTTCTGTCCATTATAGCAATACTTTTGTATTTTGTAAACATACTTAATTCCTAATACACTTTAGGAAAAAGGAGAATTTCATATGTTAGGAGAGCGCATAAAATTATTAAGGACGGCACAAAAAATGAGCCAGGTGGAACTGGCCCAAAAATTAAATATTTCAAAGCAGAGCGTGAGCAACTGGGAAAACAACAACATACTCCCCTCGATTGAAATGGTGAAAAAAATGGCGATTTTCTTCTCCTGCTCGACGGACTACCTGCTGGAAATGGACAACCGGAAGACCTTGCTGGAGGCTTCCAGCCTGACGCTGGAGCAAGAGACGCATATCCAGCAGCTCGTCGCCGACATCCAGCAGCTCAACTCCGACATCCAGCAGCTCAATATCGAGCTTGGGCAGAGCAAAGGACAACGGAACGCCCCGGAACAAAAGGAAGCTGCCGCTTCAACGAATGAAACTTCGTGAAGCGGCAGCTTCCTTTTCTTAATCTATATTGGCTTTCACAATATCCGTCATTCCTAACAAATAAAAAAGGGGCTGATTTTCGTCTTGGCTAAAGCAGTCCGCCAATTTATCATAACATTCCCTGCATTGGCTTAAATACTCACCCGGATGTTCAATCCGTTGAATGTCTGACGCCCCCATCCTTATTTTCAACGTAGTATTCTTTATGAGATGCAGCAGCCTCTGTACCTGTCCCAACCTATGGCTTGAATTTAAAAGATACGTTTGAGCCACATAGATCAGGGCAAAAGAAGCCTCCTGCTCACCCCTTCCATAGTTATTCCATAAATCGCTCAATAACTGCACGTCATTTTTCTCTTTTGGCGTACATTTTTCATATACAGGATCCACATTTTGCCGTATGCTGTCCCTAAATTTCCAGGGAATAGGCCTGGACTCTGCCTGATACCAGAATTGCAATGCCTGTGATATCATCTGGAAGAAATTAACAACTGCATCTTTTTCCGCTCTCTGCAAATGCTCGTCAAATGTCGCCATTTGACAGATCATTTCGCGCATGCTCCGTTCCACCCATATTTTTCTATAATGAAACCAGCTATCTCTATAATTATTAATGCAAGATGACGGAAAAGGAAAGTCAAAATACTGATACCACTCATCTATTTTTCGTTTGACTGTCAAAAAAGAACCTAGCTTTTCCCCGTATTCTTTTCGTATTTGATCTAATTTAGAATCTGAAACATAGTTATCGTTTCTCATATTGAAACCCCAGCCTTGAAGCGCAATGCTTAAACAGAGCCTCCATATATTCATCGGATGGAGATAAGTTATCTTCTGCCGCACGCGAAAAATAGCTTATATGCCCCCCAATCTCATCTACCGGAGCTATGCCATTTTTACCGAACATCCTTTGATATGCGACGGAGTTCTCCTTATTTTTTCTGATTTTTTCAATGATCTCTTTATTGTCCATATGTTATATACCTGCAATTCCTTATTGATCTTCTTCTCTTTGGCGAAGCTCAGTAATAAAGCGTATCAGAGCGTTCTTCGTTACCTCTTGAGGATTTCCTTTTTCGTCATGGTAAAAATATTCATCCATAAATTGCCCGCTATCCCGAATCTTTATGCATAATTCTGTCTCAACCTCTTTCCTTATATTTTTTATCGTCTCATTTTTTAAATTTTGAATAAGAAACTCTAAATTTGAATCCCTTTCTTCTTCAGAATGCAGATCCTGATCTGCCTTTTCATACAACTGATCGTAATAATCCAAGGATTTTTCTAATTTTTCAATGCAGTTCGCATAGATGTTAGTTCGATCTTTTTGCGTATAATTCTCCATTAGGATACATTGCTGGCTAATGAAATAAAGCCAATTCTCGATCAGTTCATATATAAATTTTTCTTTTGTCATACCATTCTCAGTGCTTTCTTAATAAATACACGAGTCACAATACACTCTAATTTTATCCTTATAGCCATTGGGTTTCCGGATCAAAAATTTTTTTGTGAATTTCCCACATTGCGAACACCGAAGCGAGCCGTCGGCCATCTGAAATACCATCCCCACATCCGCCGGAACGACCCGCAGCTTTTCCGCTCCGCATTTATGCTTAACCTGCCTTTCAAGAAAAGCTGAAACATCGTACCGTATGTCGCTCTCTCCATTCCAAAATTCGGAAAGCATGACCAAATCTGGCAACCTTGCGAAGCGTTTCCAAATATCATTCAGCAAATG
This sequence comes from uncultured Lachnospiraceae bacterium, assembly GCA_947626795.1. GTDB lineage: Bacteria > Bacillota > Clostridia > Lachnospirales > Lachnospiraceae > Petralouisia. The sequence goes on from CANQTH010000005.1 coordinate 49,058, forward strand.
ATAGCATCCATAATATCCCAAATGCCTCTCCTTGGGCTTTACCAGCATAAGATCATCCTCATAGACCCCACTGATGTTTGCGATCAAAATATCCGGCATATCCATATAATGGACTAATTCCGGAAAATATTTCGTATCTGATGTATATGTCAGGCAGCGTTTTTCGTCTCCCTCGCCAAACACAAACTGACATCCAAACGTATGTTTCTTAAATCTCTTTTCTCCTTCCGCGCGCTTTGCCTCAATATGCTTTGTAGGAAAAAACTTTAACCGAAAATTATCGTTTCCCCCTATCGTTATCTCTTTGCTCATTTCCAGGATATCAGATCCCCCATCTGCTTTACCAAGAATACAATGCAAGACATTCGCGCTGTCATGAAATCCTGTCTCGTTCTTCTGATACGTTTTGGCGACGTCATATGACACTTTATCCAAATACCAATGAATTTTCCGCTTTTTTTCATCCTGCTCATATTTATGTATGGCAAAATGAAGGTCATCCAACAGACGCATATCATTATTATGGTCTATATGCTCGTGCGTGACCACAACGGCATTTATATCCAACACGGACAACCCATAATGATGAAGATTATCCAAAAAATGGTATCCTGGATCGATTGCCACGCCAATGCCGCCATATCTTAAGAAAAAACCGCCCCCGCTAAATTGGTGCGTATCATATATGCTATTCATCAAGGATGGGGTGGAAGAACTCATGCCTTTTAAAATAATGCACCCATCCATCTTATCCGTCTTATTTCGGCAATTATTCTCATAATATACGTCAGCCGCTTTTTTGGAAGGAACCAGATGTTTTTCAATCTGTTCTGGAATCCTGTGCATAGGGAGATAATCGCCTGCCCCTTTTTTCCTGTTCGTCTCATTTAGGAGCAACTCCCCTATTTCCTGCCAAAAATAACTTCGGCACTGCTTACAGGCCATGCACCTGTCACAGGATTCCTTCTCAAGCGCTACGCATATTTCTTCCCAATAAGAACGTATCTGCGCCTTTCCCTGCGATGCAAGCTCCAAAATATGAATGGTCTGATCGATCAAAGCCTGCTTTTCTTCACCGGAAAATATGCCCGAAAATGCCACATCCGTTCTTTCTTCCTGCTTTTCACGATAAAAATCCTTTATTTCAGAACAGGACTGCACATAATTTTCGCTTTTATCTTTCTCAATGCACCAAAGCATATAACGAAACAGCGGGGTCAATATGGTCTCATTCGCATGCAATTCCATTCCCTCCCCTCATACATGGACGATTTCGCGTTTACTGTTCAATCCCATTTTATTCGTTGTGCTTCCCCCACTTTCTCCCCCAATCTCACTTTCGTCTCAATCCCCCTCCTGGAATTTTCCAAAAGATCCGCATCCGGACAGACCGCCCCCGCCTGCGTCATGAGGATAACCGTAGAGCCGCCGAACGCAAACTTCCCTTTTTCCTCCCCGCGCCGGACCTTCCGCCCGCCCGGCCGATTCTCGATCTTCCCCACGAGCATGGCGCCGACCTCCATCTGCAGCACCGTCCCGAAATGCTCCGAATGCAGCAGGCAATATTCCCTCGTATTCTCCTTATAAATCGGGAACGCCTCGCCCGCGGCGGGATTGACGGTATGGAACACGCCCGGGATACGGATTTCCCCGGAAACTATGCCGTCGTCAACGTAAACATAACGGTGGTAATCCTCCACGCACAGCCGGAACACCCACGCGTATCCCCCGGCGAACGCCTTCGCGAGCTTTTTGTTCCGCAGAACCGACGCCACGGTATAGCGGGCGTGCTTCACGGAGAATGCGCGCCCCTCGCTGATCTTAAATACGCTAAGGCGGCTGTCACAGGGACTTATGAACGCACGCGGGTCACGTTCCGCCCTGCGCGCGCCGAACTTGAGCCTGCGGGTGAAAAAGTCGTTATACGACGCATACCGCTCCCGCTCGCACTCCGACAAGTCGATCCCATGGTTGCGGACAAACCATGGGATGAAAACCCGCGAGACTCCGGAATCCAAAATTTTCCCGCCCAGCCTGGAAAACGCGGGAGACGTCAGCGGACGCAGGAGCAGCCGCCCGGCCAGGCTTCCGTACAGCCATCCAAGCGCCCTGTCCTGCAAAGAATTTTCTTCCGCGATATTCCCTTCCCGATCCGCAACGTAATGCACTTTTCCCACCTCTTTCATACAGTTAAGCCTTACGGCTTCCCTCTTGGTCAGATCTTCATGTCCTTACGGCCTTTGCTGCAAGCGCAAAGGCCTGATCTAAACCATTATCAGCATCCTCTACGCGTGCAGCATTTCCTTCCAGTAACGCCAGACGAACAGCAGCACGACGACCGCGACTGCGACGACCGCAACGAGCAGGAAAAGCTGCGCCACCGAAGGCTTGCGCATCTTAAAGTCCGTGATGAACAAGATCCCCACCAGCGCGACCACGACGTGCAGGACCGCCAGGAACGCGTCGTTGCTGTGGAACAGCGGGGAAACGACAAACAAAAGCGGGAGCGCGATCGCCATGGACGTGATCGGGAGGCCCTGGTAATATTTCCGCTCTTCCGCCGTCGCATTCTGGCGTTTCTCCTCCACGACGTTAAAATACCCCAGGCGGATCAGCCCGGCCAGGCCGTAAAAGATCAAGATCGCCATGCTGTAAACCTGCCGCATCCCGATCTGGTAGCAGATCAGGATCGGAAGGATGCCAAAACATACAATGTCGCACAGCGAGTCGATCTGGATGCCAAAACTCTTCTCGTCGTCCGTCCGATCCTTCTTCGTCCTGGCGATCTTCCCGTCAAACATATCGCACAGCCCGGAAAACGCCAGGAAAAACACCGCAAAGCGCAAATGCATCGTCATCGCGCAGAACATCCCGGCCACGGACGACGCAAAGCTGATATAGGTCAAGATCACCGTATAACTGTAAAAGCCAATCATTCCTCTCCTCCTTGTCTCTTTGGGACGCATCGCCCACGCCCCTCCCCCATCGGACGCCAAAGCTGGCGGCGTCCCTATCTTCTGTTATTCTCTTGCAATGGCATCATCCGCGCCCGCTACCGTTCCTTTATCATATAGTAAATCTGCGCCACCGCCGTGAACAGCGCGCTGATGAAAAGCTGGCTGTAATACCCAAGCCCCCGCGAGAGGACCATCGCCGGAAGCGTCAGCGAATGGAACACCGCCGCAAAGATATTCAAAAACAGCGTCTCGCTGATCCCCATCCCACCCGGCAGCGGAAGCATATCGACCGAGACGGAGATCACGGCCTGCAGCAAGATAACGTCCCACATCCCGACGCCGCTTTGCCCAAACGCCAGATAAACCGTCCACGTCACGGCAAACAGCGCGAACCGCTGCACGAACGTGATCAGGATCACATGGAAGATCACTTTCTTATGGCCTTTCAGATAAGAAGCCGTCTCCCGGTAAACCCCCATGGCCTCATGGAACTTCGCGCGCCGCGCCTCCTTGCGCTTCATGATGCGCGCCTTCTCCAGCCAATCCATGCACAAGTCGATGATCCGCTCCGCCAATACCGGATGGAACACCAGCGCCGTCATGAACGTCACGCAGAACACGTTCAGCGCAAGCCCCAGGTAATAGACCGGAAGGATCCCCTCAAGATACCGATGCGAGAATCCCCCGCCAAACAAAAGGATCCCAAGCCCGACCACGACCAGGACGAGCTTATACGTGATCGTGATGACCATCAGAACGACCGTCGAGACCGGGATCGGTATTTTCTCCTTCTTCATGAAATAGATCTGCATCGGCTGTCCGCCCGTCGCGGACGGCGTGATGCAGCTAAAGAAAAAACCGACGGACGAAAACAGGAAGCAGATCCTTCTTTTCAGACGTATCCCATAGGAACGCATCATATACCAGATGATGATCGATTCCCCCCAGATGAAAAACAGCACCAGGCCGATTCCCGGAACCATCCAGCGGACGTCCGCCCGCCCGATCGCGTCCATCATCGCGCCTATGTCCTCCCCATGGAACACTCCGTATATGGTAAGGCCAAATACTACGGCCAGCAAAAGGAAATTCCCGATCACTTTCTTCTTTACCCGCATTTGCCGTCTCCTATCCGAAAAACCTTCCAGTTTACTTTATCCCACAGCCGTTCATACGCGCGCCAAATTTTCGGATGCTTCCCGATCCAAAAGCAGGCTTCCGCCAAAAGGATCCCGCCCGCCACGTCTACGACGACGTGCTGCTTCGTCGTCAGCGTGGAAATGCAGACCAGAACCGCCATAACGCAGGACGCGCCCCGGTACCAGGCCGGGACTTCCTTTTTCCCGCGCAGGCCGATGTAGCAAAACCAGCTCACCAGGCAATGGATCGACGGAAATAAGTTATCTGCGGCGTCCGCGCGGTAGACAATCGCCATGACCCGGTTGAAAAAGCCGTCCGGCGCCACCTGCGGCCTTACGTTCGTCGTCGGGAACGCCAAAAAAAATATCAGGCAGACGACGCGCGACAGCAGATCTGCTGAAAAAAAGCGGCAGACGTCTTCCTTTCCCTGCCGCGCGATCAAAATATAATTGGCTGCCCAGAACAGATAGCACCCAAGGTAGATTACCACGGACGGCGGGAAAAACGGGATCATCCGGTCGAGGCCGCATTCGATATTGTAATGGCGCCACCCGCCCGCGACCACCCGCGACCCGCAATAGACCGCCATATTGACAGACAGCGCGAGCGCCAGGGGGAACACGCTTGTTTTCGGAATGGCCGCCGAGAGCATTTCCTTTATTTTACGCATCGTTCTCACCTGTTCCCAAACATGGCCCAAAGCATATGACAAAGCCTGAACCGTTCCTAAGTATAGCAGGTTTCCCCCGGATTCTCAAGAAATTCCGCGCATCTTTAAAAAATATTAAGATATCCACAGGCGACGCCCGCCCGGCCTTAAAGCGCGCTAGACCGTCTCCCTCCCGTCCAGCCACCGCTCCAGCTCCCACCCGGGGACGGCCTTGCTGTAAAGATACCCCTGGAACGCCGTGCAGCCAAGCCCGCGCAACTTTTCCTGCTGCTCCTCCGTCTCCACATATTCCGCGATCACGTCAAAATCCAGGCTCCGGCTCAACTGCGTGATGGAGGCAATGATTTCCTGGTAACGCTCATTCTGGTATTCCCGCGTCAGGCTGCCGTCGAGCTTCACCTTCTTAAAATACGACGCCTTCAAGTATGTCAGGGACGTATGCCCCATCCCAAAATCGTCGATCAAAAGATGGTAGCCCAGGCCGCTGAGCTTCTCTAAGCGCCCCAGCGCCTCTTCCGTGGAGGCGATCGCGTCCTGCTCCGTCACCTCGATCCAAAAATTCCGGCGCGGGACGCCGCACGCCTCGACCGTCTCTTCTAACATCGGGATCAGGCCCGGGTCCCTCAGCGAGGCTCCCGTGATATTAATGGATATTTTCAAATTTTCAGAATATGTCCCGTTTAAGCGTTTTAAGAAGCTTCCGGCCTCCTGAGCCACAAAACGGTCCAGCTCCCCTAAAATGCCGCATTCCTTCGCGAGTTCGACCAAAAGCGGCGGATAGACGTACCCCACGTCCGGGCAATCCCAGCGCAGCAGCGCCTCCGCGCCGATGCATTTTCCCGCGCGGTCCACCTGCGGCTGGTAAAACATGGAGACCTGACGCCTCCCGAGGGCAGTCTGGAACTCGCCCGCGAGCATTTTCGCGATGCCTCCCAGCTCGCCTGCCATGGAAACATACGTCGGATGCCCGCCCTCTTCCTCATTTTCCTGGAAGAGCCGGGTCAGCTCACCGACATGGCCCTTCAGCTTTTCCGTCACCGAAGCCTCATAGCGCAAAACGAACGGGCGGTATACCAGGACGCCGACCGCCATCAAGAACACCTGGAAGATTGCGCCGCGCACCGATCCTGTGGCCAGGTAGCCGCTCAGCAAAGCGGGCGTCGTCCACTCCACCTGCGTCGTGACGACCGGGAGGAAACCGATCAGCGTCGCCAGATAGGACAAGATGAGGTTGATCATCGGGACAAGGAGGAACGGGACCAAAAACGCCGGGTTCAAGACGATCGGGATCCCAAACACGAGCATCTCGTTGACGTTGAAGATCCCCGGCAGGAGGCTGACCTTCGCGATCTGCTTCAAGTTCTGCTTCCTGCCGAACAAAAACAGGGCGGCGATCAGCGAAAGGCTCGCGCCGCAGCCGCCGATGATCACGAACGAGTCGATGAACGTCTTGCTGAAAATATGGGTCGGCGCAAGTCCCGCCCCGATCTGCGCCATGTTCTGCCCGACCCCCGGCTCAAAGAGGGCGTCCGAGACGGAATGCAGCACATTGTTCCCATGGATGCCGCAGAGCCAGAGGAGATGCACCGAGAGCAGGAAAAACGCGCAGGAACCCAGGTTCGCGCCCATGCCGCGGTACAGCGCGCAAACGCCGTCCGATAAGATATCCTGGACGCTCCGGTCGCCGAACAGCGCGACCATGCCGACCTTTAAAAGCGTAAAGAGCAAAAGCGTCGCTCCGAACGGGCGGATGCAGCGCATACTCTCCCGCAGCGCAGGGCCCATGCCCCCGTAATCGCCCCGGCTGGCGCGCCTGCTATCCGCCTGGAAGCAAAGCGACGACAGGACGGACGCCAAGAGCGCGACAAAGACCGTCTGCCCGCCCGCCTGATCTAAGGAAAAAGAATCCAGGCCCATCATGATGAAATAGGCGCACAGCGAAGCCGCCGACACCATGAACGGCGCCTGGAGCTGCGCCTGCCCGGCATAGGAATAAGAGACGGACATGGCAAGTAGGATGCCAAATATCCCAAGCGACGCCCCGTATGCCGTCGCAAGGAAATCTTTCAGCGCCCCGCCCAGGAAATTCTCCAGGAACTCCTGATACGCGCCGATCGGCAGGCTTTCTAAGACAAGGGCGACCGACCCCGCCAAAATGATCGGGAGCGTATGCACCAGCCCCTCGCTAACCGCCGCAATGATCTTCTTCCCCATGACCTGACCCCTTCCTCTTCTTCGTAAATCAAACGCTGTAAATCAAACGCCCCGTGGGAAACACGCTGCCAGCCTACTGTTTGCCGCTTGGCCAAATCTTCGCACCCTTGCGGACTTTGCGGGAAGCGCAAATCCCTTAAACCGAGCTGTTATGGAAACACTGACCCAAACGTCTCCTCCTAGCGTTTCTCCACAATCTCATTTTTGTTCTTATAGATCGCATTCGCCAGAACGACGCCGCGCACCATGGAGAGCGGGTAGATATTGCTCCCGGCCCCCACGACCGTCCCCGGGTTCAGGACGCTGTTGCACCCGACCTCGACGCCGTCCCCGAGCATGGCCCCGAATTTTTTCAGCCCGGTCGCGATCTCTTCCCCGCCGCCTTTCACGACGACGAGCGTCTTGTCGGACTTGACGTTGGAAGTGATCGAGCCAGCGCCCATATGGGCTTTATGCCCTAAGATCGAGTCCCCCACGTAATTGTAATGCGGCACCTGCACCTGGTTAAACAGCACCACGTTCTTCAATTCCGTGGAATTGCCCACGACCGCGCCTTTCCCCACGACCGCGTTCCCGCGGATGAACGCGCAATGCCGCACCTGCGCCCCCTCGTCGATGATCGCGGGGCCTGCGATGATCGCGGTCGGCGCGACGTCCGCGCTCTTCGCGATCCAGACGTTTTCCCCGCGCCGCTCAAACTTTTCCGCGTCCAGCGTCTCCCCCAGCTTGCAGATAAAGCTGCCGATTTTGGGAAGCGCCTCCCACGGATAATCCAGCCCCTCGAATAATCCGGCCGCGATCGTCTCCTCCAACGTATATAAATTGCAGATCTTGCATGATTCCATGTCTCGTTCCCCTTTCTTAAGTCTTCCCATTACATACCGCTGCTCCGCAGGCTCATATGTTTCTCATATCCTCATTTCATTTTCTGTTCTGTCTTCCGCAAGCCGCGCGCCTTTCTCTTTCCTTCTTCTCGTCTTGCCTTTTCATCCTTCTATTCCGCGGACCTCATACAATTCTCATGTCTTCTCTTAATTTTCTATCTTGCCATCCGCAGGCCGCGCGCCTTCTCTTTCCTTCTTCTCGCCCTGCTTTTCCGTTCTTCTGTTCCGCGGGCCGCGCGCGCTTCTCATATCTTCTTTTAACTCTCCATCCGATTCTTTCTTGTAATAAACGGACGCGCGCTGGAAATACTGCCGCAGCGCGTACTGGTTGTTCAGGCCCAGCACGCCGCTCGTCCGGCTTTGGATGAAATTCTCCAGCTTCTCCATATACTCCTGCGGCGTGATGCTCCCTTCCGCCACGTAATTCAGCCCTTTTTCCCAGCTAGCCGTTAAATCCGGATTTAACAAAGAACGTATCGACGCGTTTACCACGTCGAAAATAATCTCGCCCAGCAGCGTGGGAGTGATGGCCTGCGTCTTCTTGTTCAGCGCCAGGTACTTGTTGTTGACGAGCTTTTTCAAGATTTCCGCACGCGTCGCGCTTGTGCCGATCCCGCTCCCCTTGATCTGGGCGCGAAGCTCCTCATCCTCGATCAGTTGCCCCGCATTTTCCATCGCGAGGATCAGGGAGCCGGAGTTATATCGCTTGGGCGGGGACGTCTCCCCCTCCTTCCAATTTAAGGACGTGACCGGAAGCCGCATTCCCTTCCGCAGCGTGGACAGAATCTCCAAAAGCCCCGCGTCGCCCGGCCCTTCCCCGCTGTCCGCCTCGTCCGGCTGCGCGCCTTTTTTCTTCTGGAACGAGTATTCCATCACTTCCAGGTAGCCCGGATCCTCCAGAACCTTAAAAGAAGCAAAAAACTTTTCCTGTCCCGGCGCGCCGTCCGCAAGCTGCCCCGCGTCCTCCATCGAGACGGTCAGGCTGACTTTCCGGTAAACGGCGGGCGGAAGGAAGATCCCCAAAAACCTGCGCACCACCGTCTCGTACACTTTCAGTGCCGTCTGACTCAAGCCGCGGACGGCGGAAAGCCCCTGCCCGGTCGGGATGATGGCATAATGATCCGTAATCTGCTTGTCGTTGACATAACGCGTCTTCGCCAAGTTCCGATAGCTCCCCTTTTCCAGGATCCCCTCCGCAAACATCCGTACCGAAGGGATCTGCGCCAGCCCCCGGATATTTTTCTGGATCTCCTTCGCGACGGCTGTGGAAAGCACGCGGGCGTCCGTCCTCGGATACGTCAAAAGCTTCTTCTCATAAAGCTCCTGGGCGATCTGAAGCGTCTGGTCCGGGCTGATCTTAAACAGGCGGGAGCAGTCGTTCTGCAATTCCGCCAGATTATGCAAAAGCGGCGGATTCTTCGTCTCTTTTTTCTTCTGGATAGAATCTACCGTCGCATTTGCCGCTTGTTCCGCGCTTATCAAATCCTGTATTAACTTCTCTGCGTCTTCTTTCCGCAAGAAGCCGTTTTCCTTGTAGAGCTTCGGGGACAGATAATACGGCGTGCCTTCGACCGCCCGCCACTCCCCTTCCACGGGATTGCCTTTGACGTCCAGCCCGCACAGCACGCGGTAGAACGGCGTCTTCACAAACGCGCGGATCTCCCGTTCCCTGCGCACGACCATCCCCTGCACGCAGGTCATGACGCGCCCTACGCTGACGACGGTATGTCTTGTCCGCAAAAATCCCGAGATCGCATTCCCGTATTTCAATGTGAGAAGCCGGGAAAAATTGATCCCCATCAGGTAATCCTCTTTCGCGCGCAGGTAGGCGGATTCGCAGAGGTTGTCGTATTCCGACAGGTCTTTTGCCTCCCGTATCCCGCGCAGGATCTCTTCCTCCGTCTGCGAATCGATCCATACGCGCCGGCGCTCCTTGCCCTGCACCTTCGCCTGACGCTCCACCAGACGGTAGATATACTCCCCTTCCCGCCCGGAATCCGTGCAGACGTAGATCGTCCCGACGTCCGGACGGTTTAGAAGCCGCGCCACAGTCTCATACTGCTTTTTCACGCCCGGGATCACCTCGTATTTAAATTCCCTGGGCAGGAACGGCAGCGTGGAAAGGCTCCATTTTTTATATTTCGCATCATAAGCGTCGGGGTAGCTCATCGTGACAAGATGCCCCACGCACCAGGTCACGACCGACTCCCCCGACTCCAGATACCCGTCGTGTCCCTTAAAATCCTGTTTCAACGCCCGGGCAAATTCTCTTGCCACGCTGGGCTTTTCCGCAATATACAAAGCTTTCGCCATCGATCCGCCCCGCCTTCTCCTTGTCCGCCGCCTCCGGCCGCCATCCAAAGCGCGCCTTCTCGCCGCTTTCCTCCTCCAGCGCCATCCAAAGCGCGCCTTCTCGCCGCTTTCCTCCTCCGGCCGCCATCCAAAGCGCGCCTTCTCGTCGCTTTCCTCCTCCGGCCGCCATCCAAAGCGCGCCTTCTACGCCTCGCCCATGCCGACCAGCACGATGCGGCTGTCGCCCGAAACCATTTTCACGAGCTTTTCCTCAAATGTCCGCGCCGTAAAAAGATAATAATAATTCGCCGTGATCTTCGCCTGCTCCATGCTCGCAAAAAGTTCCTGGCACATTTCAAAGGTCATCTCCGGTTCGTCCCAGCTGCACAGGCAGATCAGGTTCTCCCGCACGCTGTTCTGCGCGATGATGTCAATGTTTCCCTTTTTCCCGACCCAAGTCCCCATCTTATGGATATGCAGCGGGAGCTTATGCACCAGATCCTGCAGTTCTAAGTACTCCATGCAGACCTTAACGAAATAACGCTTGAGGTAGGGTTCCAGCCCCGCCCCGATATGCTTTTCGTAAAATTCTTCCGGGCTTAGCCGACGCAGGTCCGACAGATACGGGTACACGAACTTAAACCAGAAATTCAAGAACGCGTCCTTGATCTGATATAAGCCTTTCTGCGCGTTCTGCCAGCCGCCCGTCTCAAACGAATAGACTTTCTCCACCACGTCAAAGGCCATCAGGTTTTTCAGGTATACGCTGATCTTCGCCCGCGAAAACCCCGTTTCCTGGTACAGCCCGTTCAATTTGCGGTTGCCAGCCGCCATCGCCTCCAAGATGGCGTGGTAGACCGAAAGCTCACGCAGCTCGCTTTTTATGGCCTCTTCCGCCTTCCCATGCAGGAAGCCGTCCCGCGCCAGGACAAGGTCGCAGATATTCTGGCGGACGCTTTTCTCCCCGTCCCATTGCCGCATATACTCCGGCGCGCCCCCGATCACGCCATAGGCCGCCACGGCCTCGCGCATCGAATAAGCCGGGAACGCCCGCACCAGATCCAAAAAACGCAGCTCCTTGATCTTCGTGACGTCCGTCACCTTTTTCCCAGACGCCCCAAACGCCTGCATCATCTCCTGCTCCACCCAGGAAACCGACGTGCTGTGCAAAACGATCAGGACAGGGCCGGGATAGAGCTTTTTGTCTTTCAGCTTGACGATACTTTCCAAAAACGTCCCGTCTTTTTTCAAAATATGCTGGAACTCGTCAATGACCAAAACGAGCTTGCTGGCGTCCCCGCTCTTGACGCGCTTAAAATAATGCTCATAAGATTCCTCTGTCAGCGTCGTCTGAAAGCAGGCCGCGATCTCGCGCCCCATGCGCCGCAGCTGCGCCTGCGCGGAAGTTTCCGGCGCATAGTAATAGAAGGATTTCTTGCCCCTGCAAAATTCCTGCAGGATCTCGTCCCCGCCGTTTTCCTTCCTTCCATATAATACCAAAAGCTGGTTCCCAGACTGATGGTAGCATTGCTCCAAATAATGCAATTCCGCCTTTCTACCTGCCATGACGCCTCCTGGCCCGCCAACCTGCGCTGCCTGTTATTTCTTTTCGATGTATCCCTGCGCCTTTAACAGCTCCGCGCACAGGATCGCGCCGCCCGCCGCGCCGCGCACCGTATTGTGGGACAGACCCACGAATTTCCAGTCATAGATCGTATCTTCCCGCAGACGCCCGACGCTGATCCCCATTCCGTTCTCAAAATCCACGTCCTGCGCCACCTGCGGGCGGTCGTCTTCTTCCAGGTACTGGATGAACTGCTTCGGCGCGCTCGGAAGCCCCAGTTTTTGCGGAACGCCGCAAAAGCCCCGCAGCTTCTCGACTAACTGCTCCTTCGTCGGATCCTTCCGGAACTTCACGAAGACTGCCGCCGTATGCCCGTTCAGCACCGGAACGCGGATGCACTGGCAGGTGATGGCCGGGCTTTGCGCCGGGACGATCACGCCGTCCTTGATCTCGCCCCAGATGCGGAGCGGCTCTTTTTCCGACTTCTCTTCCTCGCCGCCGATATACGGGATGATGTTCCCCACCATTTCCGGCCAATCCTGGAATGTCTTGCCCGCGCCCGAGATTGCCTGGTACGTCGTCGCCACGACCTCGTACGGCTCAAACTCTTTCCACGCCGTCAAGACCGGGGCGTAGGACTGAATGGAGCAATTCGGCTTCACCGCCACAAATCCCCGTTTCGTCCCGAGCCTCTTTTTCTGGAACTCGATCACTTCCATATGCTCCGGGTTGATCTCCGGCACGACCATCGGCACGTCCGGCGTCCACCTGTGGGCGCTGTTATTGGAAACGACGGGCGTCTCCGTCTTCGCATATTCCTCTTCGATCGCCTTGATCTCCTCTTTCGACATATCGACCGCACTGAACACAAAATCCACCTGGGACGCCACTTTCTCTACCTCGTTGACGTTCATCACGGTCATGTCCTTGACCGCCTCCGGCATCGGCGTGTCCATCTTCCAGCGGCCGCCCACGGCGTCCTCATACCGCTTTCCCGCAGAGCGCGGGCTTGCCGCAACCGTCGTCACCTCAAACCACGGATGGCCTTCCAACAGCGCGATGAACCGCTGCCCAACCATGCCTGTCCCGCCGAGTATGCCTACTTTTAACTTTTGCTCCATGTCCTTATCTCCTCACTTTTCCCCGCCTTCATCCTTCCGGCGGCTTTTCTTTAGCCCAGTGTCCAGGCCCAAAACATCCCGTCCGTCATGCGCGGACAAGTGTCTTTCCTTTGAATATACTAATATATTTTAAATCAAAATTCAATCTCTAAATGGCAGAAATTTGACAAGGCCGCGCCGGGATTTCTGTAAAATGTGTATAAAATAAGCCTGCGCGGATGCGAAGCGACGCGTCCCCTTTGACGGTCCCATAGGAGCGGAGGCCGCCGCCCATCAGATCAAAGCCTGCTCTCCCAGTCCGGGAGGCTCTCCTTCCAATCCCGGCCCAAATACTCTTTCTCCAACGCGATCACGCGCCGCATCGCCTCCGGCCCCGGCGCGCCGAGCGTCAGCCGCTTGTTCACGCAGGTCTCCATGGAGATCGCCTCAAAAAAGTCCTCCTCGAACACCGGGCAGATCTCCTTTAGCTCCTCCAGCGTCATGTCGTCGATCGCGATATTCCGCTCAATGCAGGATAAGACGATACGCCCCACGATCCCATGCGCGTCCCGGAACGGCACCCCATGGTTCACCAGGTAGTCCGCCGCGTCCGTGGCGTTCGTAAAGCCGTTCTTCGCGCTTTCCTCCATCCTGTCCCTGCAAAACCGCATCGTGGAGAGCATCCCGGCCGTCAGCGCCAGGCAGCCCTTCACCGTGTCGATCGCGTCAAAGGTCAGCTCCTTGTCCTCCTGCATATCTTTGTTGTAAGCGAGCGGAAGCCCCTTCATCGTCGTAAGAAGCGAAACCAGCGCCCCATAGACGCGCCCCGTCTTCCCCCGCACAAGCTCCGCGATGTCCGGGTTCTTCTTCTGCGGCATGATGCTGCTCCCCGTGCTGTACGCGTCGTCGATCTCCACGAACTGGTACTCGTTGCTGTTCCAGATGGCCACTTCCTCGGAAATGCGGCTCAAATGCATCATGACGGTAGAAAGCGCGGACAAAAACTCGATCAGGTAATCCCGGTCGGAAACGCCGTCCATGCTGTTTAACGTAGGGCCGTCAAACCCCAGCCGCTCCGCCGTCCCCTGACGGTCCAGGTCATACGTCGTCCCCGCCAGCGCGCCCGAGCCAAGCGGACAGAAATTCATCCTGCGGTAAATATCCTCCATGCGCTGGCGGTCGCGCTTGAACATCTCAAAGTACGCCCCCATGTGGTGCGCCAGCGTCACGGGCTGCGCCTTCTGCAAATGCGTGAAGCCAGGCATATACGTATTTACGTTCTCTTCCATGATAGTTAAAATGACATTTAACAATTTTTCGAGCAGCCCGTCCACTTCCAGGACTTCCTGCCTCGTATAAAGGCGCATATCGAGCGCCACCTGGTCGTTCCTGCTCCGCCCGGTGTGCAGCTTCTTGCCGACGTCCCCCAACCGATCGATCAGGGTCGCCTCCACAAAGCTGTGGATATCCTCGTACTCATCGGAGATCTCCAACTCCCCGGCTTCCACTTCCCGCAGGATCTCCCGGATCGCCCCTGTGATCCGCTCCGCTTCCTGCTCCGTCAGGATGCCCCGCTCCCCCAACATTTTCGCATGGGCGATGCTGCCTTCCATGTCCTGCTTGTAAAATCTTTTGTCAAACGATATGGACGCGTTAAAACGATACGCAAGCTCGTCTGTCTCCTTCGTAAAACGCCCGCCCCATAATTGTGCCATACAGTTCTTCCTCTCTTCCTTTTTCTTTTCCTGCGCCCTATCCCTGCGCCAGTCCCGCCTGCCTCTGCTTTTGGCGTTCCCTCTCACGCAGGGAGAACACGCACCCGCAATGATCCTGGCGGCATATCTTCTTCCCGCGCCCTATTCCTGCGCCAGTCCCGCCTGCCTCTGCTTTTGGCGTTCCCTCTCACGCAGGGAGAACACGCACCCGCAATAATCCTGGCGGTACATCCCATATTCCCGGGAAAGCTCCACCGACCGCTTATAGCCGTCTTTCTTCTTGAAATCAGACGTCAGGTACGCCACGCCGTATTCTTTCGCCAGTTCTTCCCCGATCTCGTTCAGCTTCTGCGCGTTTTTCAAAGGGCTGATGGACAGCGTCGTCGTGAAATAATCCATCCCCAGCTCTTTCGCGCGGCGGGCCGTCTCTTGCAGCCGCAGCCTGTAGCAGCCAAAGCAGCGCTCCCCGCCTTCCGGCAGCTCTTCTAAGCCCCTCGCCATCTCGTAAAACCGCCCGCTCTCATAATCCCCCGCCAGGAAATCGGCGCGCCGCCCTAAGAACCTTCGCAGAAACGATTCCTGCTCCGCCACGCGCTTCTCATACTCTTCTTCCGGATAGATGTTGGGATTATAATACAGCACGGTGATCTGGAAATACTGCGACAGATATTCCAGGACATAACTGCTGCAAGGGGCGCAGCAGCTATGCAAAAGGAGCTTCGGCACCTGCCCCCGCCGCTGGATGCGCCGGATCATTTCTTCCAGTTCTTTTTGGTAATTCCGTTTCATTTTACCCTTTCCCCCGCCTTATTTCAACCTGTTTTTTCTATCATACTCCTCTTTTGGCTTTTTCACAAGGGAAATGCCAGGACTTTACGACAAGCGCGTAACCGTTCAGCCCAGGACTGAACGGTTACTTTCACGCGCGCCGCCGTTTTTCATACAATATGGTAAACAATGGCTATCAGGAGGATCAGATCCTATGGAACCTATGATGGAACTGAAAAACGTGGGCTTCTCCTACCATTCCGTGGCCGGAGAGACGCCTGCTTTATCCAATATAGACCTCGTCGTCCAAAAAGGCGATTTCCTGGCGGTCGTCGGTCCGAGCGGATGCGGGAAATCCACGCTGCTTTCGCTCCTGGCGGGACTCTTAGAGCCGGAACGCGGTTCTATTTTTCTTTCCGGGAAAAAAATGACCCGCGCGGGCGCAGGCGCGATCGGCTATATGCTCCAGCACGACCACCTTTTTGAATGGCGCACGATCGAAAAAAACGTCCTGCTCGGCCTCGAGATCCAGGATAAGCTGACGCCGGAGGCCAGGGAACGCGTCTTTGATATGCTAAAGGCCTACGGGCTTTACAAATTCCGGAAGGCAAAGCCTTCCCAGTTGTCCGGCGGCATGCGCCAGCGGGCGGCCCTCATACGGACGCTCGCGCTGTCTCCGGAGCTTCTTCTCCTCGACGAGCCTTTTTCCGCGCTGGACTATCAGACCCGTCTCACCGTCGGGGACGATATCGGGAAGATCATCCGCAAGGAGGGGAAGACCGCCGTCCTCGTCACGCACGACTTGTCCGAGGCCATAAGCCTCAGTTCGCGGGTCCTTATCTTGAGCAGGCGGCCCGCGACCGTCAAGCGCGTCATCCCGATCGGGTTCCCCATGGAAAAAAGCGCGCTGGAGCGGCGGAACTGCCCGGAATTTAGCGACTATTTCAATGAGATCTGGAAGGAGTTGGATGAAAATGAATGAACCGTCAGCCGCACAACAACGTTTCCTGCTCGCGCGCAAGAGGCGCAAACGCGCCGTCGCCGCTGGCAGGCTATGCATTTTTCTTGCGTTCCTCGCCTTGTGGGAAGGGGCGGCCCAAACGGGGCTGATCGACAGCTTCATCTTCAGCAGCCCCTCCCAGGTCGTCCGCTGCGCCTATGCGATGGCGATGGACGGCAGCTTATTTTCCCATATCGGGATCACATTATTCGAGACGCTCGCAAGCTTCGCGCTCGTCATCGTGTCCGCGCTCGCGGCCGCCATCCTGCTGTGGTTCCACGAAGGGCTGTCCGAGACCCTCGAACCTTACCTCGTCGTCCTAAACAGCCTGCCAAAGTCCGCGCTCGCGCCCCTTTTGATCGTATGGCTCGGGGCGACGTACCGGACCATTATCGTCACCGGGATGTCCGTGGCGATCTTCGGCTCCATCCTGGGGCTTTATGCCAGCTTCCGGTCCGTGGATCCGGAAAAAGCCAAGCTGATCTACACGCTCGGGGGAACCAGACGCCATGTGCTGTCCAAAGTCGTGCTGCCCTCCAACATCCCCTACCTGTTCTCGGTCATGAAGGTGAATATCGGGCTGTGCTTAGTCGGCGTCATCATCGGGGAATTCATCTCTTCCAGGAAAGGCCTTGGATACCTGATCATTTACGGCAGCCAGGTATTCAAGTTAGACTGGGTCATCATGTCCATCGCCATCTTGTGCGTCCTGGCCTGCGGCTTGTACGGCCTGATCGCCCAACTGGAAAAACGATACGCCAGGCGTCTGTCTTAACGGGCAGGCCCTGGCCTTTCTGCTCCCGATTCTTTTGAAAGTTCAGACGTAACATTTCATTCCAGGACTTTGCACTTGCTGCAAAGTCCGTAAGAATGTGTAAATTTTGCCGAGTGGGAATCCGGCTCTTTGCCGAAGGCAAACTTGAAATGAGCCAGATTCCGTAACAGAACAGCCGAAGGCTGAAATGTTACGTTCAGACGTAACATTTCAAGCTCTCTCTGTTGAAACTCTCCCCCTTTTATAGTATGATTCCAGAATAGAAAAACGATTTGGAGATGGTTCAAAATGAGAAAACGCAAGATCGTCAACGGCCTCATCTTCCAG
Source organism: uncultured Lachnospiraceae bacterium (assembly GCA_947626795.1). Classification (GTDB taxonomy): domain Bacteria; phylum Bacillota; class Clostridia; order Lachnospirales; family Lachnospiraceae; genus Petralouisia. Next base: position 66,464 of record CANQTH010000005.1, read on the forward strand.
GAGGAGGCCTGCGGCTTCCGGCAGGGCGTCCTGTGCCTCTGCGGCGACAGGATCGTCACCGAAAGCTCTTACCGAAAGGCCCCCGGGGAAGAGCTTGCCACAGACGTGTCCGGCGGCTACGTCATCCCGGGGCTGGTCGACCTCCATCTCCACGGCTGCATGGGGAGCGACTGCTGCGACGGCACGGCAAACGCCTTCCAGGCAATGGCGGAATATGAGCTGCGCTGCGGCGTCGCCGCGATCGCGCCCGCCACCATGACGCTGCCGGAACGCGCCCTCTTGCGGATCTGCCGCGCCGCAAGAGGTTTTACGCCCGTAAACGGCGCGGATTTCCTCGGCCTGTACCTGGAAGGCCCGTTCATCAGCCCCGCGAAAAAGGGCGCGCAGAATGAAACATTCATCCGCCTGCCGGACACAGGGCTGCTCGACCGCCTCCAGGAGGCTTGCGGCGGGATCATCCGCATCGCCGCCGTCGCGCCGGAATCCGAAGGCGCGATCCCGTTCATCCGGGAAAACAGCAAACGTCTGAGGATTTCTCTGGGGCATACCGCCGCAGACTACGATACGGCAAAAAAAGCCTTGGAAAACGGCGCGTCCCAGCTTACGCACCTGTTCAACGCCATGCCGCCTCTTTCCCACCGCGCGCCCGGGCCGATCGGTGCGGCGGCCGAAGACGCGTCGTGCATGGCGGAGCTGATCTGCGACGGCGCGCATATCCACCCTTCCGCCGTCCGCGCGGCCTTCGCGCTGTTCGGCAGCCGCCGCATCATCCTGATCAGCGACAGTATGCGCGCAACCGGGCTTGGCGACGGCGTCTACGACCTGGGCGGACAAAACGTCGCTGTCTCGGGCGGCGTTGCCTCCTTAAAAGACGGGACGCTCGCCGGATCCGTGACCAGCCTGATGGGATGCCTGCGCACGGCTGTCAGCACGATGGGCGTACCCTTAGCGGACGCCGTAAGATGCGCCTCCTCCAACCCGGCGCGCGCCCTCGGGGTTTTCGGCGAATACGGGACTCTCGCCCCGGGGGCGTATGCGAGCATCGCCATCCTCGGGAACGACCTGGGATTAAAGGCGGCCTTTCACAGGGGAGAACCTGTAAAAGGCCTGATCCAGTCCAGCGCCCGCCCGGCAGCCTCCTTCCGGCGCGCCTTATTTTGAGAACATCACTTTCTCGCTGCCAAACATCTTTGTCAGCGCAAACACGCCGATCCCCGCATAACAGATATTGGAAACCGCCGTCACGGCGACGTTCCATACGTCCACATCCAAAGAGAATATGCCGCCCATGCACTGCGCGCTGTTGTAAAGCGGGATCAAGAACCACGCCATGCCCGTCTGGCTGGCGATATCCAGCATGGACATCACGCCAAACAGCATGGAGACGATCATGATCGGCGTCACCCACCCCGTCGCCTCTTTCACGTTCTTGGCGAACGCGGACACGATGGACACAAGCGTGACGATCAAAAGCACCGTCGATATGACGACCGCCAGCATCAGCAGGTATTCCTGGATCCCATAGACACTCGCGTCCATATATTGCACCCCGCCCATCAATTTCGGCAGGGAGAGCATCGTCCCAAGGAAACTGGAAAGGCCGCTCAAAACGGCGATCACGCTAAGGCTGATGATCTTCCCGAGCGCAAGATGGCTGCGCTTCATAGGCGTGACAAGCAGCGTCGCGATCGTCCCGCGCTCCTTTTCCCCCGCGATGGATTCCGGCACGACCGCCATGCAGCCGCTGAACAGAAATACCATCATCAGCATCGGGACCATCATGGAGAAGAACTGCGCGGACATATCCTCTTCCGTCGCCAGGTCGTACTTCTCATCCCCCGGGTTGACGTCGAATTTGTTGGCCAGAGACGTCTCATAGGCGTCGAGGATTTCCTCCATCATGTCATAAGCGGAGGAAGAGTCGGTCTGGACGGAGTTGTAATAGAGCCTTACCGCCGGGGCGTCCCCGCCGTCCGCCTTGTCATACGCGGCCGCCAGCTTCTCAAAATCTTTCGGGAACACAGCCACAAGGTCGCACCCTTCCGCACCTTCTCTTAATCCTTCCAACGCCCCGTCCGTCTCCTGCCCGCCCGAAAGCTCCGTAAATTCAAGGGGCGTTCCCTTCGATGCGGCCGCTATGCCCTGGGGCAGGTTCTCTACGCTGACTTGCAGCGCGGTCCCTTCTTCCTGCCCGAACTGGGAAGCAAGCCCCGTTCCCATCACGGAATATACGATATATATCATAAGCCCCGGCATCACGAGCGTCGTAAGCACCATCCGCCTGTCCGTGAAGAAACGCCGAAATTCCTTTTTGATCACAGTCACCATATTATTTTTCATACGTCCCACCTGCTTTCTCCGCAAAAATGTCAAAAAATTTCTCTTCCAGCGGCTTTTCCGCCGTTATATTCTCCAGCGTGTCGCAGGCGGCCATCCTGCCGTCCAGGATGATCCCCACGCGGTCGCAGATCTTCTCGACCAGGCTGAAAATATGGGTTGACACGACGATCGTCTTCCCGCGCCCCCTCAGATCCAGCAGGAAATCCGTCACGGTCTTGGCCGTCAAAACATCCAGCCCGTTCGTCGGCTCGTCAAAAATAATGATGTCCGGATCATGCACGATCGAGATCACGAGCGACACCTTCTGCTTCATCCCGGTGGAAAGGTTGGCGACCTTCATCTCGGCGTATTCTGAAATATTGAACTTGCCAAACAGTTCCTGCTTGCGCCTCGCCGCCGTCGCCTTGTCCACGCCGTGCAGCTCCGAGAAGAAATCAAACAGGTAATTCGGCGTAAAAAATTCTTCCAGCTTCAACTCGCTGGTGAGGAAGCCGATCTTTGCGCGCACTTCGTCCGGCGACTTCACGACGCTCGACCCGTCCACCAGGATATCCCCCTCATCCGGCGAGATCAGCGCGGCCATCATGCGCAGCGTCGTCGTCTTGCCCGCGCCGTTCGGCCCAAGCAGCCCGAACACTTCCCCTTCGTATGCCGTGAAGCTCAGCCTGTCGACCGCGACCTTCGTGCGTTCTTTCGTCCGCTGGATCTTCTGCTGCCTGGCGGATACCCGGAATGTCTTTTTCACATTCTGCACTTTCAACAATTCCCTCACTCTATCATCCTCCTGCTCTCGTGTATTATTGTACTATACATATAATACAATAAACGAACACTGCGCCTTTGTCAAGCATAATTTTATCCCCTCCATGCGCGGCGCGTAACAGTTCAGCCTTCGGCTTCACAGTTACGGACTTTGCAGCAAGTGCAAAGTCCTGGGCTGAACTGTTACCAGGACGCACATTTTTCCTTTTTTCTCATATTGTATAGAAAACAACTAAGAAAGGACTTTACACTATGCCTAATTATAATATGACACCTGACTGCGGCTACCCGCAGGGCGCGCCGGGCGGACAGATGGCGGCCGCCCCTTATATGCCCGTCCAGCCGAAACGCCAGATGGCAGCGATGCCGAACATGCAGCGGCGCCAAATGGCAGGCCGCCCTTCCATGTCCTGCGCCTATCCGGCCAAATCCGACCCGTTATCCGGCATGGCGATCGCGATGGCTTACGTCCCATGGCAGTTTTTCCATGACGTTTACGAGCCGGAGAAAGCACTGCAGGCCGGGACGGTCTTCCCGGAATTGAACCAGCCTTTTTGTGGGAAAGGGGGATGCCCGAAATGAAAGGAAACCCGGTCGAACAGGAAAAATTACTCCAATGGCTCAACATGGTAAGCTTTGCGGTAAACGACATCGTCCTCTACCTTGACACGCATCCGGCGGATCAGGAGGCCATCGCCTACTTCAAGCATTTCCGTGAGATCCGCACGGAAGCGCTCAAAGAATACGAAAGCTGCTACGGCCCTCTCACCGTCGACAGCGCAACGCCGGAAAACGAATGGCTCTGGGCCGTGCAGCCCATGCCCTGGGAAGGAGGTTGCTGTTAAATGTGGAATTATGAAAAACGGTTGCAGTACCCGGTAAACATCACGCAGACAAACGCCAAGATGGCGCAGGCGATCATCAGCCAGTTCGGCGGCCCGGACGGGGAGCTTTCCGCCTCCATGCGCTATCTGTCCCAGCGGTACACAATGCCGTACCGGGAAGTCGCGGGGCTGCTGACGGATATCGGTAGAGAAGCCCCTGAAATGTTCCTTTCAGGGGCTAACGCTTTTTTTGATGCTTTCGCAACCGTATAGCTCCATTTCAAAGGAAGTAAATTCAAATACACATCAATATGGTCTTTATCATTCACAACCATTTTGTCTAAGATGTGCTTGTAAAATTCATCCTCATATTCAACGCCGCCGACAATTTCGTTAATGGCTTCCGTGATTTCGTTGATAAGCTGCTGTTGCTGCTTTATCATCGTCTGCTGTTTATCAATGCTGTCGATAACCGATTGCAGCTCGGCAATTTCGGCATCGCACTTAGACCGTGCAGCCGAAAACTCGTCTTTCGTTATGTTGCCGTCCATATAAATGTCAATTAGCTTTGTGCGCTTATCCTCGATAGCTGCAATCTGGGCTTTCAGCTTTTCCACATCTGTGCCTGTCGTATCCATAGCAATTATAGACTTAATAATGGAAATGAGATTATTCGTGATTTTCTCTCTATTGTATTTCAGGCTTTTTGTTACCAGATACATAATGTGTGTCGCTTCTTCATTGCGGATAGACAA
>CANQTH010000006.1 GCA_947626795.1 uncultured Lachnospiraceae bacterium
TTTTCCATAGTTCAATTATACCAGATAATCATCCTAATGTACAGAGAAATATCGATTTATAACCGCCAAAATAATATATGCCTCCTCGCGCATTTTCAGCAGCGCCGCATCTATATCATCCGTTTCAAAACAAAGATGAATGTCATCCGTCGCAATGCCGATATGATGTAATCTATATTCCATATTAAACCAACGGACCTCCTAACGTTATCCATTTGACAAGCCTGTCCATAATAAACATACCGTCCCATGGCGACTCAAAATTCAACATCCTGCCGCAGGCAGGGAAACGGACAGTGCCATGCTCTGCCGCGGCGGAAGCAAATGCGGTCGCCTTACTGCCTTCCGCTGCCAGACCAACCGTTTGTATATTATCATTGACATATGCAACTGCATCCATGACGTCATTTAACGGATGGACAAATACAACCCTCGAATATACTGGACTGTTTAATTCCGCATGATTGCTATAAAGCACTGTCCATACGGACTCATCGTCCCCATATACGGTTCCCTTAAAATCATAAAGTCCGCGCGCGGAATGAACCGCCGCAAATTCTTCCTGCGTCATCCGACCCTTTGGTATCTGTTTCGATACCTTCGACATTGCATCCGCCAAAAGCGAAGCAAACTTCTCCGGCAGGATTTCGCCTCCATCTTCAACAAAGACATTATGTGCAGAAGCGCACCCGGTCTGGTCAAACACACTGGCATCCACGGCAACCTTGCGGGCAAGCTTTCTTGCCCTGCGTTCATCCGCAATTGCTTCCCTGCTGATTACCGAAAAGGATATTTTCGGTCCCATAATTATATCCTCACAGTCAAAACGGGAAGGGAACGCGGCAACCGTAGAAACAGCTTCCCTGCCGCCCCACGCGATCCTGACATCAGAAATCTCTGACATCGCCTTGCCGATTTTTGTATCATGATGGTCAAAAGAAACCAGCGCTATCGTTTTCAGAAGATCGTCGCCGCAGATTGTATGTCCGCCTGCGGTCGTAAAGGACACGCCTTCAAAAGCCGACAGCAATGCCCTAAACGCACCGTTATCCCTCGCAGATACACGAAGCATATTCACATTCTTTGTCAATATGCTCTGTATCAATACAAACATACCCAGAATTTGAACATTGCCAGCAAGCCAGTGACAGACAAGCCCTCTGGAACTGGCACGCATGCTGCAGACATTGGAATCGGCAACCGGGATGAAGCCATCCGCATATTTTCTTATTCCCCTGAGTCCCTGATCGGCAATCTGCGCCAGATGCTCAGGTTCACACCATCTAACGAGAAACTGCAATCCCTGATCCTGCGTTTCCTCTAACATATTCAGACCGGAACTCCATTTTTTTGATGCTATGGATATCAGGCCGATCAGCGCATCCATCGGCTGTCGGCGCATCCAGGTTAATTGCGCCCTCAGTCTGCCGCCCAACACACGGATTGCTTCTTCTGGCTTTAATTCTCCCGCTTCAAAACCGCTCCAGTCATAAACCCGTAAATCTGAAGCCTGCATTTCCGGTGCGCCAGTTGTGGAATCCGTAAATTTCAGCTTGCTGGACAAAATATCCCCACATCCTCTGATCTCCGCTTTCTTTAACCTTCCCAGGATCTTAAACCGCTTTCCGCTTCTTCCATAAGGGCAATCTCCTTTCACGATCTGCCCGATATCGTCTGTTAAAACCAAATTGCCCGGATACGAATGCGGGACAGGCGAAATGAATTCCATCAGCCCCGTTTGTCCATCCTCAACAATTTTTCCGGTAGTGACATCCCTCACGATAACATCGGAATAAGCTGACACATGTTTGCATCCACAAGGGCAGTCAGGATAATTCAAGCCCATCTGTTCTGTAAAGCCGTAAATGTCTATCACATTTTCTTTTTCAATTCCAAACACCTCCGCTGTCAATGCATTGAACGTGTCTTTTTCCACCTTCTCATTTTCAAGTTTTTTCCATCCTCCAATATGGATGGCCTTTGAGCCTGCAGGCAGATGAAACTGAACTCCCTTTTCAGACAATGGTTTCACAACCTCTGTATATAAGATATATGTAAACCCAAAAACAATGACTGGCTCTTTCAGGCCGCCAATATATTCTCCTATACCGTCCACATCAAAATAATATGTCCCATTTTCGTGGATTTTCAAAAAATAGCCAACCTGGGAAGCAAAATTCAAATATCCGCTGACCGCCGCGTACCGTGCGCCCAGAATCTCCCGAAAACCATCTGTTGGATCCACATCCATGACCAGAAACGGTCTTCTCTCATTTCCAATAAAATCTCCCACCACCCGGATCATTGCCTTTGCCTGGCGTTTTGACGTCACGCCATCCACTGGCACACTGCTCGGTATTCCCGATGTAGCCGACGATTGAAGCGTCAGCTTAATCTTCTCTTTTGGGACAGAATTCAGCCGGCTCCCCAATTCTTTAAATACACTGACCTGCACTGGCGGGACTTCTGCCAGGCTGCCCTGAAAGGTATGCGGATCAAAAGATTTATTATCACAAAAGGAACGATACAATTCGTTATTGTCATAATGAAAACAAAGTTCCTCCATCAAAGCCCGGAAAAACACCCCGTTTTTTTTCTGCGCCGGACGGTCAAAGGGCGCTTCCTTAAGTAACTCCTCTGTTAAATATCCCATGTCAAAGCCCCCTTATTACTTTTTTCACATATTCCTCCGTGATCGGAACGGGATTTCCTTTCCCGCCCCGGTCGATTTTGACATTTCCGACCAGGGAATCAAAATGTCTTTCCAAAACATTTTTTATTTCCGATCTTCTTGCTGCGATACCGCTTTTTGTCAATATGGATTCTATAAAAGATATCAGTTCGCGCTTATCACCAAATCCTGCATATCCCGCCAACTGGTCATATTTTCTTTCGCACTCTTTATCTTCACAATTTACACGAATGACCGATGGCAAAACCAGCCCTACCGCTTCGCCATGTGGGAATCCAAACTCCGTCATCTGATGGGCAATTGCATGCGCGCCTCCCACAATACAATGGTTCTGTACGATCCCGCCAAGATAACCTGCATATTGAAGCCGCTCAAAATTTATCGTTCCTTCCCTGGCAAACGCCTCATAAAACATCTGCAGCCCCTTTTCCCCAAGCATTTCCGCCATATTGTTTTTGACATTAGAAACGTACCCTTCCATAATATGGCTGATGCCATCCAGCGCAGACGCATATAAGACACGTTCCGGCGTATTGACAATGTAATCAATATCATAAACGATCACATCCGGCTGTAACGCATGGGATACGGCCATTTCCTTTCTGTGGCCTTTCTTACTCCAATAAACCGCGGCAGACGAAACTTCCGCACCGCTCCCGACAGTTGTCGGAACCGCGATGAACTTTGTATTCAACCGGGAACCTGCGATCCGTGGACATCCCACATCAAAAAAGGGAAATTCATAAAATAGACGGCATAATTTTACACCGTCTATAACCGAACCGCCTCCAACGGCAATGAACACATCCGGCCTATATTCTTCCAGTTCCCCGACACACTCGGACAAATCCTCTATCGCGGGTTCCCCGTCCCAGCTGCGTTTTATAAAACAGACATCTTTTTTGCTAAATGTCTGTCGGAATAAAGCTTTTCCTTCATCGTTAAAAGACGAGCCGTATATGACGGCAATTCTTTCTCCCGGATAATTATAAAGCTCCTGCGCCGCCCCTTTCCCACATAGCAAAACTGGAGTTCTTAATAAGAATTGTGAATACGATCCCTGCGGTTGCCACATTTCCCACACCTCTCATCCCACTTTTATTTCAGTAATAATCTCTGAACCTTCCCGGAGCTTGTCTTTGGAATCTCGTTCACGACTGCATACTCCGCCGGATGCTTATAACTTTCCAGACGTTCTCCAATCCTTCTGTCCATCTCTCCCCAGTCTGCCTTATCCGGTTCCTGAGTCACGAGATACGCTTTTACGACTTCCCCAAGGATGCCTTCTGGATCCGGTATGCCGACGCATGCGCAATCCTCAACAAAATCAAAATCCATTAATACTGCCTCAACCTCCATCGGACTTACTTTCTTACCTCCGACATTGATCAGTTCTTTTTTCCTGCTCTTGAGCGTAATGAACCCGTCATCATCCCTCACTCCCCAGTCCCCGGTCCGGAAATACATATCCCAGAATGACTTTTCTTTTGAAATGTTCAAATAACCGACAGTTACAGCATCTCCTGCAACACAGATCTCACCCTCCACACCATTTGGAAGATCAATCCCATTTTCATCCTTTATGGATATTGTCATATTAGGCGTTTGCTTTCCAACCGTGGTAAGCCTGTCCGCACATTCATGAAATTCCATAAAGGCGCTTCTGGACGCTTCCGTCAACCCATAATGCATACAGATTCTCGTGTTGGGAAGAGCATCCATCAGGCCTTGCTTTTCTTCGGTCGGCATTGGGGCAGAGCCAATCTCAATATAGTGGAGCTGTTCCTTATACTCGTTTATCTTCATTCCGCTCATTCGCTTTAAAAGCGCCCAGCTTGCCGGAACCATGCCAAAACCAGTCACATGGTACCGCTCAATAAAACCGAAAAACCTTTTGACGTTTGCAAAGCTTCCCAACATGATCACAGTCTGCCCATTGGATAACGCGCAACGCATCCTTCCAATGCCAAAAGAATGCGAAACTGGCAATGCGATCATCTCTACATCTTCCGCCTCATTCTGGACAAACGCATTGATATTGCGCGCAGCCGCCGCAATATTTCGATGCGTCAGCTGCACCCCTTTGGGTTCTCCTGTTGTACCCGTAGTAAACATAATGTCAGCCACGTCGTCCAAAGACGGATATACTATGCCACTATGATCGGCTATCCTTTTTCTCTCAGCAAACTCTGAAAAATCAGCTTCCGGAATCTGTCCGTCATAAAATCCCACTGTCAAAACAGGATGCGCGCGATCTTTGATCGCATCATAGCGTTTTTCATTTGTATCCGGTGCGATCGGAAGCGCAATGGCGCCAATCAGATGACACGCAAAATATACCCCGACAAACTCCAACTGCTTGTCCGCTGCGATAATAATGGCATCGCCTTTTGCGATATGGTATGAAGAAACTAACGTTTCTTTTGCCGATAGTATCATGCCTGCCAGTTCCGCAAAGCTAATGGCTGATTTCCCGTCGCAAACGGCAATCTTGTCCGGATTTGACCTGCTGTTCTCTATGACCTGTTCAACAATCGGCTTCATTTTATCTGCTCCTCTGTAGCATTCACAATATCTTCCACATCCTCCAGGTCCAACAAAATATCCGGTGTAAAGCGGAACCCATATTTATGTTCAACACTCGAAATAATCCGCAAATGATGCAAGGAATCCCACGATTCAATGTCCCCGATCGCCGTTTCTCCGTTGATCATGTTCTTGTCCACTTCCAAAATCCCTGCAATGATCTCTGTTACTTCATCAAAAATCTTCGTATTCATTTATTGTCTCCTTCCTTTCACATAAAAACATACTAAGCTTATGCCTATATCCATTTTACTCATAATGCCGCTGTGGCGCTGTCCAACATCCCAGACACGGCCCTCCTCGACATTTTCTTGTAATTCTCGCTCTTTGGCGGGAAATCATTACAATCCAGCCTTGGCAGTTTGAGTGCGGAATCCTGTCCAATATCTACCACCCGCACTTCCGTCGTCAGACCAATGCACGCCCCTTTTTCTTCAATAAAACCAAGGACATCCTCGTTGAAATTTCCGTATGGATAATTCATTACCCAGCGCTTTCTGTCTATAAACTCATCCATAACATCAAGCGCCTTAGAAATGTCCTCCCGCATCTTCGTCGGTGATAAATTCCCAAGCCAGTAATGGTCGTACCCATGAACTCCTATGAACATCCCGTGCTTTTTCATGCAGCGGATCTGATCTTCCGTCATATATAGTTCATAAGCCAGTTGTTCCTCCGTTATCCCAACATACTTTTCAAACAGATTGCTTGAGATGATGTTCCTCAATTTTTCCGGCAGAACTGTCTGCAGCATCCGCTTCACAAAAATTGTTTCCTTTCCATCAAACCTATTTGCAACGGCATATTGATTGAAAAGCTCATCCGTGGGAGCGTAATCAAATTCCCGCCCCCTATAAAAATCCATTTCCTGCGTAACATCCATAACAAGCTCATGTATATTTGCGCATGCAAGGATATAATGAAGCTTATTTACGTCCAAAAGCTGATGTTCTACAAACGTCTTAGCCGGAATAAAAAACGAACCCTGCATTCCAAATTCTTCCAATATCGGAAGCGCACACGTAAAATTATCTGAATAACCATCATCAAAGGTCAGCAGTAACGCGTTTTCTGGCAAATCGGCCTTCCCTTCAACCGCGTCCATGACTTGTTCCATTGTAACAATGCGGAAATTATGCTGCATGAATGCAAGCTGACGTTGGAATGCCGTGCAATCCATCCCCTTGATCTTAGGATATCTGCTATGTATCAAATCTCTCGTATAATGGTACATTGAAATATACAATCTGCTCATATGCTTCCCTTCACAGTAAAGCTCTCTTTATCTTGTATTCTTGCGTCAAAACTTGCAGGCACAGTTACACAGTCCAGCCCTGCCCCTTTTCCGCGCGCACGATCCCACGCCTTAATTCGCAGTCCACCCAACTGTCAATGTCATCCTTGAAAAACATATAGCCGCCTGTCGTCGCAGTGAAAAATCCCATCCCCTCCAGGATCTCCCGGATCTCCTTTTCCGCGCCTTTCCTATGGTACGCGCAGATGGCGCATCTCACATTCCTGCTGTTCGCCAGCGTCTCCGCCGCCCCGCGGAGGGATTCCGCCTCCGCGCCCTCCACGTCCATCTTCAGGAATCCGATCTCCCCTTCTTCCACAAAGCTGTCAATCCGCGTATGCGCCTCATCTTCCGTGTTCCCGAGCAGCCGCTCCACGATCACGACTTTGTCCGCCCATGGCTCGAACGTCTTCCTCAGCGCCTCCACCCATTTATGGTCCGGCTCGACAATGTAGACCTTCCTTGCGCGCTCCACGACCTCCAGGGCAAAATTCCCTTCTGCGGCCCCGGCGTCGACCACGACGTCCCCTTCCCGCACGTCAAAATCCCCCGCCCGGTACCGATGCGGCGATTCCACGTCCTGCTCCAGCCTCACGAATCCCACGGCCGCCGCGACATTCTCCCTGGAATACCCCCTTGGATAATACATCCGTTTCCCCTTCCAGAGGGCATAATGCATCCCTGCAGCCTCGTCATACCCAACCTCTTCCAACTGCTCCTTCCCTATCTTCCTTGTTTCCTTTTTCACTTCCAAATGAATCAAACCGTGTAACAGTTCATATAAATTGTTACATTCTGCCATCTGTAAAAGCCCGTGTTTCCGGCGTTTTTGACGTTGTAATGTATTTTTTGCCCCTCGCCGCCCAAATGGCGGGGTGCGCAAAAGAAAAAGCCCCGCCGGACGCTTTCCCGCGGTGCGTCCAGTGAGGCTTCTATTTTTCGGTTTCCTATATATGGTATGGAATTTTGATCTCAGATACGATATCTTGTATGATTTTTAATAAAAGATAAAATCCAAAGAATTAGAGGGGTTAAGTATTTCCGGAACGCTCCGATATAGTTTGTGTAACCAGGAAATGTAACATTTTATATGAAATGTTACATTTTTTGTTGCAAAAAGAAGCGGGATGCCACTCCCGCATGAATTAATCGCGCTTTTGAGGGGGCTTTCTTTTTTCTTCTCTCCCTCATTTGTTCCCTTTCCGGAAACCAAGCAGACCTTTCTTCTCGTAGGTTTCTTTGCTGACCGACAGTGCCTGATAGCCTGTCGGCTCAAGAGCTGCGCGGAGCGCTTCCTCTGAAATATCCGTTTCTGCCAGGATCACCGTCTCTCCCTTTGTATGGGAGGACGTGACCTTTTTTACCGGAAAGGCCCGGCGGATGGCGTCGTTGATGTGGGACTCGCACATGCCGCACATCATGCCGTCAATTTTTACTGTGATCTGATACATGATTTTACCCCTCCTTTTTGATCCGCCCAAGGCATATGAGGCAAGGACATACTCCTTGCCCGGTCAGCCGCAGGCTTTTTCCAGAATTGAACTCAATGCCGCCCCGCTGCTGGTATGGCACCGCACAACGTCCGCATGGCATTTTTCTGCCTCACTCACTGCGCAACGGGCCATTTTATGGGATACCGTATTGGTAAATAAGATCAGCAGATCCGGAGAACCGATCATCTCTTTCAGGTTTCCCGACATCTGTGTAAATACCTTTACCCTGCAGCGATACGCTTTGCAGATTTTCTTATATTGACAGACCATCCTGTCGTGTCCTCCCACAATGACTACACTCATGTTCTTTCTCTTTCCATATCTTGATTAGTTTTGTCTAACTCATCCTCAAAAGAAAAATGCCATATAAATCGCAGCCGATTTCCATAACAATATCGTCTATGCGCATTGGTTAGTTTTGGCTAACTTATATTTAAAATAACATATTCAGGACTTTATGTCAATCATTATTTTAAATTCGGCAACTAAACTGAAACTCAAGCAATATCTTTAATGATAGCGTTTGGTACTTTGATCATTGCATTGCTTGCCTACATAGATAGGAAGAACAAGCGAAAATAAATAAGCCTACCTTGTCACTTAGCCAGTACAGGCAGGCTTATCACCTAACTGGGAGGCTAACCACTTTGTGGGCGGCTGCTCCTTTTATATCTACAATATAACGCAGAACTATAGAAAAGACAAGGGTTTTGTTCAAAGGCGCTTACCCTTGAAAATTCTTAAACTCTAGCTTATCTTGGCGCAAGTTTGTGCAAATTTTGTGCAAGTTTTGTGCAAGTTTTGTCAATGGCTGCATCTATTCCCCTACGGCAAACTATTTGGCAGCGCTTGTCCTTCCCTCACAACAAATACGGTTTTCTTCACGAAGTTCATTAAGTAATCTCTGAATCTGTCGTAACGAACAATGACCGTTAATAAATGGCAATCATTGACCGATATAAAATGGAATATACAAAACGTTCCAAAACAAACGAAATAGAGGAGAATCAATATGACACAGTTAGGACAGCTTTATGAAACGGGACTTGAACCCTGCATTTCCGGCTTGAAAGGCCGATGTCCTAACCTTCGGCTGTATCCTTCCCACTACCGGGCGGATTCGGGACTTTCATCCGTTAGAAACGTGCGCCGCCAGGCGCACCACAACGCAAAAGGCACATGCAGGGCGCATATGCCTTTTCCTGTGCCGTTAAATGTTCAGAATATCTGCAATTTCAGAAAAGTTGACAAACAGATCATCATAGATATTGACCTTGATAACAGAATCAAAGGAGTATTGAATGTTAAGCGCATTGCATTCAAAGTAATTGACAGTCACAATCTTGCGGCGGGGATCGACAATCCAATATTCACGGACTCCTGCATTTTTATAATAATACAGCTTGCGGATGTAATCATCAGCCGGATTGCCGGGTGAAACTATCTCAATAATAAAGTCAGGAGCGCCGTTGCATCTGTTTCCGTCCAGCTTATTTTTGTCGCAGATGACCATAAGATCCGGCTGTACGATGGTGAGAGGCTGGTCGTTGAGCTTTACGTCAAACGGAGCATGGAATACCCTGCAAGGACCTTTTTTTTCTTTGATGTATGTGTTGAGTACGGTCGATAGTTCCATTGAAATGGTCTGGTGTTCCTGCGACGGACTGGACATATCATAGACAATACCATCAAAGACCTCAACTCTTCTGTCTTCAGGAAGAGCTTCGTACTGTTCCAAAGTGATTAACTGTAGTTGTTGTAATGCAGGCATAGTGAACACTTCCTTTCGTGGTTATTGTATGCGGTTATATGCGTTGTATTCAAGTCAATCTGTAAATCTGTGTAAGTACCTACCGGAATACAGTCAATGGAATGTGTATGTTTCCGCTTCAAAATGATCTTCTTTCGGCAGGAAAAGCAGAAGCCAACGGAACTCATCATATAATGGATCGTCTGATTTTGTATTTTCTGTCCAAATCAATAAACTCGGCCTCTCCAAATTGTATGTAATCACCATCGTCAATAATGGCTCCGGAATGTGTTATCTACATAGAACATCATAAACTGGAAATCGAAAACTCTTTGAGTATTCAGCATATAGAGTTTGTCTGTTATCGTGTTACTATCTGTCTGAACTGTTTCGGTCTTTGTATCAGATCCGCAACCGACAATGGACAGCACAAGAATTACGGTAAAACAAAAACCTCGGCACAGGGATTCTTTTCGCAATCCTCACGCTTCCCTCTGCAAAAATTCCCGCACGTCGCGCTCTGACGGCATAACCCGCAACGCGCCTTTTTTCGTCGTAATGATAGAAGCCGCCGCATTTGCGAACCGCAGCATCTCATACAGTTTCCGCCCGTCGAGCTGTTCTAACCCATTTTCCAGCACATAATTTAACACGCACGCCATAAAGGTATCGCCCGCGCCTGTCGTTTCAACGGTGTTCTCATTCGGAAAGGCTGGGCATTTTGCTTTGTACTCTTTATAATACGCCATGCTGCCGTTCTTGCCCATCGTCGCGCAGACCAACGGCGTGCGGTATTGCTCCCGGATTTTCTGCACGCCTTGTCCGATGTCCGATGTCCCGGTAAAAAACGCGATCTCGTCGTCCGAGATTTTTAAGATATCGCACTGCCCGATACCGTATCCTATTTTTTCCTTCGCGTCCTCTAAGTTCTTCCAAAGAGGCGGACGCAGATTTGGATCGAAAGAGATCAGCGCGCCTGCCGCCTTTGCCGTTCTGACAGACAGTTTCGTCGCGCGCTCCGCTTCCCCGCGCGTCATGGACAGGCTGCCAAAATGAAAGATCTTCGTATCGCCCAGCAGGGAAACGTCCACCTCATCCTCGCGCAGCATCGTATCCGCTCCCGGATTCCGATAAAAGGAAAAGCTGCGGTCCCCGTCCGGAGCATTGTGGACAAACGCCAACGTCGTCGCGTTTTCACCGTCCATGATCAGATTGCCGACGTCAATGCCCTGTTCCGACACGGCGCGGCGCAGCAATTCCCCAAAAGAATCCTGACCGACCTTTCCGATAAAAGCCGTCTTTTTCTCCAATTTCTGCAGCATTGCCAATACATTGCAGGGCGCGCCGCCCGGGTTCGCCTCATAGAGCGGGTTCCCCTGGCCGCTTACGCCGTTCTCGGTAAAGTCTACCAGCAGCTCCCCCAGCGCCGTCACATCATATTTTTTCAAACAGAACACCGTCCTTTCCCTGTTTACTGAAAAATGCCTCCTGCCTCGGATCCATGCAAAGTAAATTCGCTCTTATGGAAATCCAGCATGCCTTCGTCCCGCAGCTTGCAAAGCTCGTTTGACATCGCGCTTCGGTCCACGGAAAGGAAATCCGCCAACTGCTGACGGTTAAAAGGAATGGAAAACGAGCTGCTGTTTTGCCTTTTCGCCTCGTCCGAAAGGTATGACAGCAGTTTTTCCCTTGTGGAACGCTGCGATATATAACTGAGCTTTCGCACCAGGCTTTTGTTTTTATCTGAGATCGTATAAAATATGTTTTTTACAAGTTTGGTATGGAACGGACAGGCCGAGGGGCAGACCGCCAGGATCCGCTCGGGATCGAAAAAGAGGGCCGCGCTTTCCTCTGCGGCGACGACGTCGTTTAAAAGCGAGCCGCTGTCCGGCACAAGATAAGCTTCCCCGAATATCTCTCCGGGACGGACCTCATTTAAGATATTGAGGTTGCCCCAGTAATCTTCTTTTTGAATATGGAGCCGGCCTTCCGCAAGAACCATGAGGCTGCGGATATATTCCCCCTGCCGAAACGCGTATTCGCCCTTGCGGTACTGCCGGACAGCCGCGTTTAAGCAATTCAGCATCGAGAGGATGTCGTCCTCTCCCACGCCGGAAAATAATTTTGTCCGTTTGAGGACAGGCACAAATTTCTTCACAAAAGTATCCTTTCCGTTGTAAATACAACATACTTGTTTCTTTTATCATACTATGATAAAGCCAGAAAATCAAGAGCCGCCAGAACAATTTCAGGACTTTGCATAACAGTTCAGCCTTACGGCTGCCCTGTTACGGAATCCGGCTCATTTCAAGTTTGCCTTCGGCAAAGAGCCGGATTCCCTCTCGGCAAAATTTACTCGTTCTTACGGACTTTGCAGCAAGTGCAAAGTCCTGGGCTAAACTGTGACGGGCGGCGGCAAAGGAGGAATGTATCATGATCAGAAAGATCATCAAGATCGACGAGGAAAAATGCAATGGATGCGGCGTCTGCGCGGACGCCTGCCACGAAGGCGCCATCGGCATCGTTGACGGCAAGGCGAAGCTGCTTCGGGAGGATTACTGCGACGGGCTTGGGGACTGCCTTCCCGCCTGCCCGACGGGGGCGATCACATTCGAAGAGCGGGAAGCCCCGGCATACAACGAGGCTGCGGCGCAGACAGCAAAACAGGAAAATGCGGAAAAGAAGCTGCCGGGCGGATGTCCCGGATCTGCCGCAAAGAAGCTGTCGGGCGGATGCCCCGGATCCGCTGCAAAGGCCATCTCCCGCAAAGAAACGCAGGCCGAGAGCGGAACCGTCCGCAGCAGGTTGTCGCAGTGGCCCGTGCAGATCAAGCTGGCTCCCGTGAGCGCGCCTTATTTTAACGGGGCAGATCTGCTGATCGCCGCCGACTGCACCGCTTACGCTTATGGCAACTTCCATCAGGATCTTATCAAAAACAGGATCACCCTGATCGGCTGCCCGAAACTGGATATGGTAGATTATTCGGAAAAACTGACGCAGATCATCGCCCAGAACGAGATTAAGAGCGTGACGATCGCACGCATGGAAGTGCCGTGCTGCGGCGGCATTGAAAACGCAACAAAGCAGGCTCTTCAGGCCAGCGGGAAATTCATCCCATGGGGAGTCGTGACGATCTCTACAGACGGCCGGATCCTCGAATAATCCGCATGCCTGCCTTTTGGATTTCCTGCTCCCATGGCCTTTTTCCTTTCGCAAAAGTTCCAATGGAGCAGGAAAATCCGGAGAATGCGGCCCGTCTTACCCCTACCCGATATTCCGCAGGATCACGGCGGAATATGCCGGGAGGGAGATGTTGAGGCATCCGTTCTTCGTCTCATAGATCGTGGATAACGTGGAGTGGGACGCCAGGGTCGTGAACATCACCTGCTCAAGCCTCGTCACGCGATCCAGCCCGGCCGTCCAGACCTCCCATTCCATATTGCGCTGGACGCCGTCGTTGTTCAGCACGATGATAAACTGCTGCTGGCGGTTAAACCTCCCGTAGCACATCACCTGGTAATCCCCGCCGAGCAATTTCAAAGATCCGGTCCGCAGCGCCTCGTTTTCTTTGTGAAGGCGGATGATCGCCCGGTGGAAATCCAAAAGCTCCTGGTCTTCATCCCCCCAGGGGTACGTCCGACGGTTATCCGGATCCGTAAATCCCACGACCCCCGCCTCGTCGCCGTAATAGACCGTCGGCGCGCCCGGCCACGTCATCTGGACCACCACGGCCTCCTTCATCACGCCTTTGTTGATATCCTCCCCGGCAGCCGCGCTCCCCAGCACGTCCGCCCGCCCCACCTTATGGTTGGTGCGCGTCAGGAACCGGGAATGGTCGTGGTTCGACAGCTCGTTCATGGCGCACTGCAGGGAAGGCGTCAGGAAGCGCGTCATGTGGTAATTCATCGCCCCCTCAAAATTCCAATAATTGCCCAGCATATCCTGGCGGTATTCGTCGCTGTGCTTCTCCATCCCGGTGAAAAACCAGGTCAGCGGCTCCATGAAAGCGTCGTAATTCATGACCGTGTCCCACTGGTCGCCGCGCAGCCATGCCGCCGGGTCGCCATAATGCTCCGCATAGATCACGGCGTCCGGGTTGGCCTCCTTCACCGCTTTCCTGAAATCACGCCAGAACTGGTGGTTATATTCCACGGAATGCCCCAGGTCCGCCGCGACGTCCAGACGCCATCCATCCGCGTTGTACGGCGGGGACACCCATTTCTTCGCGATCTCCAGGATATATTCCTTCAGCTTGGGCGACCCCTCGTAATTCAGCTTTGGCAGCGTGTCATGCCCCCACCAGCCGTCATACGAGCCGTTGTACGGCCACGCTTCCTTATCGTGGAACTGGAAGAAATTGCGGTAAGGGCTGGAAGCGGAAATATACGCGCCGTTGGCATATCCAAGCTCCTTCTCATAGATCCTCTCCCGGTCCAGCCATTTGTTAAACGACCCGCAATGGTTGAATACCCCGTCCAGGATCACCTTCATGCCGCGCTTGTGCGCCTCCTCTACCAGGCGGATGAACAGGGCGTTGCTGGCCTCCAGATTCTTCCTGTCCGTCACGCGCTTGATGTACCTGGTCGCCCGGACATTGTCCGTCTCGCCCGACTGCAGCAGCGTCCCCTCGTCCTCCACGATGACCCCGTAATGGGGATCGATATAGTCATAATCCTGGATATCATATTTATGATTGGACGGCGATACGAACAGCGGGTTGAAATACAGGACTTCCACGCCCAGATCCTGCAGGTAATCCATCTTTTTCATGACGCCCGCCAAGTCGCCCCCGTAAAATTCCGCCACGCCAAAATACCGCGCCGGGCATTTGTTCCAATTGTCCACCTCGCGGCTGTAAGTCTTGATATAATAATATTCGTTCGTCTTGACGTCGTTCTCCGGGTCTCCGTTGTAGAAACGATCCGTAAAGATCTGGTACATCACCGCGCCCTTCGCCCAATCCGGCGTCGAAAAACCCGGGATTATGACGAAATCATACTCCGGCCGAACCTGGGGCGTGACTCCCATCCTGTCGTAATAACAGCGCAGCATCCCCGTGACGATCTCAAAATAATAATGGTATTCATCCGTCTCCAACTGGATGCTGGCGCGGTAATAGTCAAACTCGCCCTTCCTCTCGCATCTCTCCATAGGAATGCGCTCGTTCCCGCTGCAGACCCAGACGCCGTCTATGTTATTCTTTGCCGCGCGGAACGTCAGCGTGACTTTCTCGCCCTTCTCCGGCTCCGGCGGATTCCTGTAATCCCGCGTGCCGTCCGCAAATAACGCCTTTTTCCGAAGGATCGGGCGCATCTGCATCACATATTTCTGCTTCTGCATCAATGCGAAAATGGAATGTTCCGAATGTCCGTTCATGCCTTCTACCTCTTCATCATTCGTTTTCTTGTAACCAGCCGACCGCCGCTACGTTTCCGTTGCCATTTTTATTCTATCGGATCGATTTCCAGAAATCAACCCCCTTCTTTCTGGAAAACCAAAAAGCATATTGGCCAATTTCACGCGCGGCTACTCACCCGGGCGTCCGTCCAGGCTATGCTCTAAGATCTCATACGCCGTCCCGGCGTACTTGCGAAGCGCGGCGCTCATGCTCCTTCCCGTGAGCATAAGCTCCGTGTCCTCCGACTTCGCCCGCATCAGGGCCTCCAGATCTTCCTCCGACGCCATCCCGTTGTCCAAAAGCCCCAGGAATCCGTCTAAGACCAGCAGGCTGCATTCCTCCGTCACAAGGACTTTCTTCGCGAAATTGAGCCAGTTGCGGATATTCATGCCCTCGCCCTGCTGCATCTGCGCCGACAGCTCTGAAAAATCCTTCTCCGACTTGGCGACGCGGAACACCTTCACTTCCGGCTCAAGCCGCTTTAAGAACGCCATTTCCTCCTCGTTCCGCCCTTTCAGGAACTGAATGACGATCGCGCTCCTGCCCCGGCCCGCGGACTGCATAGCGTAGCCGAGCGCAGCCGCCGTCTCCCCTTTTCCGCAATAAACCGTGATTTTTCCCTCATTCATGCCATTTTCCTTTCTCTGACGAACTTTTACTAAAATATCACAAATTCGCGGAAAATGCAAATGGCCGTCAGGAACACAAATATTCCACCTTGCTGACGGAAACCTCGTAGGCGACCCTGTGCTCCACTTCCGTTTCCGAGAGTTTCTTCACATATTCCCGGCTCTGGATCCTCCCGTAGACCTGCACATGCCCGCCAACCTCGAACCCGGACGCGTACCTGGCGTTCCGCCCCCAGCAGATGCACGGTATGTAATCGGATTTCCCATAAGAGCGGTTCACCGCGATCAGCAGATCCGCGATCTCCCGCCCGAGCGGCGTCTTCCGGTAGATCGGCTCCTTGCAGATGTACCCGTCCAGGAAGATCTGGTTGCTCTTCTCCCCGTCCGGAACCGTCCCGACAAATTCCAGCTCCCGCGCAAAGACCGAAAGCACAAGGCGGTTGCGCTTTTCCTCATGCCTGTTATAGGAGCGGAACTGCCCGTCCACCCGGATGTACTGCCCAATATAGGAACGCTGCGTATCGATCAGGCGCTCCGATACCATCATTGGGATGACGTCCGCAAAATTGCTCAGCCGGCTCACCGACACCTCCACCATGTAAAACCCTTCCCCGAACACTTCGTGGCTATAGCGAAATTCCGAAACGATCTCGCCTATGATTGTTACCTGGTTGTTTTCAAAAATTTTATCTGCCATGAGTATTGTCCCCTTTCGTATATCTATCGACGGCATATCGATAAAGTGCAAATTTTTTCTAAAGGATACCATCCGCCGCCTGCAAATATCCACGCTTCCTGTCGACAGCATTTACTCTTTACGAAATGAGGAATCTGCGGTAAACTATGGGAGCGGCCATTCGCACCGCAGCCATACGCGCGAAGGCTCTTAGAACACGCAGCCGCCCGGGCTTAAATGGAACGGCTGCGCAAATATCAGGAAAAGAGAGGTATCAGTCATGTCCAAAAACCCAATCGTAACGAGCGAAATGGAAAACGGAAGCTCCATAAAGGCGGAGCTTTACCCCGAGATCGCGCCCAACACGGTCAACAATTTCGTCAGCCTGGTCAAAAAAGGCTATTATGACGGGTTGATCTTCCACCGCGTCATCCCCGGCTTCATGATCCAGGGCGGCTGCCCGGACGGCACGGGAATGGGCGGCCCCGGATACTGCATCCGCGGCGAGTTCTCCCAGAACGGCTTCCAGAACAGCCTAAAGCACACGGCTGGCGTCCTTTCCATGGCGCGCGCCATGGCCCCGGATTCCGCAGGCTCGCAGTTTTTCATCATGCACCAGGATTCCCCGCATTTGGACGGTGCTTACGCCGCGTTCGGGAAGGTGACGGAAGGCATGGACACGGTGGACGCGATCGCGAAAACCCCGACGGACTACAGCGACAAGCCGTTGGAAGCGCAAAAGATGGCGCGCGTCACAGTAGAGACGTTCGGCGCAGATTACCCGGAACCGGAGACTTGCTGACCGACGGCAGGGATCCTGTCGGCGCTCATTGGAAACGTTCGGCGCAGATGATCCAAAACCGGAGACTTGCTGGCCGACGGCAGGGATCCTGTCGGCGCTCATTGGCGACGTTCGGCGCAGATGATCCAAAACCGGAGACTTGCTGCAAAGTCCGTAAGAATGTGTAAATTTTGCCGAGTGGGAATCCGGCTCTTTGCCAAAGGCAGCCTTTCCATGAGCCGGATTCCGTAACGGTAATGCCAAAGGCTGAACCGTTACGATTACGGCGAGACGTTATGGTACATCCGCATCGTCTCCCGGCCGCGCGGCTCATGTTTCTCATAATAACCGATCAGCTCTTCCCCGTCCCGCAGGGCGACCATGTAAATATCCTTGTCCTGCTTCTCGTTGCGGGACGTGTAGACGATATTATTCTCCGGGCTTTTCGCGAACCACTCCGCCACTTGCCGGATCTTCTCGCGCGATTCCGGGCTGTGGCAATCCAAAAGGCTTTTGCCGATCAGGCCCGCCCCGCCCCTTTTTCCATAATTTTCCACAGCCGCCGGATTCATGTAAACGATCTCATGGGAGAGGTCGCAGATCACAACCGGGTTCCTGTCCTGTTCGACGACGCTCCGAAAAAAAGCGTTCAGATCCTTCACCATGCCATTCCTCCTCCTTCTCCTTAATCCCCGTCCAGCGCCACGGGCTTTTCCTCTAATTCCTCCGCGATCGGCGCGATCTGGCAGAGAAGGTTGTCAATATCCTCGAACAGGGAGCTTTTCGTCGTCCCCAGCTCGTTCGCCAGGTCGATATGCTCCAGAACCGCCCGGCACTGGCTCTCCGTATGCTCAAACGACTGGCGGACTTCCGACAGCTTCTGCTCCGAGACGCCGATCGTGTCGGAAATCTGCTTCTGCACGGCGGCCGTCCCCTGCGCCGCCTCCGTGATCCGCTCAAACATTTCCTGCGTGGAATCCACCTTCTCGATGCTCTGGTCCAGCGCGCCCTGCGACGTGTCGATCCCTTCGCTCAGCTTGTCCGTCCCCTGCTCCACTTCCGCAATGCTGACGCCTACCGTATTGACAAGGTTCTTGATCTCGTTCGCCAGATCCTTCACCTTTTCCGCGACGACGGCGAAGCCCTTGCCCTGCTCGCCCGCCCGCGCGGCCTCGATGGAGGCGTTCAGCGAGAGGATCGTCGTCTGGTTCGCGATATCGGTGATCTGATCCATATACTTCTTGATGTCGCCCACCGACGCCTCAAACTCCTGGAACGTGTCCCGGATGCCGACAAAATGCTCCTGGACCGCCCGCGAACTTTCCTTCAGCCCGCCAACCTGCTTTTGCGCCTGGCCGACCGATCCCGCGATATTCTCCCGGACGCCGTCAAACTGTCCCGACGCGTCGCCCACCGCCCCGAAGATCTCCTGGAACGCGTCCAGCTTCTCCCTTAGCGCGGCATTTTCCGCCAGGACTTTCCGGAACGCGTCCTGGATCGCCTGCAGCTCGTTTAAGGAACCCACCTCGCTGTCCGTAAGCCGCCTCTGGTAGCCGCGCAAACTTTCCGCCACATGGATGATGGGATGCATGTCCAGCTTTCCCATCCGGATCTGCGTTTCTTCCTTCTTCTTCTTTGAAAACACCATATCCCCTTCTTTCCTGCGCACGGGCTACGTCCCGAATACCGCGCATGACATCGTCTGGTTGACGAACTGCTGGTTGCAATGCTCGCCGTAGCCGATCAGCCCCGCATGAGGCCCAAGCCCGGCCATGGCCCGCAGATAATCGTCCAGATACCCTTCCTCCGTAAAAAGCAGGTAGCGGAACAGGCAATTGATGGAAAAGACGCCGGAAATGCTCCCGAAATCCTGCCGGATCGCCTGGATCGTCTCCTGCGTGATCTGCCTGTAATCCTGTATCTCAAGCAGGGTAAGCACATCGGACTCGTTGACCTGCCGATAACAGCTCAGCGCGTCCCCTTCCGGGCCTTTCAGGGAAATAATGCAGATATCCTTGCCGTTCAGCTTGCCGAACGGGTTGCGGAACGTCTGGTTGAGCAGCTCCTTTTCCCCGATCCCAAGCGTCTCCATATAGACCTGCTTTGCCGGGCGGCCGTTCAGCTCTCCCATGACCGCCCGGGACCTGTCCGTCTTCGACGCGAT
This sequence comes from uncultured Lachnospiraceae bacterium, assembly GCA_947626795.1. Lineage (GTDB taxonomy): Bacteria > Bacillota > Clostridia > Lachnospirales > Lachnospiraceae > Petralouisia. The sequence continues at coordinate 19,464 of CANQTH010000006.1, forward strand.
AAACCGATACTCCGAGAGAGGCTTATAGATGTTCTCCTTGTAAACTTTCACCTTGCAGTCCGCCTTGATCAGCATATACGCGGCCGCGTCCCGGTAAACCTTCCCGTTCGCGGACACCATCCCGGCGTCCCCCGTGCCTCCGGCCAGGGAGATCCCGTGCTTCCCAAGCACGCTGTACGCCGTCGTCAAAAGGCAGGCGTCGTTCCCCGTGCAGAAATCAATGCACACCGTGTCGCCCGCGGACGCCCGGACTTCCTGCAAGTCCCGCTCCAGGCGGCCAATGTACTTTACGGGCATCACGGACACTTCTTCCAGCACATTCGCCGCCGCCGACACATTCCCGACATAAGCGATCACGCAGACGCCGTCCTCCACGACGGACGTGTCGTAGCCCATGCCCACGCAACCAATGCTCGGCACGCCCGGGAAGAGCGACTCAAGCTCCGCGGCATGGCGCTCAAACTGCTTTTCGTTCGACATGAGGAAAAGCGAGGCCGGATTGGACAGGCCGTTCACTGCTTCCGCAAGATTCCCCGCCTTGCTCGTCCCAAAAAATTGCTTCACAACCCATTACCCCTTCCCTTTTTGTTATCTTATGAAATCCAAGACTCGCCTGCGAGTCCTGGCGCGAGATTCGGGTCTGCTTTTACAGACATTTTCTGATCCGAATCTCTGCGCTCTACGCTCCGTTTTGGTCGGTTTCAAACGTGTGCCACTGGCACACGGCATCCCCGCAGAGCGTTTATCAGACGGGAGTCTGCCTCTCATTTGATAATAACAGGAAATCCCTCATGTTTCAACAAAAATCTCGCAAAATCCCTTAGCGTTACGGTTCTTACGCATCCAGACAACTTGCTGTCCGGATGCTGTGTAAACTGTAACCGTTTAGCCTCCGGCCCTTCTGTTACGGAACCCGCCCGCCAAAAAGAGCGCCGTCCCGGCTGCGGCCAGCCCGATCCCGGCCACGCCGTAAACTATGACCAGCCGATTTGTCGTCCCATAGATCTCCAAGATCCCCTGGACGACGCTCCCGACCGTCAGCGCAGCGATCCCGGCATGATACAAGCCGCGCGCGGCGAACCCGGGATACCGCCCGTTCCCCGCGACCGCCAGGGACAAAAAGGGCAGCGCGCCTCCTGCGAGTGGGATCGCGAACGCATATATCATGTAATATGAATAAACGCCATAGCTAAACTCCTCGTAAACCGCGCCGAACAAGGCGCATACGATAGAAGCCGCCAGATACCGCAGCGCCGTCTTCCCTAAGTTCCTCCGATTAATTTCCGATGTACACAATATCGCTCACGCTCCTTTCCTTGATGCTCCTGCCGCTCGTCGTGGGATGGTTGACGACCTCCCCCTGGAATACCATGGTCGACGAGCCGCCCCCATCCAGGTTATAGGCCGTGGACGCGCCGAGCGATTCCAGGAAGCCCGCCAACTGATAGAGGGAAAGCCCCTCGCTCTCGTCCGTCCGCCCGTCCGACACGACGAACAGGTAATGCAAGTCCCCCAAAACCGCGATCGCCGTCCTGGGATTGCTCGCCATGGCCGTGCCGACCTCCTCGCCCTCCGAAACCGCGACTTTCCCGTCTTTCACGAGCGCGGGGCCGAAAGAAAGCGCCTGACGCGCCCCGTCCGCCAAAAGCTGTTCCGCGGACGTTTCCGTCTCCTCGATCACATCCATGGAGCCGTCCTGATAGATCACCAAATCCTCCTGCCCGCTTTCCGCCTCATCCCGGTAGATCGTCCCGTTCCGCAGCACGTATCCGCGTTCCTGCGAGCCGTAGTAATCCCCGTTGATCGCCAGGATCGCGCCGTTCTCCTCCGCGATTTCCGACGTCTTCGCCGTGACGTTCCTGCCGTATGAGGACTGCGCGAATGCAGTCTTCAAGCTCTCAGCGGAAGACAGCTGCACGTCCGCGACGTAGATGTTGGTATCGTATTCCCGGTATTCCATAAGCGAGATGGAGATCCCGCCGTCCTGGAACGACTCCAATTCCGTCCCCGACGCCTGACCGCCCGTCTCTTCTTTTTCCGAATTCTGATCTGACGCGCTTTCGCCGCTCTGCGCCCCGTCGCTTCCATCGCTTTCGCCGCTCTGCGCCCCATCGCTTCCGCCGCTCTGCGCCCCATCGCTTCCGCCGCTTTGCGTCCCATCGCTTTCGTCGTCTACGGAAGAATGTTTTCCGTGCATCTTCCCCTTGTGACGCCCTTTTTCTTCTCCCTGCGATCCGTCGGTGTCTCCGGATCCAGTTTCTCCTGTCCCCTCGTTTCCACCGGATTCAGTTCCTCCCGTCCCCGCGTTTCCTCCGGATTCAGTTCCTCCTGTCTCCGCGTTTCCTCCGGATTCAGTTCCTCCCGTCCCCGTGTTTCCGCCAGATCCATTTCCTCCTGTCTCCGCGTTTCCTTCCGATCCTTCCTCCGGGGCGACTTGCGTATAAACGCGCGCGATCACGAACGTATCCATCAGGACATACGCCGTGAAGCCCGCCAGCGCCAAGCCGTATAAGATCCCCCACAAATGCTTTTTCCATTTCATGGCTGCCTCCTCACATCCTTCCGAAAAATAACCGCCTTCTGCACTGTCCAGCTTACCGTAAAGCAAATGAGTTCCGTGACGATCTTCGCGAGCATCCGGCTGATCCCGCAAGATTCCGCCAGATACCCGAGCAGCAGCGTGTTCGCGGCCAAAATCAGGGCCGCCAGCGCCGCGTACTGCATCGCAGGCTTTACAGCGCCGCCCCGGCTCCCAAACACAAACCTGCGGTTCACCGCGTAATTCGCCGACGCGCTGACGATACGCGCGGCAATATTGGAAAACCATAAGTCCGACGTGAAAAACAAGAGCAGCGCATACGCCGTATAATCAATCAGGAACCCGAGGAAGGAAGAGAGCATGAATTTCAGGATTTCCTTATATATGCGGCAGGAATCCCGCAAAACGTCAAAATGCGAAGCCGCATTGCCGTTCACATAGATCGCCCGGATCTCTTCCTCTAAGATCGGGACGCCCTGCCTCGTGCAGGCGAGCAGCACATTCATCTCATACTCGTACCGTTCGCCCGGAACGGACAAAAACATCGGGATCAGGCCCATGCCAAAGGCCCGCAGCCCCGTCTGGGTATCCTGGATCCTGCGCCCTGTGAAGGCATGGCAGACCTGTCTCGTGAGCGCGTTCCCAAAGCGGCTCCGAAGCGGCGCGCTTTTCCCGAGCGCACGGCATCCCAACACCAGCGCGTCCGGGCGGCGCGACGCGGCCTGGCAAAGCTTTTCCACATCCTCAAAGCAATGCTGCCCGTCGGCGTCCGCCGTCACGACGATGCCGCCGTTCCCAAAATGCCTGCCGATATACGCAAGCCCCGTCTTTAAGGCCGCGCCCTTCCCCCGGTTCTCCCGATGGGTAAGGACGGCCGCATAGGGCCGCGCCTGCGCGAACACTTCCGCATATCCAGGCCCGCTCCCGTCGTCCACCACGACAACCTCATAATCCGCCGACCAAAGCCGCACGACCAGTTCCGTCAGAGCGCCGTCCGGCTCGTAAGCAGGTATCAGCGCCACCCGTTTTTGTTCCATTCCATCCATGCCATCCCCTCCTTCCCGCCCATTATAAGGCGGGAGGATTAAATGGACTTAAAATCCGCGCTCCCCTATGAGATCGCCCCGGCCTGCTTTAAGATCAGGCGCGCCGTCCGCCCCAGCTCCTTCCCAAACTCCGCGTTCTCCCACTGGCTGACATATTTCCTGACGCCGCCGTCCATCCGGCCCGCGCGGCTGGCCGCCCCAAGCTGCGGATTGTACGGGATCGCCCCTAAGCGCTCCGGGTCCACGCGGTACAGGCGTTCCAGATTCTCCCGGGTATACAGCCCGTCCTTAAAATAATTCCCCACCAGGAAAAATGTCTTCCTGCGGGCTTTCGGCAGGCTCCGGTAATAATCCCCGATCAGCTCCTCTTCCTGATCCATGTTCAGGACGCGGAGATCCGCTTCCTCCAGCATCTTCTTCGTGAAATCATCCTTGCGGCTCCCGCAGTCCAAAAACACGACGTCAAAGCAGTCCTCCACCGCTTCCATGACGCGGCAGAGCCGCCGAAAGCCCTGATCCTCGTACCGCCACTCGTGTTCCCGCCTGCGGCTCCCGACCATGCAGTACAGCCGATCCGGGACGACCTGGCGCATATTCCCAAGGACGGCCTCCCGCGTCAGCTCTTCCCGCGTCTCCTTGCGCAGCAGGCAGTCCAGCCCCTCGCGCACGGAATACTCCCGCGTCTCCGCCACCAAGAGCGTCTCCGGCGAAAGCCCTCCCGCAAAGCCAGCCTCCCGGCCCTTCGGCAGCCGCCTCTCCCGCCTGCCCGTAAACCGCCGCTCCAGATCCCTGTCCTGATATCCCGTCGGCACGACCGCCGCCGTCACCGGGTACAGCAGCGCGGACGCGCACGCCACCGCCGCCATGTTGAACGTGGTGCCCACGCCCTTTTTCTCGCTCCAAAATGCAATTTTCATCCATAACCTCTCTTTCGCGCTTCCCATGCGGGAGGCCCTCCGTTCGGCCAGGCTGCCTAAAAATGCTGGAATGATACGCACAGAATCGTGCTGATACGGTAGTCAGCTATCCGGGCTGGCCGCAGACGCCGACCCGCCCAGATAAAAGATATGCTTATCATATCGGATTTTCCATCTCCTGTAAAGCCATATTTTTAATTTTACAAAAATTTTAGAATTTTAGATCAAAGAATGGCTCGCCTTCGATCTATTTCTGATTTAATTGATGTTTCGGCAAAACGGGAATGTCTATCTCTTTTTTGTGATCTTTATGGAATATACAATGGTACTACTATCACAGCTATTAAATAAATCAGAAAAAATATACCATCATCTTTATATGACCTCGAAACCAGACAGTTATTTCCAAAACACAATCCTGTCATATCCAAAAAAACCATAGCAACAATATCAAGTGCGGTACAATACAATATATTTTTTTCACGCTGATACCTCCAACGGAAGTTGTCATTTTATTTTACTATTAATCTATATATGGCATAAGCCGCCCATATCAACCAGGAATATGCCCAAACATTAAATACTATACTCACTACTAAATATATAACTGCAACGATAATTGCTATTATCCAATTTCTCATTTTCTTTTTATCCATATCTTACATCTCCTAATTTATAAATTACTTATATCGTAATTTGTTTCATTGTTCAATGCTGACATTATGCCATATCTGCTCCGCACAATTCCATTAAATTTGCCTATTAACGCATGAATGAACGGTTACATTTAAACCTCATATGCCTTCAAAAAAACTGCCCAAATCTTAAAATTTATGTTATAATTTGAAAAAATGGATTGTTTTCCCCGCCGCGCGCGGGGCGCAAAAGACAAAACACGCGGAAAGGAGACGCTCTCATGAGTATTTTTGCACAGACCTGCGGGGTCGTAATGCTGATCGTCCTTCTCATTTTCTTTCTCCGGCACAAAAAAGTAGGCCTCCGGACGGAGCGGGCGTTCTTAGCCTGCCTGATCATGACGCTTGTCTGCCTTTTTCTGGACATCCTCTCGATCTTCGCCATCCACTATATGGCATCGCTCCCGAAGATCCTGGTGTCCTTCCTCTGCAAGTCCTACCTTGTCACGCTCGTTGGGGAATCGCTTTTCCCGCTGTTATATATCTGCCTGGACATCGACACACTGCAGTCCACGTACCACTCCCGCTGGAAGGGTCTTTTTATCGTGTATGCCCTCGCCTTTTCGGCTCTGATCTACCTTCTGCCCATTTACTACTATGACAACGGCGGCATCGTCCAGTACACGTACGGCCCGAGCGTCCTCGTCACGTATTTCGGGGCACTGAGCCTCGTCATCATGAACTTCGCCATCATGTTCCGGCAGAAGGCGCGCATCAACGCCATGCGGCGGGAGGCCGTCATGATCTGGATGTCCCTGTGGCTGCTGACGGCTTTCATCCAATTTCTGAACAACGACCTTCTGATCGTCGGCTACGGCAGTGCCATCGGCATCATGATCTTGTACCTGAACATCGAGAACCCGGAGTCCAACCTCGACCGCCAGGCCGGGATGTTCAACCACAACGCGCTCTACCAGTACATCCGCCAGGAATACCAGCAGGGCCAGCCATTCTCCTGCCTGGCGATCATCCTGGACCATCCGCTCGCGGACAGCCTGCCCGGCCAGCCCGGGAAACGCGCGGAGATCCAGATCGCGAATTTCCTCCGTTCCATCCCGGGCGCGAAGGCGTTCAAAGACGCCGAAAACGAGATCCTCGTGCTTTTCAACGACGGGCAAAAGGCGCGGGAAGAAACCGCGCGGATCCGCGAACGTTTCGAGCGGGAATGGGGACGGGAGAACGACACTTACGCGCGTTCCAACTGGATCTTCATTTCCGATTCCCGGATCGTGGAAAACGAGGATGATTTCCTCTATCTTCTGCAGTACGTGCGCCAGGAGAACCTCGTCCGCTCCGACAGCTCTTACCTGGACGTCAGCCAGCCTTTAGTGCAGCGGATGTACGAGGAAAAACAGGTGGAGGCCATGCTCCGCGATTCCCTCGCGCAAGACCGCGTGGCCGTTTTTTACCAGCCGATCTATTCCAACCTAGAGGAGCGCTTCACCTGCGCGGAAGCCCTGGTGCGCATCCTCGACGGGGACGGGAACGTCGTCCCGCCCGGAATGTTCATCGGGGTCGCGGAACGCAACGGCATGATCCTTTCCCTGGGCAAGAGGGTATTTGAAAAAGTCTGCGAGTTCCTCCAGCGCGTTGACATCCAGGCGCTGGGCCTGCATTACATCGAAGTCAACCTGTCCGTCATCCAATGCGGGTACAAGCATCTGGCGGACGATTACATCCAGATCATGGAGCAATACCAGATCGACCCCAAGCTGATCAACTTGGAGATCACGGAGTCCGCCTCGGTCGGCGCAAAACAGACGCTCTTGAAAAACATGGCCGCCCTGCGCGGCTACGGCGTCAGCTTTTCCCTGGATGATTTCGGAACCGGGCAGGCGAACTTAAATTATATCGTGGATATGCCCGTGGATATCGTAAAATTTGACCGCGACATGACGACGGCCTATTTCGAGAACGCCCGCGCGAAACACGTCATGAACGCCGCCATCCACATGATCCAGGGAATGCAGCTCGACATCGTGGCCGAGGGGATCGAGACGAAAGAGCAGTTCGAGGCCATGCGCGAGATCGGAATCTCTTATATCCAGGGCTATTATTTCTCCAAGCCATGCCCGGAAAAGGAATTCATAGCCTTCATCCGACAGAAGAGGTAGGTTTCCTGGCGTTTTCACAAGCTCTAATCAAATACCCCGCAGCAAGCTACAGGGTATCAATCTTGCAGTGCCCCAAGGGGCGGGGTATTTGGTCTACGCTCCGCTTCGGTCGGCGCTGAACGTGTGCCACTGGCACACAGCACCCCTCGCGGCATTCGTCAAATGGACGACATCCGCTTGGCCCGTTGCTCGCGGGATTCAAAAGTAAACTGCCAAGTCCTTCTACGGAGTTAATGCATTTTACTCATCTCTAAAAATATTTATGAAATTCCTCATTTTCCCCTTGCAAAATCATCCACATTGTATATAATACTTAATAGAGTCCACCACGCCTCTGGTTTACCATGCGCAACCCGATGGGACTTTTTTCTTTGAGGTAATGTTATGCAAAATATCCAAAACAGATTCTATCCATAAAACAACAGGTACAGTCCCTAAAAGATGCCGGAATGTTCATCCCATCTGACGAAGAAGCTGCAAAGTTTCTTCAAAAAGTAGGCTATTACCGCCTGCGGGGGTACACCTATACCTTTTATGATAACACATCCAAACAGTATCGTTCAGACACTGATCCTGCCTTCTTCAAAAACAAACAGATTTACTGGCAAAACAATGCTGCTATCTGTTCTGAAATTGCACGTTCGCATGACAGACTTTTTCCATCCACGGCGTTTTATCTCCGCTAATGAAACAAGTCCATTCTTAAAGGTTCATAATTATTCAACCCCCAATGCTTTGTAAACAGCCTCTTCCGGAGAAGAATAGAATATCAGACTAAACGCACCTACCAAATCAGAAGGTACCGTACCAAGATCCGCTGCCGAAGTAATCGGAAGCAATACTTTCTTTGCTCCACTATCAAGGCATACCTGTAAAGTGCTTGCCAAATCTTCCACCTTAATAAGTGTTCCGCCAATACTAATCTCTCCCAGTACAGCAAGACTGTTAATTGGTGGCTTATTCAGAGCTGCAGACGAAATTGCAATCAGTGTCGGTAATGCTAAATTTCCTGTCATACCCAGTCCCTGCGTATCCTGATAATTGACGATATAGTCTTTTGTCGTTGTACTAATCGAGCCAGATATTGCATTACCATTTGCTTTCAAATAGTTAAACGCTGTATTGGTTGCCTCCTTCGGTTCTTTTCCAGAACCAATACCGGTACAAGTCAGTTTCCCATTTCCCGGCATCATCTGAGTTTCCAGGCGATAGCAGCCAATCATACCTGTCTTGGACTTGGAAACTGTATATAAGCATCCCGGTTTACCCATACCTTCAGGTATCATCTTTCCACCGCCTTGCTCCGGAACCGATACAAAATGCTCCTCAAAACTGTCATTATCTATGTATGAGAAATTTACATCATAGAACTCCATTCCTCCAAGTTTTTTCAGTTGCTCTTTTACTCGTCTGCGAAGTTCCAGAGAAATATCCATAATTTCAGCAACTTCTTCCTTCGTAACTTCCCCATCTGGATAAATCAATTTAATAAATCCTGAAATCAGCTTACGTACTGCAATAGCATCTCTCTGATTTAAGTTATTCCCTAATTTATAATACTTCTCCGCAATATTGCTGTAATTATCCTTACGAAGCTCACGCATGAACTCTGATAGATAATCCGTAATAAATCCATAATCGTCCGTAAATGAATCCGGTCTATATTTCGGTATCTCCCAACCGGGAATATATGCATGAAAACGGTCAAGAAATGCCGTGTCAGTTCCCATTTCCGGTGGAAACGGAGCAAATAAGCTGGATGTTTTTTGCAGTGTCTCTACACTCTGATTAATATTACCGACGAATACCATAGAAGCCTTTGCCTGTATCTCAGCCTTACCACGAGAAAATGAGCCAGATGCCATATAACCTTTCATAATCTGAACTCCATCTTTATCCTTAAACTTGATACCTGCAACCTCATCAAATGCTACAACATCCCACATTCCAACAAGTCCAACTGTATTATTGGACATATTATAAAAGAGGTTTGCCACTGTGGTCTGCCCTCCGGCAACCAAAATACTATTCGGCGAAATCTGCTCATATATATATGATTTACCGGTAGAACGGGGTCCAAGCTCACACATATTGAAATTGTTCTCAACCAATGGAATCATTCGCGCAATCAAAAGCCACTTTGCCCTTTCGCTAAGCTTGTCCGGCTCCATGCCCGTTGAGCGGAGCATCACATCTATCCACTCTTCCTTAGTAAATGCTTTACGGCCATTCTTCACTTCATCCATATCCACATGCGGCATCTGAATCGGTGTCAATTTTCTTATTCGGATAGGCTGTGTATTCTTCTTATCCTCTTCAATAAATTCATATTCAAGCTGCAAAATACACCATATACCTCCACAAAGCAGACGATCGTAATCTTTCACATAGTCTGGATGAATCGGAATGCCTTTTATTCCAAGATTAGAAAATGTGGCTTCATATCGATCTTCCTTTGTATTTAGAACAACTGTGATACGATCAATGACTGTATAGCTTCCGCGCTCACGAAGGAAAGATAATATCTTCTGCGCTTCGTCGGGACGCACATAGTTATCTCTCAGGATCCTCTTCACATTTTCAATTCCTTCCTCAATGATACTCTCATCATCGGAATTACAGTACTGACCAAGCAGATACTCTAATACATATACCGGAACATTCGCCCCTTCTTTTATGGACTTTGTTAAATCCTTACGAACAATTCTGCCATCATAATGCTGACGAAGTTTTTGTTTAATAATATCTCTTCTATCATCAGTTTCTGATAAATTGACAAATTCATTTTTTTCTTCCATCAAATTCATTCTCCTGCTCTAAAACCCAAAATCATTCACAAATGCAATATCAATCATAAACTCATAGCTATGAAGGATATTCTTATCATCATTCGCATCTGCAATATGCATATAATACTTATCTCCAAACTTATACTCACGGCTCTTTAAAGTGAACTTCTCATGAAATGTTCTCTTTTCAGGTTCGTCATCAGTACTATTTGCCATAATAGGTACATCAAATGATATCTTCTCGCCTGATTCAGTTGCAAAATAAACAATAAGGTTACGAGGCTTCATAACATCAGTTACCTTCTCTGTCTGGATAAAATCAAAGAAAGTAATAAGATTTGTTACCTTCCTGCTAATCGTTGTAAGGATTACATCTACATAGTCTGTATCTTGTTTACCTTTGGCAGTTTTGACTTCAACAACCGGTACAAGCATCTCCTGCAAAGAAGAACCACCATGCACATAATTCTGTCCTGCTCCGGCAGCCTTAAAAATATCTGCACCGATTGGAGTTGTTACATACATTCCATTTAACTTATTGATGTATGTAAGTGACCGAGATACCATCCCTTGATTTTCTACCCGTTCAGTAGTGAGCAGAAATCTTTTATTTATGTATGTGCAAATATCTTTTGAGAACGATAACTTATCAAACTCTTTCATCTTATCTCGACGATACAGAAAACCGTGATCCGCTGTAACAATATATTTTGTTGCCGAGATATCACCTGTCAACTTTCTAATCAATCTTAAAATTTCATCTATTGCCTCTGCACAAGCATTAAACACCTCATTTTCACTAGCTGCCTTATCTCCTCTTGCATCGACCTGATTATGGTAGATGTAGACTATCTTCTTTCCTTGCAGCAACTCTCTGACAGTTGCTTTGTTAGCCTTTGCAATATCGTCAAATGCTGCCGCTACATTATCTGGATTCTTTGCTTTCAAAATCTTGTCACGAGATGCAAGATCTGAACAGCTGCTTCCATCAACTGTAACATTCATATCTTTATCTACATTGATTTCTGTATGTGGCAGTAAACTTGCCATTCCCAGTGAAGTTACTGATGGCAATACGCCAAGCATTGTATCCATCTTTGCCTCACACTTCTCATCATACTCAAATCTCTGCATTAATTCTTTTGCGCATTCATATCTAAGCGCATCTGAAATAATAACAATTACTCTGTCCCCACCTTCATAAGGGCGAAGAAAATGACGATAGAACTCCTGCTGTCTCACAAGTCCCAAGGCCTCTGCCGCTTGTCCTGTATAAAGATTATTCCACTTAGGTAAACTATTCATCAAATAGTCATTGGCATAAATATTTTCTATACGTTCTCTAAGTTTCATAAATTTGTCGTTATCACTGATCTGATCAAATGCGAAATAGAACCATCTATAATAGGAATCAATCAGGTAATTCTTTTTCTGATAGTTCTTAACCATTGTAACCACATCCGTGCTTATATCTAAATTATCAATGCTCTTCATCATAAGATAAGCATACTTTAATATTTGATACTCATTTTTGAAATGTTTGCCATAATGGAAACCATCAGATAATCTTCTCTGAACAATCTGTTCCATATTAAGTCCATCTATCTGAGCATCTAATATCTCATCATTCAGGCGTTCCAACATCCAATCAATAATAATCTCATCAATTCCCCTAAATGCATCACATGCAAGAATATCCTCCATATCCAACTGTTCTTTGGAGCTATCCTTAGTCAAGTTTTCTCTTATTTGCTTTATAAACCGTAATGTCTTATCTACATTTTCCGCCAATTCATCATATGCGCTCTGATACAGTACATTATCCATAATATTACGCACAAACACGACAGCATCATTTCTCTTCTTTAACACATAACTTCCGAGACTGCTTGGAAGCGCTGCCTTCAAAGTTGATGCCGCATATGTAATAATCAGCGATACCGCTAAGTCATTGATGTTGGGCTTTTCTCGCTCATATTCAAAGGCAGCCTTACAAAGCTTCCAGAAATCATCTGCCAGTCCCATATTATTGATTTGTTTCATGTAATCCTTTTCCGGATTTAGGATTACCTGTTTTACAATTTCTTCAAAGCTAGGAGTCTTCACATCAGTCACCACCGCAATCAAGCCAATCTTGATATTTCGTTCGTTATAATGATCAATCTCCAATTCTTTAAAACTCTCAATACGCTTCTTGTTCTTCCAGAACGCCGGATAAGCCTCTAAATGTACCTTGAGTTTATCATCTATTCCAATTTCCTGAGACATCTGTGATATGCGGTCTGTGTAGTATGGAACAGAATAATAGTACATATCTGCCAAAGGATTCTCCTCATCACTCGGTTTGGCAAAAGGCGCATATACAAGATATTTTCCCTCTGGATCTGACTCGTTAAGCAGCCATTTGGAGTATAGCCAGTTCGTTCCGGTCAAAATGTGCAACTTTGCATTATCTAAACACAATTCTTCAACCTCATCTGAATAATCTCCCTTATCGTCGAACCAGAAGATGATCCGAGTCTCATCTTTTGCAAATTGAGTATTTAATTGCTCTTGTATTTTTTGTAAATCCATCTCTTTACCTTTCATGTACACTACTGCCTTATTATTTCTTCAATCAATGGTTCTAGTCCAGTTTTAACCAAATCTTCAACAAGATGTTGTGCGTAAAATCTATTTACATCCCATGCTACATATCTCAATATCTGAGCAGCTGTTTCATTTATTACATATGGAAATCTTCCCTGTAACACATGTGTTTTATAGTATCTTCACTTAACAATGTACTCACCTTCTTACGCTAACAGAATTGCAATATTTCATAATTATTCAGTCCGCCTGCACAATTATGAAATTTTCAACTTGCTCTCCAACCAAAATATAATAATTCCACAATATGGCGTCAGATTCCGCTCCCGTACCAGACTTTCATATGTACGCTTCAACTCATGCATAAATGCATCCCGAGATTTTCCTTTACACTTTTTCATAATTCTGGCCTGCTCTGCCATCAACACGCTTTTTCGTGTCTGTGGCAAAGAAAGCGATTGGCAATTTAAATTTAATGTCTCTGTTACATCTTTGTTAATTTCGGCGTTATCCGAGTAAATGCTGCCATCTGCTCTATACTTAATCTTTCTAACAGACAGTTGATCAAACGGATTAATGGTAAGCTCTGTATTGCCTCTATGGGCATCACAGGTTGTGTCCTCTGGTTTTACGCCTCTTTTCAAACTATTTCCATAGCAGACTCCAAGCATCCATTTGAAATCTAAGGCTGCTTTATGATCATGCGTCTCTTCCCCTTGCGGATGCCTCGGTCTGCAATGTTCCACTCTGACATCTCTGGGACTATTGATCTTTTTCATGCAATAGCCACATAAACAAACCTGATCCTTCCACATCTGTTCCCGAATATCTTTCAAAACATTTGTAGGTATATCTGATTCGTAATCCGCATCTGGATTTTGCAAACGAAATCCCATGAGACTACGCGGTTCTTTCCCTTTTTTCACAACTATCATAAACTATTCCCCCAATATCTTTTCCAAATCCAATGTCGTCCTTGCAGCTGCAATATCCGGATCATTTGTTCCAACCATTTCTTCAATCTCTGTCAACACTCTATCTGCTTCTTCATAATCATTCTTATCCATATATGCATAAAAAGCATCCAATCGCTGTATGACATCTTCCGGTCTTTCTGATACTTTCATAACTTCTCTAAGGATCGAATTTGCATCTCTTCCGTATGTCTGTGCCGCCGGCATATAGATTTCTCCATTGTCCAAAATACGGATCTGCTCCCTTGAAACCGAGTTAATTACCGCCGGTGCATGAGAACTTACAATAAACTGCACATTCGGGAAAATCGAATGAAGATCGCTTAAAATGGTCTGCTGCCACTGCGGATGCAAATGCAGATCCACTTCGTCAATCAACACAATTCCCGGAGTTTCTTCTAATATGCGGTCGCCTAATATGGGATTCAATACCGCCATTCTATAAGCAATATCTCCGATCATACTCAGCGTATTCTTGTAGCCATCGCTCATTTCATCCATCGCAAACTTCTTAGGCTCTCCATCTGGCGTTTCAAACTCCAAAACAAGTCTGTGTGTATCCAGATCAAAGATAAGAGAAGCTTTTTTTGATCCGCTAATTCTCTCATAGCTCCTGCAAACAGCTTTTTCAACCGTTTTCAGCAGTAATGACTTCTCTATCACACCCGTTTTCTGCTGATTTTGCAGACTTTTCAACGTCTGCATTTGAAACCAATTCAACATCAATTTCTCGTTGGATTCTGCCGCCATGCAATCCACATAACCAACCTGCCGATTAAATTCTGTCAATGACTTGATATTTCTCTTTTCTTTTTTCTGTGCATACAAGCGCCCCGTTCCATAGTATGACACTAACGGAAGCACTACTGTTTTATCTCCATGCATAATCTGATTTCGCATCTTCTTTGCAATATCCGTCAATTCCTTAGCATCTTTGATGGTTGTCTTGCTATTGGCAGAATTTAAGGAACGAACCCACTTTACGTTTTTCTGATCCAAACAATTTCCAGTACTGTCAATACATACTGGGAACTGGCGCTGCGGATCGATCGTTCCATCTAAATCATGAAACTCATATCTTGCGTCATCCTCTGCTATACTTCTGCTGACACCCCCATCCATACCCAGCAAAAATGTACTGACAGATACTGCAGCTGCATCCAATATTGCCGTCTTGCCTGCTCCGTTCCTGCCAACGATCAATGTTATATGTTCGTCAAAATCAATATCTGCCTCTTTGAAGCATCTATAATTTGTAATCTTGATATTATTTAATTTCACTATTTATCACCCTGATTCTTTTCTAAATTTATTCTTGCCAAAAATCGATTCTTAATGTCTTCTTGTTATCTAAACACAATTCTTCAACCTCATCTGAATAATCTCCCTTATCGTCGAACCAGAAGATGATCCGAGTCTCATCTTTTGCAAATTGAGTATTTAATTGCTCTTGTATTTTTTGTAAATCCATCTCTTTACCTTCCAATTCATTCCTACTTTATAATCTGAAATATTCTCGAATCATATGTATGAGAGTCAACTACCGATACCCTACAATTTATACATAGCATCGAATTCCTGCATAATTGCATTATGTTCCAAATCAGATGCAGAATTTCTCATTTCATAATTAACATCTCGTGTTTTTTCATCCCGGAACAATGAAATAAATCTGATATCTAATTTTTCAGGATTTAATTCTGGATAAGCTGCAATCATATTAAACTCCTGTTGAATAAAATAATCATGTGTGGAAACAAAAATCTGTACCCCCATCTGAGCTAAAGCAGCCATTGCCTGTACAATTGGACGGATCATTTTAGGATTCATATTCGTTTCCGGTTCGTCCCAGAATAATATAGTATTTTTATTCAGGCTTCCTGAAAGGATCATATAAACGATCATGGATAGCTTTCTATATCCATCTGAAAGCAATCCCATCTCAAATTCACCTTCCCCTTTTATTTTAAAATAGAATTTCTTGCTTTTATGCACAATTGTTCCTTTCATTATGTCTTCCAAATTACTTAATACCTGATTCTGTTCCGTAGTGTTAGGACCTTTTGAAATTGGCCGGTCCAAAAGTTTTGCAAGATCATAATACATTTCTTCGAAATCGATATGATATTCATCATATAGTGACACAAAATGTTCTACTGTGGAAATCATTTCTTTGGTAGGAATATAAATAGCATCATATTTTTTTGTTTTTTTACCTTGCACTATAGAAACATCCGCATGATTTTCCTGTCTGTTTCCAAATCCAACTGCAATTTTTTGATTCTCCTCCAAATCAACCGAAAATTCTGTCCGATTGCTTCCCTGTTTACGGCTTACCAGTCTGCCAATTTTCATTTCATCGGGACGGAACACGCCCTGAATCTTTTTGACAAAAATCTGTTCTTCCATCTCTTTTGTCAAATTATCTCTGTCTCCATTACTAAGCGGTTTTATCAAAGAATACATCACTTTTAAAAGTGTTGTTTTTCCAGTGCTATTTTCACCACTGATAATGTTGATATGATCCGACCAATTTATTTCTGCATTTTCAAAAGCCATAAAATGATTTAATGTCAACTTTTTTATCTTCATATCTATTTGTCACCTCATTCTTTTTTCTTTATTTTTGCCAAAAAATCTATTTTTAATACTTGCTTGCCTTCCTATGGCGCTTCCCATAGATCACCTTGATTCTTTTTACTTTATCTTTGCCAAAAGATCAATTTTTAATGCTTTCTTCCCTTCCTGTGTCACTTCCACGCCCTGGAATTTCGCATAATTCACCTTCACTCCGTCATCCAGGTCAATCTCAATTCTTTGATTGGCGATATGTGCCATCGCTTCATCATAAGATTTCATCTGAGCAAGCTGTTTGGCGTACTTGGCAATCTGCTGTACCGATTTTTTCTTATCTGCCGCATTTGATGTATTTTCACTCGTGTACTGTGCTCTTTGCATCGCCTGCTCTATCGCTTTCTGCGTTTTGTGAAGATAGTCTGTACGCACAATTCCTACCGTATCCGGAGTATAACGGTGCATATAGATCAACGCCTTAAAACCATTTTCCTTTCCACTGTCAAACATCCAGTAAATAGGACGCTTCTGATATATCTTTAAGTGGTCCGGATAAAAATCCTTCAAAAAGTAATTTCGTATTACCTCTCTGGAAGTATCTCCTTTATTGCCCAATGCCTTTGCAATAAAATCAAGGTTTTCTTCCAGTGTATCTGCGCCGTAAACAATTTTAACAAACTCTGCAAAACGTACAACAATATCATCCGGGAAATATTCTTCATCCGTAATCGGAATGACATTATCTTTATCCGGATTATACGTACATTTCTTCACACCATCATCTGTTTTATAATAAAACTCGCCTGTTGGAACTGAGGCTCCCGGTGCTCCCGCAAAGCCTGTTCCACATCTTGGTGCTGAGCTTTCTAAGAAATGTGATTCAAATGGCTGCCCTGCTAACACAAGACCTTCCTCATCCAATGAATATCGTCCAAACATACAACCGACTGCATAAGAAATAAAACTCTTAATATCTCTTTGTAAATCTGCTTTACGAACAGTAACATCTTTATCTTCTACATCGGGCGTCAGCTCATCCTGCAAACCGTAGATATCAATGAAAATGCGATTCAGTTCTTCCTCGTTGGATTTTAATTGATTAAACCGAATAAAACACTCATTTTCCCAATTTGTATATGCTTCTTTGATATAATTCATATCATAGATATGATTCTTCTTATCTTTTTGCATTTCCTCCATTGAAAATGAGGAGTAACGGATAAGTGGATGTTGTGTAAAATCCCATGAAGTTTCAAAGGAATCCCATTCTTTTTTCTCCAAATCAATATTTTGTTCCACCAGATTGTTTATTTGAACATTGGTTAACACATTCTTTTTTACTGGAATAAAAAAAATATCTCTAATCTGATAATTTATTGTCGGACTAATTAATTTTAATAATGCTCTTGAAACATTTGAATTTAATAGTCCAAGTATTCCGTTTATATAGTTAATGTTGTTGATAAATATACTTGTTCCTGCTTTTTCAAACAATTCATTCTCCCACAATTTTCTAAAAGAAGGGGGGCCTGATGTAATATAGGACCATGTAATACCACTTTTAAATCGAAGATATTCTGGAACGATTCTCGCTATGCTATCTTGTTTATAATGTTGTCTTGCTTTTGAAGTCCATAAAATTACATTATCATCATTTCCGTAATATTTTCTATATCCACCACCTCTTGCACATTTGACCCAGTATTCTTTGTTAATATTATTATAATCAACTTCCCAAAATAAACGTAAATATTTATTATTATTTCCTGTAATATTCTGTCCATTAGATGTCGCATACTTGGAAATATAATCATTATCAAATGCTTTAATAAAATTATTACTTGCCCAATATGCCACAGGCAAGCCAGGTATCTTAGAAAACTCAAACTGTTCTGCTTCATAAAAATAACCACAATTACTGTTGCCAATTGCTTCAAGAACTTTTTGTTTTTGTATTTCCATTCCACCTTTGAAATCCGACAATCTAAAGCACAATGCTTTTTCTACGGCATTACCATTTTTTAGGACAAATGAGCAAATCGGAACAGTTGCTTCCTCAAAAGCGGAATATTCCATCTGCACTAAAGTAATTATTGATTTATTATGAATGATGAAATCTCTTAAATTCTCGTATGTCTTAATAAACATCCACACCATAGGTGTCATAAATGCTGAATAGCCACCTCTAACACAAAAATTAAAATTTCGATACATAAAAATTGCAAACAAATCACCTGCATAATCTTTATAATTATCCACAGCAAATTTTTTGAGCTGTCCTTGCATTTTCCCTAAATAAGGGGGATTTGTCGCCACAACATTATATTTCTTCGCAAGTATATTAGCCTGCCTTGCAAGTAGTAAACACTTTGGTTGAATTTTTTGAATCCAGTTACTTTTAACGAAATCTAATTGACCGTCTAATTCAATATTCAACAAGTACTCAGAAAATAACTTATAATCATTTTCGTCTACACTTTGTAATGAACCGATTTCCTTTGCATCCTTAAAAGCTCTAACCAAATATTCTCCTATTATATTCATATTTGAATCTTGAGTTAATCCATCACATGAAAACTTTTCAATTTCGTTACTTTCCTGAATCGTACACAAATTATTATGCATACCCGCAGTTAATGCTCTTCGGTTATAATTCCTTGCTTTCATCATTACTGCAAAATAGGCTAATTGATAGGCTCTATCATCAATATCTAAGCCAAACAAATTATCCTGAACTATGTTTAATGCTGCATCTCTATCTGAGTATCCACACTCTCTATATATTTCCATAAATACATCAAATGCATACACAAGAATATGTCCACTTCCCATACATGGATCAAGGAACGTAAGCTCTGTCGGATCAATTTTTTCATCAATATATTCTATGTTTCCATTTTTAGGCATAACAAAGAATTCTAATTTTTCCCGTAATTTGCTATTTGGATTTCTTTCTATCCAATATCTTCCCAGCGAATTATCAACCATATATCTTACTACCCAATCTGTTGTAAACAACTGAGTAGCTGCAGGAATATCCTCTTTTTTTACAGTTCCCTTATAGATATTGATTACTTCATTTTTTCTTTCTTCGTTATAATACTGATATAACCAACCAATAATCTCGACCTGCCCACTTTTCTGTACATTAAAATCACCTTCTGGTATACCTGTATCAGAATTAACAAGCATTTGAACGATACTCTCTTTGTCAGTAAAAGAAATATTTAATAGCAATTCCGTGTAATCTTCTGTCTCCTCAAACAGTTCTGGCAAAACTTCATGAAGCAAATTACACTGCTTGATAAAAAGCATTCTGAATAAATCATCAAGCCTGTTATTCATCTTAGCATCAATGATGTCTTCTCTCTCTTCATCTGTAAAATTCCAGCCGATATCAGGAGCTATTGTTACGATATCCGGCTCATTTTTCCCTTCTTTTTCAGAAGAAAGCACGCGAACTCTTACCGGGTACATATAGTCATTGACTTCCATAAAACGAATTGCGCAGATTCTGTTAAACCATGTGTATGCCACTTCTTCCACTACTGCTTCAAAACCTTTTGCATGAATCCGATCTGCAAGTTTTCTTCTCTGCTCGCATTGTTTCTTGTTTAGCGTAACTTCAGTACCTGCCGCTGTTTGATATACTTCAAAATCAGTTCCTTTTGTAACCGCGCCACTGCAATGATCCGGCGTGATTCCAAGCATACCTGCTTTATCTGTTACAGATGCAATCAGTTTCTGTCTTGCCTCGATTGCAAATTTCTTAATAGCATTCTTATTCATCGAAGATTTTCTCCTAACTTAATGTGATAATGGTGTCTTCCCCAAGTTCCCGCATGATTTTCTTCTTCATTTCCGCAAGAAACTGATCCACATCTGCCTCGGTTTCCATCGTATATGTTCTTGCACCAGCCATATTGCTGATTGAAAGATTTTTCTTTTTCTTCCAATGCCTGGCATTTGATACGGCATTTGCAGCTACAGCCGCCCCTGCCGGAGGTGTCATCGGCTGTGCATCGCCTGCCGTCGGTGTCGCTGGTTCAATGGACGGCACAACGGTCTGCGGTGCATGAGTTCTCTCATAATCCTCAATTTCATCTAAGCACCGAAGCTTTAAGGTATCACTTTCTAACTTGATATTCTTGACCGCAGCGATCTCATTTGATCGTTCCAGCTTTTCCGACAACTCATCAAATTTCTGATGGAATTTGATGCGGAATACATCTGCAAATTCTTTCTGATCCAATGTATCCATGACAATTTTTCTGTCATTTGCTGCGATCGGGCGCATTGCTGCTGCTTCGTTTTCCAGTAATCGGCCGTACATATCCGTAAACTTCCGGCTCATCTCCGGAAGCTTCTGAATGCTTCCATATGGATTCCTGGCATTGATAATGGCTTCCATATCTGCTGCCAAATCAATGATTTCCTGCTCTCTTACGTATGTCTTACTGTTTTCAAAAATATTGATGTATTTGAGTGCCTTCTCGAATATATTCTTCTGTTCTCCATGAAAGAAGTCAAATACAGGAGCTGTATCCTCCGCATCATCTAAAAGATCGTCACGCGCATCGTCCACTTCCTGAAAGAATACAGAAGGTTCTGCAATCGCACGAACCTCTTTTAATCTCTTCTGTGCGCTCTCCATGATACTTTTGCCCGGAAACTTAAGATTTACACGGTATTCCACCATAACGTCTTCAAATTCTTTCAGCTTATTGTCTGCATATCCCGCAAACTGTTTCATGATCACATCATCGTCATCACTGCTTACAGATACACCAAAGTAATCCTTCATCACTTCTTTTACGGAGCGGATCTGTCCATCTGTCGCACGCACTCTGACATCGATCAGAAGTTTTTCTACGAAATCCCTCTTTGTAATATAACGGACCAGCTCATCCTTAGACTGATTAAGCAGCGATAAAGTCTGGCTGTTCAATGTAAGCGCAATACGACCCTGCTTAAAGAGAGTTGCAACAAGCCACTGAACATCTTTCTGATCGAATCCATAAGGAGCCATTGAAAACTGATCCTGCAATCCTTTTAGCGATGTCTTCATATGTCTTGCATTGTTAAGGCTGATAAACTGCAGCACATCATCCAATGCCAGCTTATTAGGGGTTGTATCTGCTATGCCTACAAAACTCATTTGTCCATCATTTTGAAATACATCCGCAATGTCGGAAAGCTCAGGCGCTGTCTCCATATATGTCAACTTATTATACTGCTTCATCACAAGTTTACCCAGCGCCTCATTCAGGCGTGCAGCCGGATCATGTGATGACAATGTAACCTTATCCCCGTTCACATAAATGTCTGCATTTTTCAGCGCGTCCTCAATAAAGATACGGATTCTCGTCTTTTTCTCTTCTCTCTCATCCGTCTTTGCCCTGATAATACTTTCAAGAACGCCTTTGGCATCTGCAGCATTCTTATTGAGATACTTATAAATCTTTAAACTCTCTGTAATCTCATCAAGAAACGTACTGTCATTTGGCATTTTTACGATCACTTCATTTGCAGAAGCTGATTGAAGGCGTAATGCAGCATCACTATCCTCTCCACCATACGGAGTAATAATACGGATGCCAATATCATTTGACTGATTGTTCTTAAAATATCTGTCATCCACCTTCTGGTTGAATGCAAACATATATCTATTACTATATCTGTACTTCTTTTCTGTATAGATACTCTCGAAGATAACAGAAGAAACCTCGCTGATAATTTCACCAAGTTCTACTGTTTCTGCGTTAATCGCTTTATTGATATCCTGCTCCTCATTCGTCAGGAATACGTAGATTTCGCCATTCTTCTGTACAAGAGTCTCTTTGATTAATTTCTTTAAAGAGTCTTCTACTTTTCCGCGAATTACAACACGTTCATCATCAATATTTGAAATCATAAGTGTTGTAAGGTTATCTGCATTTGCCTTGATCTCCTTTACATATTTGATCATAAACAACACTTTAAGCGCTTCTACATCGAACTCATCCAGCTTACTGTTATCTGCTGCCTGAGAAATAACTATACTGTGCTGATGGTCAATGAATTTGTGCAGCGGATCATAGAAGTAGCTGAACGGAATCAGTACGCCTGTTTCGGCATCTTTTACCCTGCAGGCAGACTCCTGGAACAAAGCAAGCATAGAACGGGACTGATCGGATAAATGCTTACCACTGGCTCCATGTGTCCTTACCGCTGTCAATACCTGTCCAAGCAAATTAAATTGATATGGAATGAACGGGTAACATTCCGCAAAATCTGTCTTATCAACATATAGTTTCTTATCCGCTGTATCATTGGTAAATGTAATCAGATTCTTGATGACAGACTCCTTTTGCTCATAGAGAAGCTTTAACTGGCTCGCTGCATTTTCATCCTTTTCGAGCACACGGCGTCTGATCACTTCATCAACATTTGATGCTGACAGAGAAAGTCTTGTATCAAAACGTCCCTGAATTTTAGAAAAGTCATTCCCTTTCGTCTTGGTAATGGAATCAATATCTTCCTGGCTGGTTACAATGACCCATGCCTTACCTTTACATTTCGTCCCTAAATCTTCTACGATCGTCTGCAAATTGAGCATAAGCTGCGTATCGTCCGCAATATACTGTCCAATCTCATCTACAAGGAAGATCACATGATGCTTCGGTCCCTTCTTTGCAAGGTATTCCTGCACGAGTCCTACAAATTTTTCAATGCTGATATCATAATTTGCCTTAGCAGTCTTACACCAATTACGTGCCGCTTCCTCTGTCATAAAGTTCATCTCTACGATCGTCTTTACAATCTTATCCTGCATGACTGCAAAAGCATTTCTCTTCTTCTCCCAAGGAGCGCCGGCAATCATTTCAAATCGCTCTTTGAACTCCTCGAATTTTCCTTCGTTGTCAAGCTGACGTTCAAACTCTGCGAGGTAAGGAATTGACCCACAATATCCCTGCATCTCGTTGAATACCTTTAGAAACACTTCTACGATGGCTTCTTTGCCGGAGCCCACCTTTGCCGAACCCTTTGAGTCGATATTAAACAGCACAACATCAGATGACACATTGCCGGAATTTTTCATCTCACCAATGAGCACCTGATCCTTGATTTTATCTCCATCTGTAAAGTATTCGATCGCTCTCTTGCCATCAACTTCTTTGTTCTCTAATATGTATGAGAGAATTTTTAAGAAATGAGATTTACCGCTTCCAAAGAAACCGGAAATCCATACGCCCATCTTATCCGTATTTCCTTCGATTCCTCTCTCATAATTATCAAAAAAAGTTGTAAAATGCTTAAGCAGCTCTCTCGTTACAACATATTCCTCAAGCTCTTGCTTTACATTTTCATCTTCGCCCTGTCCGACTTTAATAACGCCTTTGATATCTCTGTCGATAGGTTTTTTAAACATTTCTCTAATCTGCATTGTATCTTACCCCCATTGCAAGAATTGATTTATACCAATCGAAACGCCCGATAATAGTTCTTACCTTCCATAGTTCCAAAAAGCTTTAAATCCTGTCCGCTATACGTTCCCGGATAGAACATGACTACCGGAATTGTATCTAATACCTGATGAAGGTTATTTAATATATTGTGTGACGCAATAATCGGATGGCATTTGCCAATACCAGTTAAAAACAACACTCCATCTTCTAAATCCATTGAAAGAATCCGGCTGATGATGAGGTTTAATTCATTTGTCTCATCAAGTCCCAGCGTCTCAACAATACTTTCTGCCATATCAAAGAATCCGTTGTCTTCTTCAAGTTCATAAAAAGCTTCTAAATATCCTTCTTCCTCCAATATCTCACACATCAGATGGAACAGATCTACTTCAATGATATGGAATCCTCGATTTGAATTGTTGATTTTCGCTTTTAAATACTGAATATGGTTTCTCACGAACAACTCCTGTCTTGGATCATAATCAAATATATAATATCCAACTTCATTTCCCAGTCCGGTATTTGTTCTGAAAGATTCTTCTGAAATCTTTTTCTCAATCCTATTCAGTCTTTCATCAAGTCCTGCCATCTGTTATCTTTCTCCTTTAACCGCTTTTAAATATATCTCCATGTCATTATCCCGCAGCATCTTCTCTACTTTGCCTGATAGAATAATATTTTTAACATTTTTATTCTTTGCATCTTCCAACAGCCCTGCATCGACCAAATTACGAATATATACGTTTTTGAGTTTCTTAACACTCGCCTCGGACCATCCTGCCACTTCCTCACTCTGATTTGCCTTATCATCAAAAAAATCATTCAGGTCTCTATTCTCTATTGCACGCTCGCCTAAAATCTTCTTCATACGATATACTTCATACACAAATTCTCCAAATAGTGCATCCGTCTTCATAATTCCAACTAAAACAAGTATCTTTCCTGCCTCAATATCAGAAGAGGAAATAATGCTTAATGCTTCCACAGGCAAGGACGCTAAACGCTCATATATATAATTGACGGTCCTTCTAAGTCTCTTGGCATCTCGCAATGAGAACAGATTCTGTTCTTCAATTACCTGAGTTAATTCTTCCTTGGAGTATCCGGCTGCCATAAGTTCTGCCATCTTTTTACTCTCTACAAATCCAAATATCTTAGACGTCATTCCTGCACTATATCTCACTATTTTCACCATCCTTATCTCTTTCATAATGGATGATGTCACCAAAATCGCAATCTAATTCTTTGCACAGTCTCTCCATAATATCCATAGAAACCGTCTTGCCTTTGGTCATTTTTGCAATCGTGCTGCTGCTGATCCCATATTTATTTGTCAGGTCAACCTTCTTTAGATTTTTGTCAATTAACAACTTCCATAAACCGTTATAGGATACTGCCATAAAACTTACCTCTCTGTCATTTGAACTTAGATCTAAACCACTTTAACAATCATTTGGGCAAATAGCCCCTAATTAGATATTATTCTACCATATAAGCGTCTTCTTATCAACAATATTTATGCAGTTTTTCTTCGCAAGGTCGAAGTTATATTGCATTGTCCCCAATATTCCACTTCGTTTAACGCCTTCTAAACCCGCCCTTTTTTATCTTTTCCTATGGAAAGCCCGGCAGGCTCCGTTCCAGGCAGAGCGCGCCCCATCCCATGAGCGGGTTCGGCCACTCGCCCGGGATGGGAAGCTGCCTCGCGCCCCGAAGCAGATAAGCTTTCACTTTTTCCCCATATAAATACGGGTCGTTTCCCTGCACGATCCCCCATTCCATCAAGAGGGCCGCGCTTCCCGCCACGAAAGGGGCCGCCATGGACGTGCCGCTTCGCAGCGCATACCCGCCCCCGGGGGAAGCGGACAGGATGTTGACGCCGGGCGCCGCTATGTCCGGCTTTACCTGGTTGGTCTGCCTGGTATAGCCGCGTCCGGAAAAATCCGCGGCCTGGTTATACCGCGAGTCATACGCGCCGACCGAGATCACCTTTTCCGCTGTGGACGGGATCGTCAGCGTCGTCTCCTCATTCGGGTACAAGAATCCCGTGTCCTGGTTCAGGGCGGCCTGCCCCGGCAGCCAAAGGTCATAACGTCCTTGCACGATCCGGCCCGGCAGCAGCCGGATCTTCCAGACGCCCGCGTCCACATAGCTGTCCGCCGGGAGAAAATCAAAGTAGATCTCCTGGTAAAGGTTGTACGGGCTTGGCTCGCCGTAATACACCAGAAGCTCCGTCCGCCCCAAAAAGAAGCGCTGCGGCCCCTGAACCTGCCGGATCGGGCCGACGCGGGCGCCGGAAGGATGCTCGATGGCCACGTCAAATTCATCCACATAAGACTTCCAGAGCTGAAGGCTCAAAGACGCCTGGTATTCCCCCACGTCCAATTCCACTTCCTGCTCCTCCCCCATCCGCAGCACGCCGGACGTATGCCCCCTGGCCGCCCCCTCGTTCCCGCTCCCGACCACGATGCTTGTTTTCCAATAATTGGAAATGTCGTTGATGTAGCTTTCGAGCAGCGCCGTCCCGCTGTGGGAGCCATATGTGTTCCCGAAGCTGATGTTCACCGCCATTGGCATACGGTACGCAATGGCCTTTCGCACCGCGTAATCCAGCCCCTTCATGAGCTGCGTCGTCTGCGGGAAGCCGTCCGGCCCCGCCGTCCCCAGCTTCACGACAAGCAGCGGGCTTTCATACGCCACGCCTCGGTTGACGCCGCCGGAGGCCCGCCCGTTCCCCGCCGCGATCCCGGCGACGTGCGTCCCATGCCCGGAAACGTCGCGGCTCGGGACTATGCGGGAACGCTCCTGCGCATCCCCCGCCGCCAGCGCGCGGTCGATCTCCTCCGCCGTGAACTCCCGCTCCAGCGTCTCGTCGTACAGCGCGAGGATCCTCGTGCTGCCATCCTCGTTCCGAAAATCCGGATGTGTATAATCTATCCCCTCTCGTGTCACATATGTGCCGCACGGCGAAGCAAACTCCCTCATTTCACTTGCTCAATGCGCTCCGGTAAACCAGTCAAATACCCCGCAGCAAACTACGGGGCATGACTTAACTTGTTCTTAGTTCGAGCGCCCCAAGAGGCGGGGTATTTGGTCTACGCTCCGCTTCGGTCGGCGCTGAACGTGTGCCACTGGCACACAGCGCCCCTCGCGGCATTCGTCAAATATCCATGCGAGCATGGCTATTTTCCTCATTGCCCGCGGGAATAAAAAGCGGAGCCGCCGCAATAAGGATCCCACATTTACGCTCCTTATTGCGGCAGCCCCGGCGGCGTCACCCGCTTTTCTATTTTTACAACAGTTCAGCTTTGCGCCTTCCCGCGCTTCTCCCTGTCATTGTCCAGCAGTCTCTCAAAATCGCTCCGGCAGACCGGGCGGGAATAATAATATCCCTGGAGCATCGTGGCGTCCATCTCGCCCACGATATCCGCGACCGCGCTGTTCTCCACGCCCTCCACGATGGAGCTGCAGCCCAAATGCCTGCACATCTCAAGCAGGTTGTCAACGATCACATAATCAATGTCATGGCCCGGCTCGGAAAGCTCCCGCACGAACGAATGCTCCACCTTGATATAATCCACATGGAGGCACTTGAGCATCTCCATCGACGCATACGCCGTGCCGAAATCATCCAGTGCCAGCTTGAAGCCCCGCGCGCGCAGCCTGTCAAAAATAGCGGAAAGCTCCTTCGGGTTGTCCACCACGCAGCTCTCAGTCAGCTCAATGATCATATAAGACGGATCCACCCCGTATTTTTCCGCATAAGAAACCAGCCGCCCCTCAAAGCCCTCGTCCAAGAACTGCTGGTAGGACACATTGAAGCTCACCCACAGGTTCCCGTACCGGGCGCGCCACTCCACCTGCTGACGGATGGCCTGCTCCATCACCCAGAAGCCGACCTCCCGGATGCCGCCGTAATCCTCCAGCACCTTGATGAACTCCATCGGGTAGGAATCCACGATCCGCTCCCCCTTCCAGCGCAGGAGGCACTCGCAGCCCACGATCTCCTGGGAAGCCGGGTTGACGAACGGCTGGAAAAACAGCTCGAACCCCCGAAACCCGTTCTTGATGCAGGACTTCAAGTCCTCGCGCAGCGCCTGGCCGCGCTCATGCTTCCTGGCGATCTCCTCCGAGAAAAATACGAGCGTCCCGCGATCCGTATTTTTCGCATATTCCAGGGAATGCTCCAGCTTATTGATCAAAACTTCCCGGCTGTCCGCGTCTCCTGGGAAGGAAACCCCGCCCGCCGAAGCGGAAACGCCGACTTTACGGCCATCCTTTAGCTCGATGACGTCGATCTCCTGGCCGAGCCGCCCGTAAAAATCCATCGCTTCCTGCCGTTCGGCCGCAAACGCGAGGACCAGCAGCTCGTCCCCGCTGAACCGCAGGATCTGCCAGCCCGGGCGGCACAGCGCCTTCGCCCGCTTGGAAAATTCCACCAGGATCTCGTCCCCGGCATTATATCCGTAATTGCTCACAACCTTCCGGAAGCTGTCAAGCCCGATCAAAAGGGCGATCCCCGGCGGGGAAGAAAAATCCACGTTATAGAGGTTCTGCGACGTCAAAAGCCCCGTCAGCGAATCATACTTGCTCTGCCCGTCGATCCGCGTCATCAGCCCCGCGAAGATCTTGGGAGTGCCGTCCGCATTCCAGATGACGCTGCCCTTGCATTCCAACCAGACGTATTCGCCAAGGCTGTTCCTGGCCCGGTACTGGCAGTTATGCGTGCGCTTTTTCCCGGAAAACACAGCCGTGATATCTGTCGTGTAAATCTCAATGTCGTCTGGATGGACATGGCTCGCCCACACGTCCGCGGCATTTTTTATATACTCCCCATCCAGCCCAAAATAAGAGATCGCGTTCTTCGACCAGCGCGAGACGTCTACCGCCATGTCGCAGACATAGATGTAGACGTTGTCGGACGCCGACGCAAACGCTTCAAACAATTCATTATTAAAAATATCGCTCACGCTTCTCACCCTGCTTTCTCAATCCAGGCGCACCACCTGGTTCTTCCCGTTCGCCTTCGCCATGTACAAAGCCTTGTCCACCCGGCTGTAGAGGGAATCCGCGTTCTCCCCCTCGCGCACCTGCGTCACGCCGATGCTGACGGTCTGGCAGCCCGCCGTCTCATAAGAGACTGACGCGAAATTCCGCCGGATCTTCTCAGCCATCTTCGACGCCTCTTCCGCATTATTTTTCGAGAGCAGCACCATGAACTCCTCCCCGCCCCATCTGCCTAAGTAGCACGAGTCGCCCCCGCCTACCGTGCTCCGCAAGACGTCGGACAAGGCCTGGATGACGTGGTCGCCCTCTTTATGCCCATAGACGTCATTTACCTTCTTGAAATTATCGATGTCGAGCATGATCAGGGAAAAACTCCCTTTAGTCTCCGCTTTCGCGCGCTTCTCCAGCGTGCTCCGGATCCGCCGCTCGATCTCCGCGCGGTTATAGAGCCTCGTCAGCCCGTCCGTGACGGACGCCATCGCGAGCTTCTTATTGATCTCCTCCAGCTCCGCCGTGGAAGCCTCGATAAAAGAAACAAAGCGCCAACTGATCGGGATCTTCTCCAGATGCTCCATCTGCTCGTCGTAAATATTCGCGGGCTTCCCAGGCTTCGGCTCCCCTTCCCGCATCGCCACCAGCACCAGGGTCACGTTAAAATTGAGCATATCCCCGTCCACGCGCAGGAACTCCCCATGCGTATAGAACCCGCTCGTCGGCGCGACCGGACAGAGCGGCAGCGTCTCGTTGCTGATATTCTCGTCGCCCCAGAACGCCCTGCGGGCCGCGCAGGAAAACGTCTGGATGACGTCCGGGCGGAAATCCGCGATCTTCTGCCCGTCGTGCCGGATGCTCGAAAGGATCGTGTCCGGGTCGCCGTAAGCGAGGCGCACGACCGTCCCCTCCTGCATATCCGAGGACATGACAAGGGAATCGTCGTCGTTGACCGCCAGCGGGCAGCGCAGGACGTCCACATTGTCATGCTCCACGAACAATGGAAATTCCAGCGTATTGGAAAAAAATTTGTCATTTTTCTCGATATTTAAGAATTTCTGGTAGATCTCGAACGCAGGCCTGCCGTCCAGCTCGTATAGGACCTCCCGGTCGGCCTTCGTCACCTTGAACTTCCGCTTGATCGGCTTCCACCCAAAAATGACGGCGCTCTGCGCGTGGAACTCGCTCCCACCTAATAGCAGGAAGACGATGCCATGCTCCGAGAAGCCGTTCCCCCTGGAAAACACGGCCGCCGTGTCATCGTCCATGTTCGGATTGAACGCGCCGCCGCCAAAGACCTGGATGTCCTTCGGCAGCGTACTCATCTCGTCGCAAAACTCCTTCATGGACATATCCATGATCGTAGCGTGCATCTCCACCGCCTTGACCCAGGGATTCTCGTCGCAGCGCTTGCGCAGGGCAGCCACGTCCTCTTTTACCGTGTCCTCCACGAAAGGGAACTGCAGGATCTTCGCCTGCGTGCTCTCATGCTCAAATACCGTGCAGCTTAAAATGATGCCTTCCCCCGCCAGCGCGCCGTCTATGATGTTCGCGTTCGACGTGCAGCCAAGGTAGAGCGCATCCGGCATTTCGTCCTCCAGGATATCGCAGACATGCCGGATATGCCCCAGGTCCATGTCCCCGGAATAAATCCGGAAAATCTTCTGATAAGACGGATGGCTGCCGCACCACTTCCGGATCCCATCCAGGTCTTTCAAAAATTCCCGATCCGTCGTAAAGGAAATTTGAAACTGCCTCATACCCTTCTTTCTCCCATCTGTCAAATTCTCTTTTCAGGACGCTTTTGCATAAAATCCTGTATTTATACCAAGTATAAGACTTTTTTTCCATTTTGACAAGACTGTTTTCAGGCTGAACTGTTACAAATACCCCGCTACAGGCTACGGGCATGACTTAGCTTGTTCTTAGTTTGACCGATCGCCCCAAGGAGCGGGGCATTTGGTCTACGCTCGCGGGTCTTGGCGCGAGATCCGGGGGCGCGTGCCGCACTCCTGCGACACGCGCCCCCGAATCGATCACCGCCACGATCACGCCTTTTCCCGTCAGCCCGTAGCGCGCCCCCTGCACAGGCGCGATGCAGGACGCCTGCATCCCTTCGCGCACGGCAAAATGCATCCGCTTGGGCTTTTCCACATATTCCACTTCCGGCGCGGCCGCCAGCGCGCCCATCGCGTCCTCCGGCACGGTCAGGATCGCGTACTCGTTGATCAGGTTGAAGATCCCGATCCGCGGATCCTCCCTGGCAAGCCGCTCGATATCCCCGGAATATTTCACGATCACTTCCCACTTCTTCCCCGCTTCCTCATAGCCTACGCCGAGCTGCAACGACCGCTCCCGCTCCTGCCCCGTCGCGTCCAGCGC
The DNA here is from genome assembly GCA_947626795.1 of uncultured Lachnospiraceae bacterium. GTDB lineage: Bacteria > Bacillota > Clostridia > Lachnospirales > Lachnospiraceae > Petralouisia. Next base: position 50,529 of record CANQTH010000006.1, read on the forward strand.
CAGGTTCAGCAGGTTCTCAAATTTCTCACTGTTCTGCGCCATGTTCCCTCCTATCCCCAGATTCTGCGCGTCCGCATGGGCTTTTGCTGCCCGCGCGCTTTTCGATGCCGTCCGCATGGGCTTTTGCCGCCCGCGGCTGCCGCGCCGTCCGCATACGCTTTTGCTGCCCGCATGGGCTTTTGCCGCGCGCCCGCATGGGCTTTTGCCGCGCCGCCCGCGGCTGCCACGCCGTCCGCATGGGCTTTTGCTGCCCGCGCGCTTTTCGATGCCGTCCGCATGGGCTTTTGCCGCCCGCGGCTGCCGCGCGCCCTTCCTTTATTTTATGCAGCCTGCGCGGGAATTGCGCCTCTTCTGCCCCGGACGCCGCCGGAATGGGGAACGCGGGCCTTATTCGCGCTCCGCGGCCTCCACCCGCTCCTGGATTTCCAGGTCCAGTTGGTTCTCATAAGCCTCCACGTCCACGTTCGCCTTATAATCTTCCATATACAGTTCCCACATCCCGTCGAACTCGCTTTCCTGCGCCATGATCACCTGCGGCAGCCAGAGACGCTTCACGCGCTCCATCTCCGCATAGGCATTGCCGTAGCTGCTGTCCACGGGCCAGTCGGACGTGCAGGAATACAACGGGAACCAGGGCGTTCCCTCCTTCTCTTCCCCGATGAACTCCTTCCAGGTCTGGTAGCCGTACGCGTCCAGCACTTTCTGGTCATAGTCCGACAGCCTGTCGTAATATTCCCCGGGCTGCTCCGACGGGGCGACGGCATTGACGCCGTCCGCGAGCATCCCCTCGTACGAAGGGAAATACGTGTAGCTGCAGGTATTTTCCTTTAAGAAATCCCCGTCTCCCCAATCCTGCCGCTGCTCTTGCGTGCGGTAAAACACGCCGTCCTCGCCCACCTGGTAATCGATCCCTTCCTCGCCCCAGTAGCGCAGGGTCATGATCTCCGGCAGCAGCAGGTCGTTCAAAAACTGCAGCGCGCCCTCCACGTCCTCGCAGGATACCGAGATTCCCAGGCCGGACCCTGTGTTCAAGTTGGACTCGATGCAGTTGTAGCTTCCCTCGATCCCCTCGTTCGCCGTGATGGCGAGCGGGACGTACGTCCGATCTTCCATTCCGTTCGCGTACAGGGCGTTCTGCGCGTCCAGGATCTGCCAGTACTGATCCACGAAACCCAGCACGTTCCCGGATGAGATCTTGGCGAGGTACTGGCTGTATGACAGCGTGAACGTCTCCGGATCGACCACGCCTTTTCCATACATCTCGCACAATTTCCGGTAATACTGTTTCGCCTCCGGGATCGTGTCGTAGACGGACGCCTTCTGCGTCTTGACGTCCACGATGGCGCACCCGTCGTTGGGATAGCCCGCCAGGAACATCGGCGGGTTCTCCAGGCAGAAATACCGCCACCCGTCGCAGAGGATCTCAAAGCCGATGTTCGGCGCGCCGCCCGTCTGCGGATTTTCCTTTAAATAATCCTCGATCAGCCCGAAATAATCATCCAGCGTCTTGACCTGCGGAAATCCCGCCCATTCCAGCACGCGCTTCTGGATCCAGAACGCCTCTCCGGAAGGCATGGTCTGGGTATTTTTTCCCTGGACGACGCCAAACGGCGGGATATAGTAAATATGCCCGTCCTCCTTGCGCAGCGACTCCCACTGCCCGGGCGTCAAGTATTGGTACAGGGCCGGGTAATCCTCCAGATACCCTTCCAGCGGGACGAGCGCGCCGGACTCGACCAGCAGGCTCGAAGCGTCCGCGCCGTTGATGAAATCCGGGTATTCCCCCGTCCGCACCATTGCCTCGATCCGCTTCTCGGCGGACTGCCCCGTGAGCCACTCGACCTCCGCCTTCGCGCCAATGCGCGACGCGATCTCATCCCGGATGCGGTTCTCCTTCGCCTTGTCCTCGCCCGGCACGGCCATGAACGCCGTAAACGACTTGATCTCATGCCTCCCGCCTAAGCGCGCGTACCGCGCGCCTAACAGCAGGAACCCGAACGCGATGGCAAGCGCCAGCGCGGACAAAATCCGTTTTCTTCCCATAAGATGCCTCCTTCTTTCCAATGCGCCGTGCCAGCGCGCACGGCCTGTGACGCCCAGCCGCTTTTCTTCCCATGCGCCGTGCCAGCGCGCACGGCCTGTGACGCCCCGCCGCTTTTCTTCCCATGCGCCGTGTCAGCGCGCATGGCCTGTGGCGCCCAGCCGCTTTTCTTCCCATGCGCCGTGCCAGCGCGCACGGCCTTACTTCCGGTTGCGGATCCGGTACTGGTTCGGCGTCATCTTGTGCATCTGCACGAACTTATTAATGAAATATTCCACCTTCCCAAAGCCCACTTCCTCGGCAATGGCATAGATCCGCATATCCGTTCCGAGCAGAAGCTCCTGCGCTTTCTCCAGGCGCAGGTTGTTCAAATAGTCCCGGAACACGATGCCGTACTTTTTCTTATAGAGCTGCCCCAAGTAAACATTGTTCACGTAAAACTGCTCGCCTAATGACTTTAAGCTCATCTTCTCTTTATAATGCGCCTTCACATAATCATCCACTTTGTCAAGGATATTCCGCGATTCCTGGATGCGCACCTGTGCAAGATATCCTGCATAATCGGAGAAGAAGCCCGTGATCTCCTCCGTGCTTCCGCTAAGAGCCAGCTTATTAAAGGATTCTTTTCCAATATATTGCAGGATTTCCTGCTGATTCGTCTCATCATCAAATTCCTGCACCATTTCCATTAAGCGGTACAAGATATGGTAGATGCTCGCGTTCACCATTTCGAGGTTCATGTCGCTGCTGCGGATCCGGTCGAATATGCGCCCCGCGCACGCCTCGATCCTGGCGGCGTCGTTTTCCTTGACCGCCTCCAAAAGCAGGCTCACGTCCTCCTCGCGGATGCCCATGGACGGCTTCTTTTTCAGGATGTCCTCATAATTCCCCACATGGCTGCCGTCCTGCGCCAGCCCGTGGAAACAGCGCGCCACCCGGATGGAGTAGAACGACTTCGTCAGTTCCGCGAGCGACTGGACTTCCTGCCCGACATAGACCTGCACATGGTACGGGAAATGCTGCGTGACGCGCTTCTGCAGGTACTCTAAGTACCCCTCCTCGCCCGCGTATCCTTCTTTCGCATACAGCTCGCGCTCTGCCAAAAGCCCCACGCCGAAGATTTCCTCCTCCGCCTCGATCAGCGGCACGACGTGGTAGGCAAACTCTCCGACCAGGCTTTTCAAATACTGCGTCAGATCCAAAAGCTGCTCGTTCCGCCCGGCCTGGTCGAGAAGGGCAAATTCTTTCTGCCCCTTGTCAAACTCAAAGCTGACGAACTTCATCGCCCTGCCGTCCGGCAGCCGCTCCCGCACCTGCGCGAGGTTCGCCTCAGAAAATTTTCCGAGCAGGATCTGCGTCATATGGAAGTCGAACTTGTCCCGCTGGTCCTGCTGCTCCCTGCGGTAGTCCTGGTTGATCTTTTTTAAGATGCCGACCAGCTCTTCCCCCTGCACGGGCTTTAGCATATAGTCCGTCACATTCATCTGCAGCGCCTTCCTGGCATATTCAAAATCCGCGTACCCGGTCAGGATCACGATCCGCACCGGGCGGCGCAGCTTCTCCTTCACATAGGCGATCAGCTCCATCCCGTTCATCCCCGGCATACGGATGTCCACGAACATCAGGTCAATGTCCGTCTCCTCCAGGATCCGTACGGCGTCCAGCCCGTTTTCCGCTTCCGCCACGACCTGATAGCCGTATTTCTCCCAATCCACGAGCTGCCGTAAGCCCTGTCGGATAAACTGCTCGTCGTCTACCAGCAACACCTTTATCATGCCGCGCCGCCTCCTTTCCCCGGCCCGTCCGCCGGATTCCTCTTCGGAAGGCGGATGCACACTTCCGTCCCTTCCCGCACCGTGCTGTTGATGTCAACCTGCACGCCCTCTCCGTAATACTGGCGCATCCGGACGACCGTGTTGACGATCCCGATGCTCTTCTCCGTCTCACGGATATAGCCGATGTCCGCTTCCTGCACGCGCTTTTGGAGCGCCGCTAACTCCTCCGGCTCCATGCCGCTCCCCTGGTCCATGATCTCAAAATACAGATACTCCTCGTCCTCCGACGCGATGACCGTGATCGAACCGCCCTCCATGCTCTTTTCGATCCCATGGACGCAGGCGTTCTCCACGAACGTGATGACGATGAATTTCGGGATCAGCCGCTCCTTACATTCCTCCTGGACGTGCAGGTAAAATTCCAGCCGTTCCCCGAAACGGTACTGCTGGATCTCCAGGTACCGCCTCACATTGTCGCATTCCTCGGAAACCGTGACAAATTCCCGGTTCCACTGGATGTTCTTGCGCATCAGCACGGCGAAGCTCTCCAGGATCCGCGCCGTCTCCGTCTCCTGCTTCAAGATGCTGTGCATCCGGATGCTCTCCAACGCGTTGAAGATGAAATGCGGGTTCAACTGGCTCTGGAGCGCCTTCAGCTCCGCCTGCTTCTTCGCGATCTCCAGATTCTGCTCCCGCTCCTTGTTCTTAAAGACCACCTCGATCAATTCCTTGATCCGCAGCGCCATCCGGTTGTAGCTATAGATCATGCCGCCGATCTCGTCCTCCCCCTTTTCCCCGGGGATCGCCTCGTAGATCCCTTCCTTCATATGCCCCAGGTATTCCTGCGTCAGCGCCACGCGGTCGTGCATGGAGTGGTAAAAGACGTAGACGAGGAGGCTCGGCAGCATCATGTTCACCAGGTAGAGGAACACCAGCGCCGGGGCCTGCCCCTTGACCATGTCCCAGACGCTCGCTTTCTCCTGCGTCACGTAAAATGCCAGATCCTGCCCGTACAGGCTGACGCCGCGTTCCAAAGAACTCCCCTTTTCCCAATCCTCGCTCCGTCTCTGGAACTCCTTGCCCTTCCCGTCCCAGTCGCCCGTCGAGAACAGGACCGTGTCCCCGGCGCACAGCATCCCGTCCGCCTTGTCGCAAATGAGCGAAATGCTCTCTAACAGCGAATCGTAATCCATTTCGAGCATGATGATGTTGCCTTCCCCGCAATAATCCAGCTCCTGGATCAGGACGATGCGCCGCCCCCTCGCGATGTAGCCGCCGGATTCCCTGCCGTCCTCATAATAGCTGTACAACAGGATGTTCCTGCCGCTCTCCCGGAACGCCCGGTACCAACTGCTGTCCTTCACCGCCGCCTCCCGGACAAAATACGTCCCGTTCACGATCGTGTCGTTCTGCGTGCAGATGACGATGCTGTAGGTGGACTGCGCCGTATAATAATACTGGATGATCTGGTCTTCCATCAACTGCACGTACGCCTCATAATAATCGGCCTCGCTCTCATAGCGCGTCTCCAAAAATTCCTGCAGGCGCGCGTTCCGGTTCAGGTAATCCGCGATGGATAGCTGCTTGCCCACATTATCCTTCAATTCGTATTCCAGCCTGTCCGCGATGTTCTCCAGATGCTGCTCCTGCTCCTTGTCCATCCCCTGCTTCATGCTCCAGAAAATGAACCCGTTCGTCGTGATCAGCGGGATCAGGACGCAGACGACGAACAGCGCCATGATCTTCTTCCCCAGGCTGATGTCGTTTGCTTTTTTTATGAAATGCCTTACTACCATGGCCGCGCCCCCTTCCTTTTCAATCCTACAGGCGTCTGCAAGGCTTCGCGCCGTAACAGCCCGGTTTCCGGTTTCCCTGTCACGGGCCTTTCGGCAGGCGCAAAGCCCCGCGCCAAACGGCTGCTTCCCGCAGCCTTGCAGGCGTCCATGGGATTGCCCTCCTCTGATCATAGCATAAATCCCGCTCCTGCGGCATCCCTTTGCCGGAAGTAAGACAGCCACCTGCGCGAAGCACGCAGGTGGCTGCAGTGAGTGAAGATTATTTCATTTTAAAGTTTTTTGTCTTCGCTTTCTTCAACAGCTTCTTGTAGTAAGCCTTCTTAGACTTCTTCGCTACTGAGAAAGATGCGTTCTTCTTGATGGACTTAAACGCGTTCTTGCCAATGGATTTCAACGCCGTGCCGGAGAATTTCACTTTCGCGAGCTTCTTCGCGCCACTGAATGCCTCCACCCCAATGGACTTCACGTTCTTGCCGATCGTAGCGCTCTTCAGCTTGCTCTGGCCCTTGAACGCCTTCTTATTGACCGCCGTCACCTTAAACGTCATGCCGTTGTACTTCACGGTCGCCGGAACGGTAACGGACGTAAGTTTCCCGGAAGCCCCTGTCACTGCCACTTCTTTTGCGGATACGCCGCACTTCGTGACCGTGTATTTCAGCTTCTTGGAAGTGAACGCTTTCTTCATATTGAATTTCGCGCTCTTGTTGATTCCCTTAAACGCATCCGCCGCGATCTTCTTCACATTCGTGCCCTTGAAGGTGATCTTCTTCAGCTTGGACGCATTGTAGAATGCCTTGCTCCCGATCGTGGTGACGTTCTTTCCGATCACTACGCTCGTCAGTTTCTTCTGGTTCGCAAACGCGTTCGCCGCGATCTCCGTTACCTTGAATGTCTCGCCCTTGTATGTGATGGTATCCGGAACGGTCGCCGACGCAAGCTGCTTCGTGCTTCCGGTGAAGGCCACGGTCTTGCTGGATCCGCTTACTGCCGTCACCTTATACTCAAAGCCTTCTTTTGTCGTGACTTTCTCATTGACCGCCGGCTTGTCGCCAGTCGATGGGGTATCCGGCTTCGCCGTGTTCTGCGCTGCCTTCACAGCGGCATCCAGCTTCGCCAGCGCCTCGTCGATCTCCGCCTGCGTTGCGCCTTCTTTGTTCAGGACTGCCTTCGCTTCCTCGATCGCTGCCTGCAGCTTCGCTTTCTCAGCAGCCGGCAAGCCCGCCAGCAGCTTCTCAGCATCCGTCACTTTGCTGGTCAGGGAATCCTTGACCGTCGCTTTCTCCGTGAACTTGAAGTAGTCCACGTTCATGATGCTTTCGCCCGTACCCTTGAATACCAGGAATACGTTCTTCGTCTCGTTCACGTTGTCCACGTCCGCGCTTACCAACTGGTACTTCGTGTCGCTTCCGGTCGCCGGAACGTCTACCGTGCCGATCAATGTCCCTTCCGGGCTGTCTAAACGCACTTCGATCTTGCCGCCGTTCGCGGACGCCGCGTATACGTCGATCGACTTCGCGCCGTTGCCCTTGAAGTTCATCTGAGCCACGGAGGTCCAGTCGCCGTCCTGCAGGTCGGTCAGGGCCATGTTGTACTCCTCGTACAGATCCCCTTTCTCTGCGCACGGAGTCACCTGAATGCCTGCGTTCCATGCGATCGTCTCAGCTTCGATCCTGTTGTACGGATCTACTTCATGAAGCTGCGGGATGCCCTGGTATGTCCCCTTGATCGGCTTGATCGTGCCGTCTTTGTTCATCTCAATGTTGTCAATATGCGTGGAGCGGTACCCCTTCTGGATGCCAAGCGCCTTGGAAACCGTCTGCGCATGGTAGATGAAGTAGCTCTTCCCTTCAAATACGAAGGTCGCATGGTGGTTGTTTCCGCCTGTGCCGAACCATACGGACGGATTCGAGAACACTTCCCCGCCATAGGTGAACGGCCCCATCGGGTTGTCGCTTACCATGTAGCAGATCGTGCCGTATCCAGGCCCGTTGTCGCCATGCGGCGCGGTAAAGTTCGAGCAGTAGGAATAATAATACTTCCCGTTGTACTTAAAGATGCCGCTGTCCTCAAACATCGCCGGAGCGTCAATCTCATAAGCCTTGTTGTCCTTAATGTGCACCATGTCGTCGGTGAGCTGCGCCACCCTTGCGGTCTTCGGATTGATCTGCTGCCCTTCCGGAACGCCGCCGCCGAAGTAAATGTACCCTGTCCCGTCGTCGTCCACTAAGACTGCCGGGTCGAAGCACCATACGACGCCCTGCACTTCCGGATACCCGTAGGTCAGGAGAGCCTTTCCGTTCGGGTCTGTCCACGGCCCTAACGGGCTGTCGCCTTCCAGCACGCCGATGCCGGATCCGCCGTTCGCAAAGTACAGGAAGAATTTCTCCTTGCCGTCGATCGTCTTATGCGCGATCGCCGGAGCCCAGGAATTGGTCGCCCACTTCGCCGCGCCGTTCGGCCCTGCGACTGCGATCTCGCCGTGGTCTGTCCAGTTCATCAAGTCGGAAGAGGATACCACGCGCAATGTGTTGATATAGCTAAAGTCGTTGTCTACTACGTTCCCGTTCGCATCATACTGATATGCGTCCGCCGTCATGTATACGTAAACCCTGCCGTTGTATTCCATCGCGTACGGGTCTGCGCCGAAGGACTGTGTCACGATCGGGTTGCCGTAGCCTAACTTCTTCGCGAGCGCCTTCGTATCCAGATATTTCAGCTTCATGGATGCGCTGCAGCCGTCTACGTTGTACTCCGTATCGCTGTCAACCTTCACATAGTCTGCTTTCATCTCTACGGTCTTGTCTTCATCCGCATAATTCTTCAGTTCCAGCTTGATGGTCGCGAACAATTTATCCGCCGCCTTGAACGCCACGTCTTTCCCTGTTACGGAAAGGGTCAGCCGCCCGTTCTTGTACGTATAGGACGCATCGCCCGTGATCGCCGCCGTGTTGAATACGACGTCCGTCACCTTCATGATATCCGGCACGGAAATGGATGCCTTCAAGCTGGTGTGGCCGCCTGCCGCCAGCTCGTCTAAGCTGAGCTTCGCCTCGCATGTGCTGCCGATCACGCCGCTTACTTCCTCGGTCGCCGTCATCGTCGCTTTCAGGTCTGCCTGCTGGCTCTCGCCGCCTGTCAGCTTATCGGATACGCGGAAGTAGTCAAAGTCTACAAATCCGCCTGTCTTCTTGGTCGCGTAGTTGAACAGCGCGAACCTGCTGCCCATGAAATGAACAAGCTCATAGCTCAACTGCAGCGCATTGCCTGCCTGCGTCCACTTCACGCCGTCTGTGCTGTAGTAGAACGTCACGGTGTCTTTGCCCTTGCCGTCCGCGTCGCCCGCGAAGTTGAAGTCTTCCTTCAGATAGATCGTCGTCGTGCTGCAATCCGCGATCTCCGTCTCCTTCGGGTCGTCTTTCTGCGCGTTGCTGTTGTTCGTCGCGTCCACAAGCACGATCTTCGCCTTATCCCCATCCTTCTTTACCGCGATGTAGCCGTAGTTATAGGAAAGGGAAGCAAGCCCTGCGACGTCTCCGTTCTGCATATTGGAGATATCCATCTTCACCTTGCCGGAGCAGGTCGGCCCGTATGTCCTCTGGGTCAGCGTGTTCCTTGCGTTCATCAGGCTGCTTGCCTTATGTCCGGCCGTCAGCCTTAACCAGCCGTTGCGCTCCGTCAAGGACCAGTTGTTGTTGTCCGGGTTGTGGTTCCACTGCCATACCAGGTCAAGGTTGGAGCCGTTGTAGTCGTTCTCGCCAGCCTGTACCGGCTCTTTCTCATTTACTTTCTCTTCCATGGACACCGCGTCTACGTAGAAGTCCATCAGGTCGTCGGTCTTGCTCGGCGTCTGCACCCACGGAGTCTCGAAGAACAGGTAGTTCTGATCCGTGATCGCGTCGTCCGGCATCGTCCATTTTACTTCCAGCTTCGTCCATTCGCCCTTCTTCGCCGATACGCTGCCTAATACGGTGCGGTACGTGTAATCCGGGCCGTTCTGGATCGTCATGTTGAATGTCTTCTGATCCGGGCCGTCATTGTATTTTACCCAAGATGTGATCGTATAGGTGTTGCCTGTCGTCAGCATGTTGCTCAGGTCGCAAAGCGGCCCCTGCCCGCATACGGTACGCTCTGTCGTCACGATACTCTGCGCGCCGTCGTAATGCTCTTCCGTGGAAACGTCAACCTTCGCTCCTTCATTCCCGCTCCAGTTCTCGGTCCCGTTCTCAAAAGAGCCGTTCTTGATCATGTTGTCAGACGGGGTCGTCAGGGTAACGTCGTCCAAAAGGAAGCCTGTCAGCGTCCCGTTCGTATGGATGTAAAGCTCCTGCTCCGCCGTGTCGGACTCAGACGTCGTATATGAGCCTTTCAGCTCCGTCCACTCGCCCTTCTTCACGCCGCCCGCAAATGCAAGCCGCTTGTAGGACTGTCCGGATTCCTCCGTGCCTTTCAGCGTAGCCTCAAAATCTTCCGTAGCTTTCTCGCCCTCGTCAAATTTCACCCATGCCGACAGCGTATAAGTCTTGTTCGGCTTTACCTGCAGGCGGTAGCCCGCGCCGTTCCAATCTGACGTACGGTCGGAAACCTTTATGCAGTTGTCGTTGTCGCGCCCTACGCCTTCCGCAATTTCCATCTTGAGCTGGTTGTCGCCGAAGTTGTACCAGCCGCCCTTGTTGTCGTTCGTAAGATCCTTGAAGGATCCGCCCGGGATCAGCTCGATCACGTCGCCTGCCGCCGGCGTGTCTCCGCCCGGTGTGTCGCCGCCCGGCTCATCGCCGCCCGGCTCTGTGGTCTTTTCGCAGGTAATCGAGATATCATCCAGGAAGTAGTCCATCAAATGCTCTTCCGGCTTAGCCTCAATATCTTCCGTGCTTGCCCAGCCGCTTTCGATGAACATCAGGTTCTGGGAGCCGTCAAACGGCTTGCCCTGGTCTGAATCGCCCGGCGTATACGTAGCCGTGAACTCTACCCACTTATC
>CANQTH010000007.1 GCA_947626795.1 uncultured Lachnospiraceae bacterium
TTCGGCTGTATCCTTCCCACTACCGGGCGGATTCGGGACTTTCACCCGTTAGAAACGTGCGCCGCCGGGCGCACAATCAAAGACCCCGCTGCAAGCAACGGGGTATCAATCTTGCAGCGCCCCAAGGGGCGGGGTATTTGACCCTCGCGGCATTCGTCAAATATCCATGCGAGCATGGCTATTTTCCTCATTGCTCGCGGGAATAAAAAATGCGATAAAAAATGCAGGAAACGCAAAATCCCCTGTTTTTCCTGCATTTTCATCTGGATATTACAATTTTTTATGATTCCTTTACAATAATCTTGCAGGGCTGCCGCCTTATGGCTTCGTCTGCACCCATTTTGTGCCGGACCAGGCAGAATAGATCTTTTCTTTCTTGCCATTTACGGTCACTTCTTTATAGGAGCGGATCCGCACGTAATATTTCTTGTTCGGCTGCACGCCCGTCACCTTCTTGGACGTGGTCGTGTTCTTCAGCATCACGCTCTTCGTGTCTTTCTTGGAAAATTTGCTTGTCGTGGAATATTGCAGCTCGTAGCCCTTGGTCTGCACCGTCTGCTTCTTCCAATTCACCCGGAAATCCCTGGAAGCGGGGATCAGCTTGGAGATCCCAAGCCCTTTTGGCCGGATCGTGATGGTCGAGCTGTGCGTCCCCTTATAATTGCCCTTAAAGACGGCCGTCACCTTATATTTCCCCACGTTTTTGCAGTCGCCGGAATACTTGAGCGTATAATCCGTGCCGCTTTTCAGCTTTTTCCCCTTGCTGTCCACGAGCGTGACCGTCGGCTTATGCGTCTTCCCATCGTAGGTGAAGAGTGCTTTTGAGAGCTTGATGTATTTTGCCGCATAGATCACCGTTTTTGTCTTTTTCCCGCATTTCGAGCAGGTCTTCGTAATGCTGCCGTTTGTGGACACGCCCGCTTTCGTCGTCGTGGACTTATACTTATGGTTGCAGATCCCATTCACGGAAAAGACGTATTTTCCGGTAGCCTGATCCCTGTAAGGTGTTACCCCATAAGAACTATATCCATTAACCTGCATATAATACGTCCCTGTACTCAGCTTTATTTTGTGAATGTCCTTACGATATCCCACATCACTGTTCCATTCATTCTTATCTGTATACCAAACTTCTTTGCCGTTCGAATCAAATATCCTAATACAATAATAGCGCATATACGAGGCCATATTCACCTCGACTTCTTTTCCTGACAACATCACAAATTTGTATGTGTCCCAATCTTCCCCAAGCGACATCTGTCCCGTATACTTTACGTCACTTGAAATCGACTTTGCCGTTGCAAACGAATCGTCGTCGCCTTCAAAAGACACTTTGGACGGTGTGTATTTCGCATTCAGAACATATCTCCCTGTGTATCCAGAAACTGTCGCATAAATATACGCATTAACCTGCATATAATACGTTCCTTTTTCCAAATATAAATTATAAGTATCTCGGCGATAGCCCACATCTCCATTCCATTTATTCCGATCTACATACCAAATCTCTTTCCCATTAGCATCAGATATCCGAATGCAATAATACGGCATATATGAGGTCATGTCTAACGTCACACAGCCAATCTTAGAAAGCGTAAACCGATACATATCGTAATCATCATTCATTGAGATCTGCCCTACCATTGTGCGCCCAAAAACGACCGGATTCGCCGAAGAAAAAGAGTCGTCTTTCTCCACATTGTTCGTCCCCGAAGACACAAACGACGCCTTGCACACATATCGCCCAGTATACTTAAGAATTGTGCTACGATTATACCCATTGATCTGCATATAATACGTCCCTTGTTCTAAATACAGACGATATGTATCGCGGCGATAGCCGACGCTTTCCGTATATTCATTCTCATCCGTATACCAAATCTCGTCCCCTTCTGAATCATAAAGCCGAATACAATAATATCGCATATAGGAGGTCATGTCTAACGTCACACAGCCCGCGCTCACAGCCTGAAACTTATAATAATCCAAGTCGTCATCCTCTGTGATATTGCCGCTCGCCGTATCCCCCAGGCGCATCGCGTTCGCCCCTGCAACCGTATCGTCCGAAGCCGAATCCTTGACGGTGGCAGCCAGCGCTTCCGTCGATACGCCCGCCGCCAAGCACAGCGCCCCGAGGACTGCCAAAACCCCTAACATTCTTTTCACTCTTCTCATCGTCTTTTTCATTGCCTTTCTTTCCTTCCTTCTTTTTTGTGACCGCTCAGCCTTTTGGCTACAGTTCACAGTACGCCTTTTGGCCTCTTTTCGGCCCGGCCATTTTTCTTCTTGAATCCCCGTGATCCTGCGCTATAATGAGGGCATGAACACGAGAAAAATAAACTCAATCGAGAACCTTTCCTTTTTCTCCACGGAAGTCGAGAGGCTTTCCGCGATCGCGTCCACAGGCGCGATCCGCATCCTGCGGATCCTTGGCTATGGGACGGACAATGACCGCCCCAATTTTCCCGCGCGTCCCATCATTTCCCCGCGAAGGACAAGAAGCGAGCCAGCTGGCTGTTCGACCATCTCGATCGGTTCCTCGTCGAGCCGGAGCGTCCTTCCCTGCTGCACGGCGACCTGTGGTCGGGGAATTTCGTCACGGGAAGGGACGGAGCCGCATGGCTGATCGACCCGGCGGCTTACGTCGGCCATGCGGAAGCCGACCTCGCCATGACGGAACTGTTCGGCAGGCTCCCCTATCCGTTTTACGGCGCGTACCAGGAGGCCGCGCCCCTGCAGCCGGGCTACCGGGACCGCCGCGACCTGTACAACCTTTACCATCTCTTGAACCATCTGAACTTGTTTGGGGAAGATTACCTCCCGGCCGTCCAGCGCATCCTCCGGAAATACAGCCCGGCTTAACGGGCGGATTACCTCCCGGCTGCGTTTTCATGCCCTTACGGGCTTTGCGGCAAGCGCAAAGCCATGGGCTGGGCCGTCATTGGAACGGCCTATTTTTTCCTGGTCACAGCGGTTTTTGTCCGCGACCATGCCGAGTAGATCTTTTTGCTTTCCCCGCCTTCTTTTACCGTCTTATAAGCGCGTATCCTGACATAATATTTCCTGCCTGGCTTTAATCCTTTCACCCGCTTGGACGTCGTCGTGTTTTTCAGCAATACTTTCGTCGTGTCCTTTTTGGAGAATTTGCCCGTCGTAGAATAATCCAGCTCATAACCTGTCGTCTGGCTCGTCTGCTTCTTCCATTTTACCGTAAATTCCTTCGCTTTCGGCGTGATCTTTGACACGCCTAAGCTCTTCGGCCGGATCGTGAAGACGGAGCTGTGCGTCCCTTTATAGTTCCCCCGAAAGACTGCCGTCACCTTATATTCCCCTACGTTCTTGCAGTCGCCGGAGTACGTCAGGACATAATCCGTGCCGTTTTTCAATTTCCTGCCCTTGCTGTCCATAAGCGTCACCGCGGGCTTTTGCGCCTTCCCATTATAAGTGAAGACCCCCTTCGACAATTTGATATATTTCGCGGCATAAATGGCCGTCGTGCTTTTCACGCCGCACTCCTGGCAGGTCTTCACGATGCTGCCATTTTGGGACACGCCCGCTTTCGTCACTTTCCCGCCGTCCCACGCGTGTTTCTCGCTTGCCTTAACGGCCTGCCCGCTCGCCAGCTTCGCGCCGCAGTCCTTACAATAGCTGTCTCCCGTATAGCCGTCCGCGACGCAGGTCGCTTCCCTGCTCCCTCTTACCTCGACCGTCCCGTGGCTGCATTCTCCTGCCTGGGGCTGCGGCTTTTTCTCTGTCGCTTCCCCTTTTTCTAAAATCGCCCCACAGTCGGCGCAGCAGATATCGCCCGTATACCCCTCTTCTTTCTCGGTCGCCTCTTTTTGGTTCTTTCTGACCGTCCGCCCCGTATGGCGGCTGCCGTCAAGCGGGATCGCCTCCCGCCTTGTCGCCCCGCAGGCCGTGCAGGCATATTCTATTTCCCCTTCCGCTATGCAGGAAGCCTCTTTGCTCACGTTCCCGTCATCCCACTTATGCCCGGCGGCCTCGATCGGATCATCCTCATAGGAATCCCCACAGGCTGTGCAGGTGTGCGACATATATCCTTTCTCTGTGCAGGTTGGCTCCACCTTGACGCTTTCGTAAGAATGCCCCCGCGCCGGGATCTCTTCCGTATATGTCCCGCCGCATCCGGCGCACGTATAAGTGCGGACGCCCGGCTCTGTGCAGGTTGGCTCCTTCGTTACCTGGCCTGGCCCATACTCATGCCCTAACGCCTGGATTTCCTCCGTATATGTCTCGCCGCACCGCTTACACGTATAGACTTTCGTCCCGTTCTGATCTTCCGTCGGCTCGACGGAAACGGTGCCGTCATCGTAGGAATGTCCCAACGCGTCCACCTGGCCGTCCCTGCTCTCTTCTCCGCATTTGCCGCACCGATGCAGCGTATACCCGGGTTCTGTGCAGGTCGGCTCTATGGTCGTGTCCGTAAAGCTGTGGCCTTCGGCGGGGATGGTCTCCGTATAAGAATCTCCGCATTGCGCGCACGTATAAGTCCTAACACCCTCTTTCTCACACGTCGGCGGCGTCGTGACTTTGGAAGCATACGCATGGCTGCATCCCACCTCAAACGCCACTTCTTCTGTTTCCGCGCTGAACGCATAATTTTCACATATGACTTTCGCCGTATACTTCCCGCTCCCGATCTCCGACGGATCGATGGCAATCTTGTTCCCCTTCAATTCTCGTTCTAATACTTCTTCCCCTTTTTCATTGTATATCTTCACGGTATACTTACGCCCGCTGTAGGTTATGGCATAAACCTCGATCATTTCATCCATTTCATAGTGGTCTTTTTCCAAGAATATGTATTTTGTCTGGCTTGACAGATCCTCGTCCACGGCAAATTCGACCGCCGGCGTATCATACTGGCCGCTGCCATTTGAAACGCTAAAATATGCCGTATACTTCCCAGGCCCTAATTCCGATGCGGGGATCTTATATTTCCCATTGTCCGCCTTCGCTGTCACGACCCTCTTCCCGTCGCTGTTGTTGATCCCGATCCACTGCTCTTTTGAACAATATACCAGAACGGACACCTCAATCTCATCGCTTAGGGAATAGCTCGTTTTTGGCGTGGAGACAACTGCTCCTTCTTTTGGCATATTTACAATCTCAAACGATACCCTTTCTGTATCTATCCCGCCCGATCCATTATAAACTGAAAAATATGCCGTATATTTTCCCACGCCCAGATTGGAGGCCTTTATTTGACATGGAACCTTCACATCTTCTGTTACTACCCGTCCCACGCCTTCTTTATCAATTCCGATTACCTGCCCCTTTGCACAGATCGTATCGACGCTAATGCTCACCGTGTCGGTCAGGTCATACCACCAACTCGAAGTATAAACAGCCGAATATGCCGGAGTGCCTACCACCGGGATGTCAAGCCATTTCGTGTCGACCGCCCCCGCACTGTTCGAGCAGGAAAAATAGCAGGAATACTTCCCGGTTCCATATTCGCTCGCAGCCATCGTAAAATTCCCGCCTGGCACGCTCTGCTCCTTGATCTTGACGTCGTCCTTAAACATAGACATATAATAACTGGTCGCGCCGTCCGCATGCGCCTGGACGGAAATCGTATCCCCAAGGTCATACCACGCCTGGGACATGGATATCGTCGGGTTGGTCGGGGCGGAAGAAACCGTATAATTTGGCCTTACGATATATGCAATTGACTGCGTTTGCGTTGCATGATCCCGTACTTGCCTGCTATATAGCGAACTTCCGCTCCCGGAATTTCCTCCGATCGTACTGACATTCCCACCGGAAGCCGCATAGACGATCTCTACATGATCTGCGCCATTATTTCCATAAAAAACGATATCTCCCTTTTTTGCCGTAGCTTTTGTGACATAATATCCACCTGCATTCACGATTTTTGTCCTTAAATTGGGGCAATAGCCATCTCGTGGAACCGCAGCTCCCTGCCCTGCCAGATCCGCGCAATCACTTACAAAATCAGCGCACCATTGCTCGCTATATCCCAACTGCGACCCTGTTTTCCCTACCTGCGCCCTTGCTACTGCCACGATATCATCCGCTCCGTTTCCTGAAAGGGAATAATTTTTTGAAAAATACCCTTTCCTGTCTTGTGTCGCCAATGCAACGGAACTAAATAAATTTTCACATAACGTAACCACCAATACTGCGCATATTAATAATTTTATCTTTCTTTTCCACATAAAAACTCCTTTCTACCACATTCTGTCTTATCGATGGGTTACATCAAACTACATTCTGTTACCTTTATGCTTCTCTTGGGAAAATCCGTATCCTTTACAAGAGGTAATGCTCATTTCCCTGCCAAATGGGTTTTTATAAAATTTTGCCTTCACTGATTGCAACAGCCGTGAATGGTTTTTATAATGCGCAATCCCACCTCCCCTGTAAATCTTCCCATGCGATTTTATTATACTCCGAAAACTTCTATTAGTCAATATTTGCTTCTTATAGTACATTTATACTAAAAAAACATACCCATAAAATGATTACCATATACGGTCATAAAATTATTTTCTTCTGTCAAAATTTATGAAAACCATACAAAATAAGGATTCCTTTTTCCGGAATCCCCTTCCATTTTTTGTCTATTATATGCAAATCCAATGATCTTTGGATAAATTCCCCATGATCCGAGCCATACTACCTGCATACAAGGAGGCATTTTATGAAATACCCTATTGAACCGATCGAGCCGATTGATTACAAGGAAATCGGGGAGAAGATCCGCAAACAGCGGGAACGCCTGGGATTGACGCAAGAACAGCTAAGCGAGATCTGCGATCTGTCGACTTCTTTCGTCGGGCATATTGAGCGCGGCTCGCGCAAGCTTTCCGTTGACAGCCTTTATCGGCTCGCGTCAGCCTTGGACATGAGCGCGGATTATCTCCTTTTCGACCGCATCCAAAGGGATTCCTCTGTCCCGGAAGAGATTTCGTTCTTGCTGCGCGGCTGCAACAAAAAAGAACGCCAGCAATTCTGGCGCATCGTAAAAGTATTGGCCCGCTATGTTGACGAGCTTTTTTAACGCTCATCCCATAATTTATCCAGTGAAAAAGGCGCGCAGTCCCCTGCGTGCCTTTTTATAAAGCTGTTTTATTCTACTCCTGCAGGAGCTGCTGCCTGTCACTTTACAAGCATCTCCTCACGCTCTGCAAGCCATTCCTGAATAGTATCTATATCGACTTCAGCCACATCCGCAATCTCCTCACACGACATCCCTTTATCCCGAAGCCTATACGCCATCTCTCTGGCCTTTTTCATTTTACCCACTGAAATGCCTTTATTTAAGACGCCCATGCTCAAGTTGCACATACCCTGCACCTCCCCGCATAAGTCAAAACTGGCAACCCATCCTAACCCCGCGTCCTGATCTCCATCTCGTGCCATTGTTCTCCGCCCCACGCAGAGTTCGCAATGCCCAAGTCGCGAAAGCCCATCTTTTCATACATCCCAACCTTGTCTGGAAGGCAGGTCAGGATCAGCTTCCTGCGCCCGCTCTCCCGCGCGCGGCGGACATACTGGAACATCAGCTCGCGCGCCAGCCCCTGCCTGCGGTACTTAGGCAGCACGTCCACCCCTAAGATCATGATGTTCGCCCCCGCAGGATCGTTCAGCCCGGGGTCTTTGAAAAACTCGTCCCGGAAGGAGTCCTCGTCCGTGGCAAGCCCGGTCAAAAATGCCGCCATTTTCCCCGTCTCGCGCTCCTGCGCCACCAAAAACAGATCCGGCGCTTTTTCGACGCGCCGCAGCATCATCTCCCGGGAACACGCCTCATGGGGCGGGAAGCAGATCCGCTCGATCTTCGCGGCCTGCTCCCCCTCCTCGCGGCGGATGTCCCGGAACAAAAACCTCTCGTACACCTGCGCATTCTCAAATTCCATCCTGTATCCGCCTCCTTGTAACAGTTCAGCCTTCGGCTGAACTGTTACGATATGTCCCATTTTCTTCCGCACTCTCACGCATGGAGGTTCGTATATCCCATCAGGCTCTCGTCCACTTCCCGCGCGACCTCGCGGCCTTCCCGGATCGCCCAGACCACCAGGGACTGCCCCCTGTGCATATCCCCGGCCGTGAACACGTTCTTCACGTTCGTCTCATACCGTCCGGCTTCCGTCGCCACGTTCGTCCTCGCGTTCAGCTCCACCCCGAACGCGTCGGCGACATACTTTTCCGTCCCCAAAAAGCCCGCCGCGATCAGCACAAGGTCGGCGTCCATCTTCTGCTCCGAGCCTGGGACTTCCACCATCGCCATGCGCCCCGTCTTCTCGTCCTTCTTGCTCTCCAGCTTCACGGTCGTAAGGCCGCAGAGGTTGCCGTTCTTATCCTTCAAAAATTCCTTGACGGTCGTCTGGTAGATCCGCGGATCATGCCCGAATACCGCGATCGCCTCTTCCTGGCCGTAATCCGTCTTGCAGACCTTCGGCCACTCCGGCCACGGGTTATTCTCCGCCCGCTCGTCCGGCGCCTTCGGCATCATCTCAAGCTGGACGACGGACGCCGCGCCGTGCCGGATCGACGTCCCCACACAGTCGTTCCCGGTATCGCCGCCGCCGATGATCACGACCTTCTTGCCCTTCGCGGAAATATACTTCTTGTCCTTCAAGCCGGAATCCAGCAGGCTCTTCGTCGTGGCCGCCAGGAAATCCACCGCGAAATAAATGCCCTTCGCGTCGCGTCCCGGCGCGTTGATGTCGCGCGGGTTCTTCGCGCCACAGGCTAAGATCACGCGGTCGTACTCTTTTAAGAACGACGCGGCCTTGACGTCCTTCCCGACATTTTTCCCGGTGACGAATTCCACGCCTTCTTCCTTCATGATGTCGATCTTCCGGTCGATCACCTGCTTTTCCAGCTTCATGTTCGGGATCCCGTACATCAGAAGCCCGCCGACGCGGTCGTCCCGCTCAAAGACCGTCACATGATGGCCGCGCTTGTTGAGCTGATCCGCCGCCGCAAGCCCGGACGGGCCGGAGCCTATGACCGCCACCTTTTTCCCCGTGCGCACCTTCGGCGGGTTCGCCTTCGCGTAGCCCTGCTCATACGCGTTCTCGATGATCCCATGCTCATTTTCCTTCACCGTCACGGAATCGCCGTAATGCCCGCAAGTGCAGGCCGCCTCGCAAAGCGCGGGGCATACCCGGGAGGTGAACTCCGGGAAATTATTCGTTTTCATCAGGCGGTTGTACGCCTGCTCCCAGTTCCCCGTATAGATCAAGTCGTTCCATTCCGGGACCAGGTTATGCAGCGGGCAGCCCGAGACCATCCCCATGATCTCCATCCCGGACTGGCAGAACGGGACGCCGCAGGCCATGCAGCGCGCGCCCTGCTCCTGCTGCTCTTCTTTGCTGAGCGGAGTATGGAACTCGTTAAAATTCCCAATGCGATCTTTGGGTGTCACCGCCTCTGCCGTTTGCCTCTTATATTCCATGAATCCTGTTGGTTTTCCCATTTTCGCGTCCTCCTTAATTTTTTGCGTTGGCGTAAAACGCCTCGATCTGCGCCTGTTCCGAACTTAACCCTTTTTCCTCCATCTGGACGATCGCCATCATCATGCGGTTGTAGTCGTACGGCACGATCTTTTTGAACTTCGGCAGGTATTTGCTGAAATTGTCCAGAACTTCCTTCCCTTTCTGGGAATTGGTCAAAGCGACGTGTTCTTTTATCATGTCCTTCAATTCCATGACGTCGTATTTGGAAGAGATCTCCTCGGAAAATACCATTTCCTTGTTGATCCTGGTATATAAATCGTTGTCCTCGTCCAGCACATACGCGATGCCGCCGCTCATGCCCGCCGCAAAGTTTTTCCCGGTCTTCCCAAGCACTACGACGCAGCCGCCCGTCATATATTCGCATCCATGGTCGCCCACGCCCTCCACGACGGCGTTCGCGCCGGAATTGCGGACGCAGAAGCGCTCTCCCGCGACGCCGTTGATGAACGCCTTCCCGCTGGTCGCCCCGTAAAGCGCGACGTTCCCGATGATGATATTCTTATCCTGCTGGTATTTCACCCCGGTCGGCGGATATACGATCAATTTTCCGCCGGACAGCCCTTTCCCGAAGTAATCGTTGCTGTCGCCGACCAGCTCCAGCGTCAGGCCCTTCGGGATGAACGCCCCGAAGCTCTGGCCGCCCGCCCCGGTGCATTTTACCAGGAATGTGTCCTCCCCCAGCCCGTCCGGGTACCGCTTCGTGATCTCCGAGCCGAAGATCGTGCCGAAGGAACGGTCCGTGTTGCCGACTTCCACGTCGATGCTGCGCTTCTGCCCGTTCTCCAGCGCGCTCCGCAGCTGCTTCAAAAGGACTTTCTCATCCTTCGTCTTTTCCAATTTGAAGTCATAGACCTGCTTCGGGTCAAAGATCACCTTGGATTTCGGCCCGGCGAACGGGTTGTTTAAGATCCTGGACAGATCCAGCTCTTTCTCGCGCTCCGTCAAGTCGCCCCGGACGCGGAGCATATCGCTGCGCCCGACCAGCTCGTCTACCGTGCGGACGCCCAATTTCGCCATGTATTCCCGCAGCTCTTCCGCGATAAAGCGCATGAAGTTCATCACGTATTCCGGCTTCCCGGCGAAACGCTTGCGCAGCTCCGGATTCTGGGTCGCGATCCCCGCCGGGCAGGTGTCCAGGTTGCATACGCGCATCATGACGCAGCCCAACGTCACGAGCGGCGCGGTCGCAAAGCCAAATTCCTCCGCCCCGAGCATTGCGGCGATCGCCACGTCGCGCCCGGTCATGAGCTTCCCGTCCGTCTCGATCCGCACCTTATTGCGCAGCCCGTTCATGATCAGCGTCTGGTGCGTCTCTGAAAGGCCCAGCTCCCACGGAAGCCCCGCGTTGTGGATCGAGCTGCTCGGCGCCGCGCCCGTCCCGCCGTCATAGCCGGAGATCAAAACGACCTGCGCGCCCGCCTTCGCCACGCCTGCCGCGACCGTGCCGACGCCCGCCTCAGACACGAGCTTGACGGTGATCCGCGCGTCGCGGTTCGCGTTCTTTAAGTCGTAGATCAACTGCTCCAGATCCTCGATCGAATAAATGTCATGGTGCGGCGGCGGCGAGATCAGGGACACGCCCGGCGTGGAAAGCCTTGTCTTGGCGATCCAGGGGTAGACCTTCTGCCCCGGCAGATGCCCGCCCTCGCCCGGCTTCGCGCCCTGCGCCATCTTGATCTGGATCTCCTTCGCGCTCACCAGATAGCGGCTCGTCACGCCGAACCGCCCGGACGCCACCTGCTTGATCGCGGAGCAGCGGTTGACGCCGCCCTTGGCCGTGTCTAAGCGTTCCGGGCTTTCGCCGCCCTCCCCGCTGTTGGACTTGCCGTGCAGGCGGTTCATGGCGATCGCCAGCGTCTCATGCGCCTCCTGGGAGATCGAGCCGTAAGACATCGCGCCCGTCTTAAAGCGCGTCACGATCGAGTCCACGCTCTCCACTTCCTCGATCGGCACGCCCTTTTTCGGATAAACAAATTCGATCATGCCGCGGATATTCGCGTCCCGCTCCTGGACGTCGGCCGCTTTCGTATACTGCTTGAACAGCCCGTAATCCCCCCGCTTGGTGGATTCCTGCAGCAGATGGATGGTCAGCGGCGTGTACAGATGGCTGTCCGCCCCGCTGCGCATCTTGTGGCGTCCGCGGCTCTCCAGCGTCAGATCCGTCTCCAGCCCGAGCGGGTCGTAAGCGCTGGAATGGAGCGCGTTGACGTCGTCCTCGATGTCCTTGATCGTGATGCCCCCGATCCGGCTGACCGTATTCGTAAAATATTTCCCGATGACGTCCTCGCTGATGCCGATCGCCTCGAAGATCTTCGCGCCCTGATAAGACTGGATCGTGGAAATCCCCATCTTCGCCGCGATCTTCACGATCCCGTGCAGGATGGCGTTGTTGTAATCCGCGATCGCCGCGTAATAATCCTTATCCAGCATATGCTCGTCGATCAGCTGGACCACGGTGTCCTGCGCGAGGTACGGGTTGATCGCGCACGCGCCGTAGCCAAGGAGCGTCGCGAAATGATGCACCTCGCGCGGCTCGCCCGACTCTAAGATGACCGCGAGCGCCGTCCGCTTCTTCGTCTTGATCAGGTACTGCTGCAGAGCCGACACGGCGAGCAGGGACGGGATCGGCACATGGTTCTCGTCCACGCCCCGGTCGGAAAGGATCAGGATATTCGCGCCGTCGCGGTACGCGCGGTCCGCCTCCACGAAGAGGCGGTCGATCGCCTTTTCGAGGCTCGTATTCTTATAATAAATGATCGGGATCTCCACGACCTTGAACCCTTCCACCTTCATGGATTTGATCTTGATGATGTCGGTATTCGTCAAGATCGGGTTGTTGATCTTCAATACCTTGCAGTTGTCCGCCTTTTCCTCCAGCAGGTTGCCGTCCTCCCCGATGTAGACGGTCGTGGAAGTCACGACTTCCTCGCGGATGGAGTCGATCGGCGGGTTCGTCACCTGCGCGAATTTCTGCTTGAAATAGTTAAATAACGGCTGATGGTCGCCCGCCAGCGCCGCGAGCGGCGTGTCGATCCCCATGGCCGCCGTGCTCTCGCCGCCGTTCCGCGCCATCGGCAGGATCGCTTCCTTTAACGACTCATACGTATAGCCGAACGTCTTCTGCATCCTCTGGCGTTCCTGCCTGCTGTAGCTCGGCACGCGCTGGTTCGGGATCTTCAAGTCTGACAAATTGATCAGGTTGCGGTCGAGCCACTCGCCGTAAGGCTGCTTGCCCGCGTATTTTTCCTTCAGCTCGTCGTCGTCGATCACGCGCCCCTGCACGGTATCCACCAGGAGCATCTTCCCCGGGCGCAGCCGCTCTTTCGCCACGATCCTCGTAGGCTCTACTTCCAGGACGCCGACTTCCGAGGACAGCACCAGATAGCCGTCGTCGGTAATGTAATAACGGGACGGCCGAAGGCCGTTGCGGTCCAAAACCGCGCCCAAAATGTCCCCGTCGCTGAACACGATCGACGCCGGGCCGTCCCACGGCTCCATCATCGTCGCATAGTATTGGTAAAAATCCTTTTTCTTCTGGCTCATCAGATGGTTGTTCGCCCACGGCTCCGGGATCGTGATCATGACCGCCAGCGGCAGGTCCATCCCGCTCATCACAAGGAACTCCAGGGTGTTGTCCAACATCGCGGAGTCCGACCCTTCCGCGTTCACGACCGGAAGCACCTTCTGCAGCTCGCCTTTCAGATAGACGGACTCCATCGTCTCCTCCCTGGCAAGCATCTTGTCCGCGTTCCCCCGGATCGTATTGATCTCGCCGTTATGCACGATGAAGCGGTTCGGATGCGCGCGCTCCCAGCTCGGGTTCGTGTTGGTGGAAAAGCGCGAATGCACGGTCGCGATCGCCGACTCGTAATCCTTATCCTGCAGATCCGCGAAAAACAGGCGGAGCTGCTCCACCAAAAACATACCCTTATAAACGATCGTCCTGCTGGAAAGGGAGACGACGTACGTATCGTCGTTGGACTGCTCGAACACGCGGCGCGCCACGTACAGCCTACGGTCAAAATCCAGCCCTTTCTCTATGTTCTTCGGGCGTTTTACAAAGCCCTGCAGGATATATGGCATACAGTCCGCGGCCTTCTGCCCCAGCTTGTCGGGGTCGATCGGCACTTCCCGCCAGCCCAGAAATTCCATGCCTTCCTTCTCGACGATGACCTCGAACATCTTTTTCGCCTGATTGCGCTTCAGCTCGTCCTGCGGGAAGAAAAACATCCCGATCCCGTAGTCCCGCTCTTCCCCGAGGGAAATGCCCGCTTCCTTCGCGGCCTTCTTGAAAAATTTATGGGAGATCTGCAAGAGGATCCCGACGCCGTCCCCGGTCTTGCCTTCCGCGTCCTTCCCGGCCCTGTGCTTTAGGTTCTCCACGATCCGCAGCGCGTCCTCTACGGTCTTGTGGGTCTTTATGCCCCTGATGTTGACGACCGCGCCGATGCCGCAGTTGTCATGCTCAAAACTGGGGTCGTACATTCCCATTGCTTTTTGTTTCGTTTCCTGCATCTTCTTAACCTCCTGTGCGATTGTAAGTACAAAAAATCCTGTCTTCCGCTTGGTATACTATACACCTTTTTCCCCGCGTTGTAAACAACTTTTTTCGTTGAGTTGTCTGATTATTCAATTACTATATTTTATAGTTGTTATTATCTGTTAATTATAGGGTTTATCCTTTAATTTCATGCGTTTTTCATGCAATATCGTTCTGATTTCCCAAAGGTTTGAATAAAAAAAGAGCCGGCCGCCTCCTGCGCACGCCGACTCTAAAACTTGCTTGCTTCTGATCCCGGGGGCTTGCCGCATAAAGCCGCAGGCCCCGCGCCGTCTCATCCTCTCGCCAGGGCGAAGATCTGATAAACGATGAACCTATGCGGGCTGGTTCCGCATACGCCTCATCCCCTCGCCAGGGCGAAGATCTGATAAACGATGAACCTATGCGGGCTGGTTCCGCATACGCCTCATCCCCTCGCCAGGGCGAAGATCTGGTAAACGTCATCCGCGTTCAGCCTGCGGATGACCGAAAGCTCCACGCTCCCGTTCTGAGTGGCGTCCATCGCCAGCTCCCGCAGCACGCCGTCCGAAAGTTCCCCGACCCCAAGCTCTTTTAAGCTCGTCGGCATCCCGATCTCCCGGAAGTATCCTACAGTGCGCGCGATCGCCAGGCGCGCCGCCTCTTCCCCGTCCCCTTCTATGCCCCAGACAGATCTCCCGTAATGGGCAAACCGCGGGACGTCATTCCGGTAGACATATTCCGCCCAGGATCCCCAGACAGCCGTCAGGGACGCGCCGTGGGCGCAGTCGAACCGCGCGCCCAGCGCATGGCCCAGCTTATGGACGGAGAAATCCTTTTTCCTGCCAAGCCCGGTGATCCCATTGTGGGAAAGGCTCCCGCACCACATCAGCTCGCTCATCGCATCGTAATCGCAGGGATCAAGGAGCGCGCCGCGCCCGCTCGCGACCGCCGTACGCAGCAGCCCTTCCGCGATCTCGTCCGTCATCCGGTTCTTCTGATCCGGGATGAAATAGCGTTCCAGCGTATGCATCATGATATCCGCAATCCCGCAGGCGATCTGGTATTTCGGGAGCGTGTACGCAAGCTCCGGATCCATGATCGCGAACAGCGGGCGGTTCAGCGGCGTGCTCAGCCCCATCTTCTTCCCTTTCTCCCGGTTCGTCAGGACAGCCGAATCGCTCATCTCGCTCCCCGCGGCCGGGATCGTCAAGATCACGCCAAACGGCGCCGTTTTTTCCAGGGGGACTTTCTTCGTCCAAAAATCCCAGAGCCTCGCGCCCGGGTTCGCCATGCCGTGGGCAATCGCCTTCGCCGTGTCGATGACGCTCCCCCCGCCGACCGCCAAAATGAAATCGGCCTCCTTAGAAAGCGCGAACTCCACGCCTGCCTGGGCATGGTCAAGCTGCGGGTTCGGCTGCGCGCCGCCCCACTCCGCAAAAGCGATCCCTTCTTTTTCCAAAAATCCTTCCACGCGTCCCAGCAGCCCGCTTGCCGCCGCGCTCCCCTTTCCGTATACGACCAGCGCCTTTTTCGCGCCGTATTCCTTTATCTCCCTGCCAACGCGCGACTCCGTCCCTTTCCCGAAGATCACTTTCGTCGGCAGGCACATCTCAAAGCCCTGCATCTTTTTCTCTCCTTATTCCTGCTTTTTTTCCGCGTTCACCCACTGTATGACGACGATCAGGATCGCGAGGACGAGCGCGGATACCGCCGTCGCCCCAAAAAACACCGCGCGGTCAGCGTCCATCCATGCGAGCAGCCCCGTCTCCGTATGGAGGACGGAGATCAGGTTCGCCCCGGCGTGCGCAAGGAACGCGCCGTAAAAATGCCCCGCCTTTTCCATGAACCAGGCCAGCAAAAGGCCGAGCAGCCCGGCGTAAACGAACTGCACCAGATTCATGTGGAACGCGCCGAAAAGGGCCGCAGACAGCGCCGCCGCGACGATGCGGCAGCCCCCCTCCTTCCCTTTTCCCTGCCCCGTCTTTTCCTCATCACCCGGGATCAGCAGGTCGCAAAGCCGTCCGTATGTTACGCCGCGGTAAAGCAGCTCTTCCAAAAACGGCGTCGCCAGGCACGCGCCGAGCAGCTCGAACGAAATGCCGCCCGCGTAAAAATACCTCGTCGCTTCCCGGTACCCCGCCGACAGATCCTCCAGCCTCGCCAGCGCCAGGATGTTGTTCAGCGTCAGGCCCGCCACCGCTCCGGCGAGGAACATGAAAAAGCCGTTCGCCGCTTTCTGGGCCAGCGTCTTTTTCCACAGGGCCGCCTGCATATGCTCCTGGAACGCCGTAGGCTCCCTGCAGTCTTTCTGGTAATAATTGGCGATGAACGGGATCGTCACGGCGACAGACGCCGTCTGGAGCGCCATGTACCACGTTTCATAATCCGCTCCCAAAAATGCCGCGAGCATCGCGAATACCGTCATCGCGAGGTTCGTCACGACAAAGGATACCAAGATCGGGCATATGGCGTTCCATGCTTTCAAGATCATGTTGGATTGCTTCTTCACAGGCTTACCCCTCCATCCTCCCATTTGAAATATGCGCCGTCTGCAACTTTTACTTATATCGGCAATTTCTTCTGGGGTTTTAAGAAATACGGATTTTTTCATACTGTTACTTATCGGCTGTAGACTCATTCGTCTCTTTTTCCTATAATCGTAGCGTAGGACAGGAGGTCGGGCTTTTATGGACATTATCAAAGTATTTGGGACGAATCTGCGGAATTACCGCACGGCCCTCGGGCTATCCCAGGAATCCTTTGCTGAAAAATGCGGCCTGCACCGCACCTACATCAGCAGCGCCGAGCGCTTCCAACGCAACATTTCCATCGAGAATGTCCAGCGTATCGCCGGCGCTCTTGAAATTGAGGCATACAAACTTTTTCTTGAATCGGAGAATGTAGAATGGGAAATGAAATCCATCAATTTGGACACATCGGCGTCCGGCTTCAGCACGAACCACCACACGACCCATGACATCATTGCCAAATATCGGCAAGTCCCCTGGAGTTTTTCCATTTATCACGGAATCACTCTTGAGGAAATTTATGTCATGGCTCCCAAAACGCTCGAGCCTCTTTACCAAAAATGGGAACATATGCTCCAGTCCGCAACGCATCTTAACAATCCAAAGATTCCCGTTGCGTTCGTGCGAAAAAACGGGAAAAAGGTCTATCCGATCGATCCTGGCAACCCGATCGACCCGGATTCAATTCACTTTTAACAGATCCATGGAGATTTGGAACGGCTCGATCTCAACCATCTTCCCCTCCTCCATAGGCTTTCTTTCTCTGCAATGCAAAGGGCGGGCTTGTCATAACAAGATTAATGCTGTTGTCAGAAAACTCATGCAATGCTTCCAGAGAATCTGCGCAAATACATTGGCCGTATGAGGTTCGATAACCTACGCCGCTTACCATCCGCTTACCCCTCCTTCAAATACCGCGCCACTTCCGCCATGCTCCCGAACATCCCGACTGCCCCGGCCCGCTCCATTTGCGCGAAGTCCTGCTCGAAGCCGTACGTGACCCCGATGCACGCGATCCCGGCCTCTTTCGCCCCCTGCGCGTCGTACCGGGTATCCCCGACCAGCACGGCCTCCCCCCGGTCTGCGACGCCAAAGCGCGCCAGCACATCCTCTAAGACCTCGATCTTCGTGCTGATGTTTTCCTCCCGCCTCGCGCCGCCGATCAAGTCGAAATACTGGCTGACGCCAAAATGCCCCAAGATCCGCTCGCAGAACTTCTCCTGTTTGGAAGACGCCACGCCAAGCCGGAAGCCCGCCTCCTTCAAGTCCGCCAGCGCGTCCGCCACGCCCGGGTACAGCTCGCTTTCGTACAGTCCGACGTCCTGGTAGCGCTCCCGGAAATAAAGCGTCGCCTCCCGCGCCTTCTCCAGGGAGAACCCGTACTCCCGCTGGAAGGACTCCTCCAACGGCGGCCCGATGAAGCGGCGAAGCACGTTCTGGTCGTTCTCTTCCATCTGATACTTCCCCAGGCTGTAGCGCACGCTCTTCGTTATGCCCTCTTCTGAATTTACCAGCGTCCCATCCAAGTCAAATAAGATCGTCTTCTTTCTCATCCTGTCCTCTCCTTATAGCTGCCTTGCGCGTTCCAACAGCTTTTTCCTCTTCTCGTCAAAAAGCAGCTCCCGGTTGTACTGGTAATACCGCTCGCACGCGCAATTCTCCAAGAACCGCACGCTGTAGTAGCTGGAATTTAATTCCGTGATGAAGATCACCATCTCCTGGCCCGCCCCGAACGCGCCTTCCAAAAAATCAAACGCATATTCCAACGTCTGCAGCGCTTCCTCCTGCCGCCGCCCGAACGCCTCGTCCTCGGCGGCGAACAATTCCTTCACCCGGGCGAGCGCCTCGGAGCGCCCCCGCAGCCCTTCTGCGGCCAGCGTCTGCTCGAACCGTTCCGCCGCAAGAATTAAATCGCGGCGTATCATTTCCTCTTCTTCATCGATCAGTCCTGCCTGTTTCTCATTTTTATAATCGTCATTTAACTTTTCACGTTCTTCGGAAAGCAATTGGATCCCATCCGCGCCTTCCCCCGTCTCCGCGCGTTTTTGATAGCCTAAGAGGCAGGCCTGGAGCCTTTCCATGTAAAGCTCCATCCGCGCCGACTTTTTCAACGCCTCGTTGACCCGGGACAGGATCAGCCCCAGGACGCTGAGCCGCTCGTCAAAGGACGCATGGGCGACCTTCTTGAGCAGGGCCTCGTCCAGGCGGCCCGCGAAGATCTCCTCGATCTGGTAATCCGTCCGGTATTTCCCGTACAGTTCGAGATAATTCGCGAAATCCTTCGCGATCTTCGGAAACTGGATGTACTGCGCCACAACCTCCCGGTCCACATCTTTCCCAAGGGACTCATAGGCCGCGATCATGCGCGAGAGATCCTCCCAGCCGCGCGGCGTCGCAAAATGCCTGCCGTCCACCGTAGTCTCCATCTGGTAGAAATTCTGTTTTTTCGTGTTCAGGTAAGAGATCACCGCGCCATGGACGCCCTGGCGGTACGCGTACGCCTTCCACACCTCAAAATCCGCCTCTACCTCGATCTTTTTCACGCGGTCCAACGTCACAACGTCAAATTCCCGGACAGACTTGTTGTATTCCGGCGGGTTCCCCGCCGCTACGATGATCCAGCCCTCCGGGATCTTGTGGTTCCCGAAGGATTTGTACTGCAAGAACTGCAGCATCGCCGGGGCGAGCGTTTCTGACACGCAATTGATCTCGTCCAGGAACAGGATCCCCTCTTTTATCCCCGTCTCTTCCATTTTCTCATAAACAGAGGCGACGATCTCGCTCATGGTATATTCCGTGACCGCGTATTCCTTCCCGCCGTACTGCTTTTTCGAAATGAACGGCAGCCCGATCGCGCTCTGCCTCGTATGATGCGTGATCGTATAGGCTACCAGCGCGATCCCGCACTCCCGGGCGACCTGCTCCATGATACGCGTTTTCCCAATGCCCGGCGCGCCGATCAGAAGCGTCGGCCGCTGATGGACGGGCGGGATCAGGTATTCCCCGTATGCGTCTTTCGCCAGATACGCCTCCACCGTATCCCGTATCTCCTCTTTCGCTCGCTTAATATCCATGATGTGGCTCTCCTTTTTCCAATCTCGCCCCTCGCTCCTCTTCCAGCTCCCCCGCCTCTAAGATCAGCTTGATCGCCCAGGGCGGCACGTCCACGTCCTGGTAATCCTCCCGCAAAAACACGAACGCCGTGTCATACGGCGGCTTTTTGAGCGGGAACGTCCCGTACCCGTCCGTAAAATAGAGCAACCCGCGCAGCTTCTGGAACGCCTTTTTCGCAAGCAGCCCCTCCACATAGGAAAATGCCGGGCGAAAATCCGTCCCTCCCAGCCCGCGCACCTGGAAATGATCCATATATTCCGCAAGCTGGCGGCGGTCCCTCACCACCACGTCCGACTGCACGCGCTCGTCGCATTGCAGGATGTGGATGCAGAATTTCCGGAAAAACGATTCCGACTGGCTCAAGACGCTGTACGTCTCCTCCAAAAATTTCCGCACCAGCCTCTCCTTGCAGGACATGGATGTGTCGATCACGATCACAAAATCCTCGATCTTCTCGGCTTCCCGCGTCTCCTGCGGCTCGATCAGCGGCATATTCCCATAAAGCTCCATCCCGTAGTGGTAAAAAATAAGGTCAAAGCTGTCCAGATCCGCCTGCATCTCTTCCTTCAGGACGCAAAATTTCCGGAGGAAGTCCCGGTAATCGTACCGCTCGCGGTTCTCCACATGGAGCTGCCCCAGCAGGCCTTTCGACCCCTCCGCCGCTTCCTTGGAAAACGTCTCGATCTCCGTCTGCATCCGGTCGCGGACGTCCTTCCATCGGTCTTGCTGCTCCTTTTGCGGCTTTTTCCCCTTTTCCCGCCACAGAAAATGGCTGTCCACAGCAAACTCCCGCACCATCCGCGCAACCGCGCGGGCGTCCAGCCCCGCCTGCCCCAGCAGGTAAAACACGCCTTCCGCATTAATGGCCGGAACCTTTTTCCGTATCCCGTCATACACCGCCCTCCGGTAAGGCTTGGGCGGATTGCGCAGGCAGCGGCAGGGCAGGCTGTCAATCACGGATTCTACCGCGATGTCGCAGGATAAGTCCCACAACTGCGGGCTGCCGTTCCCCCTGCCGTTCCAGATATGCCCGAACAGGCAGTGGAAGACGCTGTGGAGGTAAGCGCGGTTCACCGGGACTTCCCCTGCCTTATAAAGGTCGATCAGGGATTCCGGGTCGTAGCGATACCGCTCCCCGTCCGTAGCCGCAAGCCCCGCGTGAAAATCCGGCTGCAAGGACAGGCCGCTCAAGGCCACATCCAAAAACCGCAGGCTCACGTACAGCTCGTTCCTGCATCCTTTCAGGATCTCATCGCAGATATCCAGTTTTTCCAAGAGCTTCTCTTCCAACATAGTCAAAACCTCCCGGCGCGCTTACAGGGAAAACCTCCGCTTCCCGGCCGGGAACCTTTTGTGCGACGCATCCAAAAGGACGCTCAGCGCCTCCGCGTCCGCCCTCTCGTTCGCCGCCTGCGCCAGGATCCCCGCCTGCTCCTTCGTCTCCACCAGCTCCTCCGCCATCCACCGCAGATCCTCCAGGCTCCCCTGCCCCAGGAAATGCAGCGCGGCCTCCCGCAAATGCCCAAGCAGCCAGCTTTTGTATGACGACGCCGCCTGCGCTTCCAGCTCATACGGATACCGGAGCCTTGCCGCCGCGATCTCTATGATGCTCGTAAGATCCGCATTATATTTCCCCGTCTCAAAGAGCCTGTCGTATTCCGCAAAGACCACCTGCGTGCCGCGAAACGCGTTCCGGTACTGGATCCCCATCCCATGGGTCTGAGTGAACGTGATCCGCGCCGGAGTGTTTTCCACCGCTTCCTCAAAAAATTCCGGGTAGGCCAGCCGATATTCCGGCATCCCTTCCCCTTCCGTCTCTCCCGCGTAAGCGCCGCTTGCATAGCAATCCACCCGCACCAGATGCTTTAAGTCCTGCAGGACTTCCCGCAGGCAGGACGGCCCGTCCTCCCGGCGCACGGCAAGGCATGAGAGCGCGTCGCACCCGGTAAACGCCCCGGCCCCCATCGAGGCGAGGCTGCTGTGGAAGGAAAACTTCCAGAATTTCCTGCAGTTGTAAAACGCGTACCGCCCCAGCCGCCGCACCGTCCCCGGCAGGTACAGCTCCGACAGCCCCTCGCCGCAGATGCAGGGCAACCCGCCGCCCTGTTCCGGCTCTTCTTCCAACTCCGCCACAAAAACATAGTCGGCCAGCTCCGTCACAGGCAGGATGCCGATCTTTTCCGGGACAACGACTTTCCCGCTCACCCCGTAACAGCGCAGGATGCGGATCCCGTCCTTCCCTTTCTCATATGCGAACTCCTGATCTGCCATGCTACAATTCCCCCAACATCTGCCTTACGGTCTTTTGGAGCAGGGGATGCCTGAGCCAGGGGGCGATCTGCGCCAGCGGCTCTAATACAAACCTCCGGTTCTGCATATCCGGATGCGGAATCTGCAAGTCTTCCTGATCCAAGATCAGGTCGTCGTAAAAAATAAGATCCAGATCCAGCGTCCGAGGCCCCCAATGCACCAGCCGCTCCCGCCCGGCCTCCCGCTCGATCCTGTGGATCTGCTCCAGAAGCTCCCTTGGGCTTAGCAGCGTCCGCAGCGCGACCGCGCCGTTCAAAAAATCAGGCTGCTCTTCCAGTCCATAAGGCTTTGTCTCCAACAGCCCTGACGCCTGCTCCACGACGCAGCCCCTCGTCCGCCGCAGCGCCTCGATCCCCATTTCAATATAGCGTTCCCGATCCCCGAGGTTCGACCCGACGGACAGGTACGCCTGATGCCATCCCCGCGTGATCTCTGCGGAAACCGATTCCAGCGGAAGCCCGATCGGCGCCCAGGGCTTTTGGATCTCCAGCGTTATCTTCCGGATCATCGGGAACTGAAGGAGGACGGCCTCCGCCATCTGCTCCGCCGCCGCCTCGATCAGCCGGAACGTGCGCTCTACCATAAAAGACGTCATGAAATGCGCGATCTCCCCATAATCGGCCGTCTTTTCCAGCTCGTCCCCCAGTCCCGCCTCCCGGAGCGGCAGATACAGGACGGCGTTGATCAAAAACTTCTGCCCCAGCCTGTTCTCTTCCGGGAATACCCCATGCTTCCCGAACACTTCCAAGTTTTGGATCTTGATCTGATCGGATCTCTCACCGCACACGTTTCCATCCCTCCCGAATCGCTTCCGCCATCTGGATCGCACGCTTATTCTCCTTCACGTCATGCACGCGCACGAAAGCGCAGCCTCCCAGAACAGCGAACACCGTGGACACGATCGTCCCTTCCACCCGCTCTCCTACAGGCAGGCCAAGCGCAAGCCCGATCACGGACTTTCTCGAAGCCCCCAGCAAAACCGGATAGCCCAGTTCCCGAAGCTCCCCGACCTTGCAGATGGCTTCCAGGTTGTCTTCATACGTCTTGCCAAATCCGACGCCCGGGTCCAAGAGGATCTTCCCGTCCGGGACGCCGCAGGAACGGGCGATCGCCACGGATCCGCGCAGATCCGCCTTGATCTCTTCCATCAAGTCGCCGTATCCGGCTTCCTTCCGGTTATGCGCCAGGCAGCAGGCCGCGCCGCGCGCCGCGATCACTTCCGCCATCCTGGCGTCATGCTTCAGACCCCAGATATCATTCACCAGATCCGCACCCGCCTCCAGCGCGGCGTCCGCGACGCCGGACTTATACGTGTCGATCGATACCGGAATGTCAAATTCTGATTTAATAAGTTCGATCACCCCGGCAGTCCGCGCGATCTCTTCCTCATCCTCGATCTTCTGGTATCCCGGCCTGGTGGACTCCCCGCCCACGTCGATCAGATCCGCACCCTCTTCCACCATCTGCTCCACATGGAAGAGAGCCGCGTCCCTCCGGTTGAACTTCCCGCCGTCTGAAAAAGAATCCGGCGTCACGTTCAAGATCCCCATCAGGTACGTATGCTTGTCCGTCTCAAATGTCCGGTTCCCGATCTCCATGCGCATCCCAGCCTTTCGTTTTTCTTCCATCCGCGCCCGCCGTCAGCGTCCCATCATGCGCCAAAACTCTTCCTGCAGGCCCTCGTCCTTTTCAAATTCCCCTCTCGTCACCAGCGTGATCGTCTGGCTTCCCGGCTTCTTCACGCCGCGCATCGTCATGCACATATGCTCCGCCTCCACCATCACCATCACGCCGCGCGGCTGCAGATGCTCCATCAGCGCGTCCGCGATCTGCGCCGTCAAACGCTCCTGGAGCTGCGGGCGGCGCGCGTACACCTCCACCGTCCTCGCCAGCTTGCTCAAGCCCACGACTTTCCCGTCTGGCAGGTACGCGATGTGCGCCTTTCCATAAAATGGCAGCAAATGATGTTCGCACATCGAATAAAATACGATGTCCTTCTCCAGGACCATCCCGCTGTCCGGGACGGAAAACGTCTTGCTCAAATATTCCTCGGGCGTCTTGTCCATCCCCGCAAAGATCTCCCCGTACATCCGCGCGATCCGCTCCGGCGTCTCCCGCAGGCCCTCCCGCTTCGCATCTTCCCCGATGCCTTCGAGCAAAAGCCGCACTGCCCGCTCAATTTTTTCTTTCTCTACCATGCCGTATCTTCTCCTGTATCTGATATCCGCCGCAAACCGCGCGTTCCCAGCTTTTTCCGCAAGCCGCCCACTGCCTCCCGCACTTCTGCCAAATACGACAGCGAGCCGAAGGCCACGACCATCGCCTCGTCCTTCCCCGCCAGCTCCATCGCCTGCCTGACCGCCAAAGAGATCTTCGGGCAGTACGATACGTTCGGGCAGAACTCGCCCGCCTCCTCTGCGAGCAGCCTGCCGTCAAGCGCCCGCGGGCTGCCGGGCGTGACAGTAAGCGCCTGGTGCGCCAGCGGCAGCATGATCTCCAACATTTTCCTGTGTTCTTTGTCTGCAAGCACTCCTATTATATAAATTATTTTGCGATTTGTAAAACCCATTTCCAAAGTTTCCCGCAATTTTTTCGCCGCATCCTCATTATGCGCCCCGTCCATGACAAAGAGCGGCTCCTCACACAAGATAGAAAAACGCCCTTCCCAGCGCGTCTTCGCCAGTCCGCGCCGGATCTGCCCGTCCGTGATCCGCAGGCCGCCCTCCCGCAGCGCCTTCGCCGCCTCGATCGCGCACACGCCGTTCTGCGCCTGGTATGCGCCCATCAGCGGGAGGCGGATCTCTCCTTGCTCCCTGTAGGAAAAGCGCAGACCGCCCTCCCAAAGGCAGACGTTTTCCGCAAGCGCATCGTCCGCATACGTCAGGGACGCGCGCTTTTCCCGGCAGGCGTCCTCGATCGCCCGCCGCGCTTCCTCCTGCCTGGGCTTTAAAGCGACCGCCCGCCCGTTTTCCTTTATGATCCCGGCTTTCGCGCGGGCGATCTCCGCTAAGCTGTCCCCCAAAAATCCCATATGGTCGAAGCTGATCGAGGTAATCACGCTAAGGCGCGGGCGCTTCAGGATATTCGTCGCGTCCTGCGCGCCTCCCATTCCCGTCTCGATCACTGCCACCTGGCAGCCTTCCTCATAAAAATAGAAAAAAGCCGCCGCTGTTTCCACTTCAAACACCGTAGGCTGTCTCATCCCCTTCGCAGCCATGCGCCCGCAGGCCGCCTTCACCCGTGAGATCACGTCTGCAAATTTTTCCTCCGGAATCGGCTCCCGGTCAATCTGGTACTGCTCCCGCCTGCCAAAAACGGCGGGAGAAACGTACGTCCCGACCCGGTACCCGGCTTCCATCAAAATGGACGTCAGCATCGCGCACACCGAGCCTTTCCCGTTCGTCCCCGCCACATGCACCGTATCCAGCCGATCCTGCACGTCCCCCAGCTCCCGCATCAGACCGCGGATGCCGTCCAGCCCGTAAATGCTGCCGGACTTGCCGATCTTTTCCAGATACGCCGCAGCCTCTTCCTCGTTTCCCATAACCTCTCCCTTCCTCATGTCGCGGCCTGCACCTGCCGCACGGATCGTAGCGTGTATGGTTGGTACAGCCATACGCCGACATACTTCATGTCACGGCCTGCACCTGCCGCACGGATCGTAGCGTGTATGGTTGGTACGGCTATACGCCGACATACTTCATGTCACGGCCTGCACCTGCCGCACGGATCGTAGCCCTGCTCCACCAGCTCCTGGCGGCTCAGCGACGTGCTTTCCTTGTTTTCCGGGTTCATCTGATCGACGCTGCTGCAGGACGGCACATGAAACTTCCCGGTATTCGTATTGATGATATACGAGACGCCCGCATCCGCCTTAAGTTCCGCTTCGTCCGCCTGGCTCTGCCCTGCATCCGGTGCTTCCCTGGGCTGGACGTCCTGTCCCCCGGTCGGCTCGCCCGGCTTCCAGCTCTCACTCGGCGAGCAATTCCAGGAGATTTCCTTCCCGTCCGAGACGGCCACGATCGTCCCCTGCTCGTCGGTACGGTACAGCTTCGCCCCGATCTCCCGGAAATTGTTCAGCGCCCCGGCTCGCGGATGCCCGTAGCTGTTGTCCTCCCCGCAGCTTACCACGACGAATTCCGGCCGCACTTCTTCCAGGAACGCCAGGGTGTTCGCCGTGTCGCTCCCATGGTGGGACGCCTTCATCACGTCCGCCGACAGATCCAGCCCTTCCGCTATCATGTCCGCTTCCGCTTCCTCTTCCGCGTCCCCGGTAAACAGGAAACGGCTCTCCCCGAACGTCACGACAATCCCGATGGAGTAATTATTCCAGTTGTCGCCATAATCCTTTTCCACAGGCGCGACCACCGTAAATTCAGCCTCCCCAAGCGCATAGGTGTCGCCCGGGAACGGATGCGCGGCCTTTTTGCCCTGATCCTGGATCACGCGCAAAACATCCTGGTACGTCTTGGTGTCTTTCTCCAAATCCGGCAAAAACACCATTTCCCAGGGAAATTTATACAAAATGACGTCCATCCCGCCCACATGGTCGGAATCGGGATGCGTGCCAATGACGTACTCCAGCTCCGTTACGCCCTGGCTCCTCAGATAAGACTGAACTGCCGTCCCCTTGTCATTATCCCCGGCGTCAATGAGCATGGCGTGGCTGCCCTGGCGGATCAGCGTGGCGTCCCCCTGTCCCACGTCAATGTAGTGGACTTCCAAAGTAGACGCGCCGCTTCCCGAATCTTCCGTGTCGCTTCCAGCTCCGGGCTTCGATCCGCTTCCCGGATCTTCTTCCGTCTCGCTTTCGGAATCCCCTTCCGATCCGCTTCCGGAATCTCCAATCCCAGCTTCCGGCCCGCTTCCCGAATCTTCGTTCCCTGCTTTCGCCCCGCTTTCGGAATCTCCAATCCCAGCTTCCGGCCCGCTTCCCGGATCTTCGTTCTCACTTTCAATCCCGGCTATCGCGCCGTTTCCAGAATCCTCAATCTCGCTTTCAGCCCCGGCATTTCGGCCTGGATCGGCCTGCCGGGACGCGGAGCCGCATCCTGCTGCCAACAACACAAATGCCAGGCACAGCGCGGCCCATCTCTTTCTTTTTCCCATTCTCTTTCCCATCCATCCGGCGTTCCCGCCCAAATTTCCCGCGCCTTCGCCGTCCCCGGCCTTCCTGGCGCGTCAGAGGTTCAGATCCACGACGATCCCTTTGATCTCCTCTTCCAGCAGCTTTTGCTCCTCCAAGATCTCTTTCATGTTCTGCACGATCGCAGGCTGCTTATCCAGCAGGCTTTCCATGTCCGGCAATTCCGGCCCCTGCGCCCTCGCTCCCTGCGCTCTCTTTTGCTCAAGCTGCTCCTTCGCTTCCTGCTCCTGCTTCTTTCGCTCCGCCTGCGCTTCCTCCAGCTCTTCTTCCTTCTCCTGCTTTTTCTCCTGCGCCTCCCCGGCTTTTTCCACGGCCTCGTCGAGCTTCTCGTCCACATGGTCTGTCGCCTCTTTCAGCAGCATCCCGACGACTTCCTTGCTTGCGGCTTCCAGCTCCTTCTCCTTCGCGTCCTCCGCGTCGCCCATGTCGTAAAGCTTCCCTAAAACCGCCTGCTTCATGGAGCGGATCGCCTTGGTCGAGCCTGTAACGGCTGCCTGCGCGTTCTGCAGCTCCTC
Source organism: uncultured Lachnospiraceae bacterium (assembly GCA_947626795.1). Taxonomy (GTDB): domain Bacteria; phylum Bacillota; class Clostridia; order Lachnospirales; family Lachnospiraceae; genus Petralouisia. Next base: position 27,645 of record CANQTH010000007.1, read on the forward strand.
CCTCCAATGGCTCTCGCGGTCGGCCAAATCCTTCGCCATCTCCTTGTATGTCTCGTCCGACTGATCCGGATACGCTTCCTTGAGCTGCTCTTTTTGCTCCGCGATTGCCTGCAGCTCCTTCGAGGCCGCCTGCGCGTCCTCTTTCCCGCTCGCGATCCACTCCCGGCATTCCTCCATCATCTCGTCCACGGCAGAATCCGATGCGAACTGCTTCTTAATAAAATCCATCGCGTCCCGCTGTGCCTTTTTCTTTTTCTCCTCAATGGGATCCTTCGGCAGGTTCAGCTCCGACGCCTTTATGCTCTTCCCGTCCTTCTTTCTCTGTTTTTCTTCCCCTTCCGCGCTTTGGGCCCGGCTCTGCCCGTAATTGGCGCCGACTCCCAGCTCCTGCTCCGCCGCGTTGATCTTCATGGCCGTCTTCCTCCTTCTTTCCCGCCCGCAGGCGTTCTTTCCCTTATCCTTTATATCGGCTTTTCCTGCGGTTTTCTTATAGGGGCCTTCTGGCGTTCCAGGTGGGCGATCACCATCCACGCGATCTGAAAGAGCATCGCGTCCTCAAATTTCCGGATATCCAGCCCCAGCTCCCGCTCGATCCGCTCTAAGCGGTACACCAGCGTATTCCGATGGACGTAGAGCTGCCGCGCCGTCTCTGAGATATTCAAGTTATTCGCGAAAAACGTCCGGATGGTGACGGCCGTCTCCTCGTCAAAGCGTTCCGGCACGTTCTCCCCAAACACTTCTCTTAAAAATATCTCGCAAAGGCCGGCCGGACCCAATTCCCCATAAGAGACTGCGCTGCGCCCCGCGTAAAAGACGCCGCCCACTTCCAGGGCCGTCCGTGCCTCCTCGTAGGAACGCGAAAGCTCCCGCAGGGATTTTGCGCGGCCGCCATAGCCCACGCGCGCGTTCACCAGCGCCTCCGCCCGCAGCGTGTCCACGATCATTTCCGCAAGCTCCGCCAATTCCCGCCCGTCCTTCATCCGGCCGACGTCCTTGGCCAGGGCCGCCGTCGTCCCGTCCAGCTCCGTCACGAGATCCCGGCTGTCCGCGGCAAACATCATCCGCACCGTCTCCATCGCGATCTCATCCAATCCCCCGGCCGCCTCGATCACGAACACCACGCGCTGCGCGTTCCCGATGTGCAGCCGTTTCGCCCGGCAGAGCAGATCCGCCTCCGGCAGGCTGCCCAACAGCGCGTCCCGCAAAAAGGCGCCCTCATCGAGCCGCTCCCGACACGCGCCCGCCACGCCGCGGATCTGGCAGGCCGCCATCCGCCCGGCCAGATAGGCCTCCGCGCCGTCCGCCTGCGCCAGCAGGACATATTCCAGCTCCCCGTCCAGAAAGATCTTAAAAAAATGGCAGCCCAGCATCTTCTGGCTCTCCGCCATGGAGCCGATAAATTGCAAGACCGCCTCCCGGATCTCCTCTCCCGGCGTGAAGACGGCGGCCAAAAGCTCTCCCCTGCCATTGCAGATCCCCATGCCGACCCCGGAAATCTCCTCAATCTCTTCCAGCATCTCCTGTAATTTCCAATCTGACAACATATCTCTTCCCCTGTCGCAGCCTTCCCGCTGCCTTCGCCAAACGCCCGTGCGCCTATCAGCGGGCGACCGCCAACCCTGTCTCCTTGTCAAAAACATGGATCTTCCCGACTTCCAATGCCAGGCGGATGGAATCCCCCGTGCGCGCCTATCAGTGGGCGACTGCCAACCCTGTCTCCTTGTCAAAAATGTGGATCTTCCCGACTTCCAATGCCAGGCGGACGGAATCCCCCGTGCGCGCGGATGTGGAAGCGTCCACCTTCGCCGTCATGCCCGTGCCGCCGACTGTGTAATACAGCAGCGCTTCCGAGCCGAGCAGCTCATACCCGGTCACTTTCGCGCAAAAAACGCCCTCTTTATGCTCTTCTAAAGCCCCTGGGGCGTCGTCAACGTCTTCCGGCCGGACGCCAAGCACGACCGTCTTGCCCCCGTATCCGCCCGCGATGAGCTTCTCGCCTTTCTCCGGCGGCAATGCGATCGTGTTCTCCGCAAACTTCAAGAAAACCCTGCCGCCCTCCACGACGCACGACGCATCCAGGAAATTCATCTGCGGAGAGCCGATAAACCCGGCCACGAACAGATTGTCCGGCTCGCGGTAGAGCTTCTGCGGGGAATCCACCTGCTGGATCACGCCGTCCTTTAGCACGACGATCCGCGTCCCCAGCGTCATGGCCTCCACCTGGTCGTGCGTCACATAGATGATAGTCGCCCCCAGCCTCTGATGCAAAGAAGCGATCTCGGAACGCATCTGCACGCGCAGCTTCGCGTCCAGGTTGGAGAGCGGCTCGTCCATCAAAAACACCTTCGGCTCGCGGACGATCGCCTGACCCATCGCCACGCGCTGCCGCTGCCCGCCGGAAAGGGCCTTCGGCTTGCGGTCCAGCAGATCCTCAATCCCTAAGATCTTCGCGGCCTCTTCCACCTTTTTTTTGATCTCCGCCTTCGGGACTTTCCGCAGCTTCAGCCCGAACGCCATGTTGTCAAATACCGTCATATGCGGATACAGCGCGTAATTCTGGAATACCATCGCGATATCCCTGTCCTTCGGCTCCACATCGTTCACGACTTTTCCGTCGATCGCAAGCTCCCCGGACGTGATCTCCTCCAAACCCGCGATCATGCGCAAGGTCGTGGATTTCCCGCATCCGGACGGCCCGACGAAAATGATAAACTCCTGATCCTCGATCTCAAGGCTGAAATCCTTCACCGCCTCAAACCCGTTCGGGTACTTCTTGCAAATGTTCCTCAAAGATAAACTCGCCATCTTCCCATCCTTCCCGCGATCTTGCTCCCGCGTCTTTCCGGCACGCTATGCCTTTCTTTCCGGCGCTTTCGCCTTTTCGCCCGGAGCGCGCTATGCCTTTCTTTCCAGCTCTCTCGTCTTTTCACCCGGCTCGCGCCATGCCTTTCTTTTCATTTCTTTATCTTATCAAATTTTCCGCGCGGTTCCTACCCGCCGGATGCACAAAAAAAATGCCGTTTCCCGTGCGATCTGACGGAAAACGACGCAATTTTTCCGTTTTTTCGTCATATTGACGGATTTTCCCTTATTCTTTGTGCAGGATGCCGAATCCCGCATTCACGAGATCCCCGTGCTTCCAAAGCCCCCTCGGTTCTCATTCCCCAAAGAGTCCGTCTCCTCAAACACGACCGCGGGCTGGTTCGCCACGATCCGGAACTGGCAGATCCTGTCATTCTTATGGATCACCGTGTCCCGCGTGGCATAGGCCGGCATCCGCCACATATCCTCGTCCCCGCAATAGCTCCCGTCAATAATGCCGCAGCTATTCGTCTGCAGGATGCCGTAAGTCTTAAACGTCGAGCTGCGCGGGACGACATGCGCCTCATACCCCGGCGGCAGCTCCATCGCCACCCCCAGGGGGATCAGCTTAAATTCGCCCGCCTTCAGCTCTACCGTCTCGCTCGCCCGCAGGTCGATCCAGTCGGACTTCCCGTCTATGTACGCGAGCCTGTCGATCTCCTGTGAAAAATATTTGATCCTGATCTTTTCCATCTTCCATGCCCCAAATATCGCGCCTCTTACAACAGGTTGATGACCGCCGGGCTGTACTTGATGTCCCGGTAGGCCTGGTAAGGCTCCGAATCTTCCTTCTGCTGCTCCTCTTCCTTTTCCTGCTGCTCCTGCTGCGCTTCCTGGATCTTCGTATAGATGTCGATAAAATGCAGATATTCCTCATAGGAGAAAAGCTGGTCCAGAATCCCCTGGTAATAATTGTCCCGCGCTTCCTGCACGGAGGCCGCCACCATGCTCGCGCCCGGCTGGGCGTTCCCGTCCGTTGCGTCCCCGCCTTTTGCGCCGCCGCTTACCGCATAAGACGCGTTCGGGACTTCCACGCCCTGATCCAAAAATCCCAAGATCTTCGCGACGTAATTCTGCGTCTCCTTAAACGGCGGGATGCCGCCGTATTTCGCCACATTGCCGCTCCCCGCATTGTAAGCGGCAAGCGCGAGCGACACGTTCCCTTCATATTTTTCCAGCATCTGGCTAATGTACTTCGTCCCGCCCATGATATTCTGGTACGGGTCGTAAGCGTCCGTAACGCCCAGCTCCCGCGCGGTCGCGGGCATTAGCTGCATGACGCCCTGCGCGCCCGCCCCGGAAGTCGCGTTGGGGTCGAAATCGGATTCCGCCTTCGCGATCGCCTTGATCAGGTCCTTCGGCACATGATATGTACGAGACGCCTCCTCAAAGATCTCCTCTAAGGACGCCGTCGCCGGCATATAGGAAGCGAAATCTTCCCCCTGCCCCACGGAAGCGGCTCCCGCCTGCGCGCCCGCGCCGCCTGTCCCCTGAATTGCATTTACCTTCATGAATGATCAGCTCCTTTTTGTGCATTCCCGCCAACAACATCCCCGCAAGCCGCCCGAAAGCGGCTCCGCTTAGCCGCGCATTTCCCCGCGTCAGGCCCCGAAACGCCCTGCGCTCGGCAGCCGCGCATTTTCCCGCGTCAGGCCCCAAACGCCCTGCGCTCGGCAGCCGCGCATTTCCCCGCGTCAGGCCCCAAACGCCCTGCGCTCGGCATCTGCGCATTTCCCCGCGTCAGGCCCCGAAACGCCCTGCGCTCGGCATCTGCGCATTTTTTCGCGTTAAAGCTTTATCTTCGCCAACAAGTCGCCCAGGCTCGTGGACGCGTTCTCATGGGACACATATTCTTCCACACGTTCCGGCCTGTCCACGTCCGCCATCTCTTCTTCCAAAGCCTTCATGCTCAGGCTCACCTTGTTATTATTCGTATTCAGCACTTTCACTTTTACCTTCTGCCCTACTTTAAGGACTTCGGACGGAGTCCCGATCCGCCTGCGGGAAATCTGGGAAATATGGACCAGCCCGCTCACCCCGTCTCCCAGATCCACAAAAGCCCCGTACGGCATCAGGGATTCCACCGTGCCTTCCATAACGCTGCCCGGCGCCATCATGGCGATCTTGCGGTCGCGCTCTTCCTGCTGTTTCTCACGCAGGATCACCTTCGCGGAAAGCACTAATTTTTTCTTGGACTCGTCTACGGTGATCACCCGCACTTCCACTTCCCGGCCAAGCCACTCTTCGGTCGCCTCCACATAGGAAAGCGACAACTGGGAAGCCGGGATGAACCCCCGGACACCCTCCACATAAGCGACGACGCCGCTTGGGACGATCCCGGCTATCTTCACCGAAAGGGCCGTCCCCTCTTCCAGATATGTATGCAGCTTTCCCCAGGCAAGCACGTCGTCCGCCGCCTTCCTGGACAAGAGGATATTGCCCTCCCCGTCGTCCGTCTTCACGACCGTGGCCTCGATCACGTCGCCCGGATGCACTTCCTCCATCACCTGGAAATTCGGATCGTTGCTCAAGTCCGCCGCTTTGATGATCCCCTGCGCGTAATACTTCAAGTCCAGCGTCACTTCCTCCTCTTCCACGGCGATGACCGTCCCGGAAATGATATCGCCCTCGTTGATCTTCCGGAAAGACGCCTCCAGCTCATTCTTGTAATCTTCCATTGACTCTCCCATAAATGACACTCCTTTTCCACATATAATAATTATTTCTATTTTACCAGAAAGCGCGGCAAAATACCAGAAAAATTTAAAAAACCTCACGTATATGAACCTCACGTATAAAAACGAAGCCCCATACGGAAAAAACCCTGGACAGCCTTCCGAAAAGGCTTCCAAGGTTCCAAAAACAGCTCGTAGGGGAATCGAACCCCTGTTTCCGCCGTGAGAGGGCGGCGTCTTAACCGCTTGACCAACGAGCCGCATTGTAAATTGATATCTTCTATCGTTTCAAAACTCAACAACAGCTATTATACACGCTCCGTTCCAGAAAGTCAAGAACTTTTTTCGGGAATCTTACGGAAATTTGTAACTGTTCAGCCTTCGGCCTCCCAGTTACGGAATCCGGCTCATTGAAAGTTTGCCTTCGGCTTCCCTATCGCAGCGCAAAAGACGCGCCCGCCGCGCCAGGACGGCAACGGCAGGCGTTCCGCGCAAGCCCGTTTTCAGGCTGTTATGCGACCTTGCTCTTCGCCAGCTCCGCCAGCGTCGCGAACCCTTCGCTGTCGTTCACCGCCATGTCGGCCAGCATCTTGCGGTTCACTTCCACGCCCGCCAGCTTCAGCCCGTACATGAACTGGCTGTAAGAGATCCCGTTCATCCTCGCGGCCGCGTTGATCCGCGCGATCCACAAGCGGCGGAACTGCCGTTTTCTCTCTTTCCTGCCCGCATAAGAGCTTGCCAGCGCGCGCATGACCGCCTGTTTCGCAATCCTGTACTGCTTCGAGCGCGCGCCCCTGTAACCCTTCGCCAGCTTCAATACTCTTTTATGCTTTTTCTTAGCGTTCATACCGCCTTTAATCCTTGCCATGATCTATTCCTCCTTCTCTTACTTCTTACAGATACGGTAAAATCTTCTTCATATTCTTGACGTTGGTCTTGTCCGTGATCGCCGGCTTCCGAAGATTCCTCTTCCTCTTCGTCGTCTTCTTTGTCAGGATATGGCTCTTGTAAGCTTTATTCCTCCTTAGCTTTCCCGTCCCTGTCTTCCTAAAACGCTTTGCTGCGGCTCTGCTTGTTTTCATTTTTGGCATTTTCCTGTTCCTCCTTAAACTCAGATCCTATTTCTTCTCTGTTAGCACAATGCTCAGGCTGCGCCCTTCCAGCTTTGCTGCCTTCTCCACGGTGGCGATCTCTGAGAGGCTCTCCGCAAAATCGTCCAGGATATGCCTGCTCTTTTGCATATGTGCCATCTCCCTGCCTCGGAAACGCAACGTCACCTTTACCTTATTGCCCTTTGATATAAACTTTTTTGCTGCATTAATTTTTGTGTTCAAATCATTGGTGTCAATGTTTGGCGACAGGCGGATCTCCTTGACCTCCACTGTCCTCTGCTTCTTCTTGGCCTCCCGCTCCTTTCGGACAAGCTCATACCGATACTTCCCGTAATCTATGATCTTGCACACAGGCGGCTTCGCAGTAGGGGCGATCTTCACAAGGTCAAGCTCCGCTTCCTGCGCAAGGCGCATAGCCTCGCGGGTCGGCATGATGCCAAGCTGCCCTCCGTCCTCGCCGATCAGACGAACTTCTTTATCTTTGATCTGTTCATTAATCATTAACTCGCTAATGGTCGTACACCTCCAAAAATTAATATAACAAAAGTGGATAGGCAGACTATCCACTTTACATTCAAAACCCACCAGCCGCGCCAACGCGCCGCCGTATCTTTGGATCTATGAACCATTAGTCACGCAATCATGCTAAGGTGAGAGTGGATACCCTACTTGTTTTTCTTACAATGTTGATACTTTACCATGTTTTCCCCGACAAGTCAAGTGTTTTTTTCTGACCGGGATGCAGATAAAGAAATATGATAAAGAAATAGAGAGATATATAGAGATAGAGAGGGAACTGCCAACCCCCTCTGAAAACCCCATATACAACCGCCCCGCTTTGTGATAAACTGTCTACAGACACAGGAAACGGGCAAAATGGAACTCATTTTCCCGTTTCCCATAAATTGAAAAAAGGAAGGATGAAACGCCATGATCGACTTACATACGCATTCCACGGAATCTGACGGCACGCTCACGCCGGAAGAGCTGATGGCCCTCGCGAAAGAATCCGGGCTGTCGGCCATCGCGCTCACGGATCACGACACGGTGGGCGGCCTGCCAAAAGCCCGCGCCGCCGCAAAAAAGCTCCATTTGGAATTCGTCCCAGGCATCGAATTCTCAACGGGCCATTTGGGCCGGGAAATCCATATCCTGGGCTATTACATCCAGGAATCTGACCCGGCGTTCCTTACGCAGCTAAACGTCTTTATCAGGCGGCGGGACGCGCGGAACGAAAAAATGGCCGCCCTCCTCCAAAAGGAGGGGTTCGGCATTTCCATGGAGGCCCTTTCCAAAGAATACCCCGGCAGCGTGATCACGCGCGCGCATTTCGCGCGCTACCTCGTGGAGCATGGATTCGTGAAAGACCGGGAAACGGTCTTCCGGGAATACTTAGGCGAAGGCTGCCGCTGCTATGTCCCGCGCGAGAAGATCACGCCTTTTGACGCGATCCGCCTCATCCATCTCGCCGGGGGTCTTGCCTTCTTCGCGCATCCGGTCTTATGCCGCATGGAACCGGAAGCCCTCCGCCGTTTTGCCCGCGAACTGGCGGAAGCTGGATTGGACGGGCTGGAAGCCATCTATCCCTTAAATACGCCAAAAGACGCGGCGTTCTTAAAAGACCTTGCCGGAGAGCTTGGCCTTTTGGTCAGCGGCGGCTCCGACTTTCACGGCGCGAACAAGCCCGACATCCGGCTCGGGACAGGGCGCGGGAACCTCGCCGTCCCCGACGCGGTCTTAGCGGGCCTCAAGGCTCGCCTGCAAGTCTTTTGATCAGCGCCAAACGTGTGCCGCTGACATGACTCAAACAACTTTGTTACCCGTTCGCTATCAATAACTTTTGATCGGCGCCAAACGTGTGCCATCGGCACGTCCCCCGCGGAACGTTGATCTGATGTGGGATTGTCCCCAACACGGATACGAGCTTGTGGCCCACCGCCTATCGAGGCGGCATCCCCTCCCCGTTCTCGGCAGAAAGCCCTATCTCCTCGCCCTGCGCGCTAAGGGACGCCGCGCAGCGGTTTCCCTCCCCGTCCTCATCATAAAGCCCTATCTCCTCGCCCTGCGCGCTAAGGGACGCCGCGCAGCGGTTTCCCTCCCCGTCCTCGGCATAAAGCCCTATCTCCTCGCCCTGCGCGCTAAGGGGACGCCGCTTGGCGTCCCCCTTACAGCTTACAGGATGAACCGCTCGATGACTTCCGCGATCGCCCCATGCTCATTATCATGCTCCGTGACGTATTCCGCCACCTCCTTTAAGTCCGGATGGGCGTTCTGCACCGCCACGCCGATATGCGCGGCGCGGATCATGGCGATGTCGTTGCGCTCGTCCCCCACCGCGATGGTATTCTCCATCGGGACGTTCAAAAAATAGCTGATGTAATGCACTCCGCTCCCCTTGTCCGTATTCGCCGGGCAATATTCCAAAAACTGGTTGCAGGAAAAGAACGAATTGCTCTTTTCCTCCAGGTGCATATGCTCCCTCTGGAATCGCAGCAGCTTCTCCTGATCCTCCAGCTCGATCAGGATCGCCTTGTACGGCTCTTTTTCCAGGCTGGTATACAGATCCGGGACAATGCGGTAGCGCATCCTCGCGTTATTCAAGTAAAAATCCAGCTCCCGGCTGTAATTTTCCGCCAGGATGGTGTCCTTCTGGTACGTCTGCACGTAAATGCCCGCCTTATGCGCCTCGTCGATGATCTCCCGCATGACTTCCATCGGCATCGTGCGCTCCGCCAGGATGCGGTCGGCCGCGCAGTCGTAAATGACGGCTCCATTGAACGCGACCATATAGCAGCCGGGCTTCGTCATCCCAAGCTCTTTCACCACGATCTTCCCGGTCGCGATCGGACGCCCTGTCACAAGGATGAAATAATGCCCGCGCTCCAGCATCTTCGTGATCGCTTCCAGATTTTCCTGCGAAATGCTCTTATCGTTGTTCAATAACGTCTGGTCAAGGTCTGTAAATAATATCTTGCTGTCCATCGCCTTCCTCCTTTTCCCCGTATTTTTTCATAACAGCCCAACGTTCTTCCCCGTTACGGAATCCTCCCATTCCAGGCCGCCTTCGGCGGGACGGATTCCCTCCCGGCAAAATTCCCGTATCCTTCCGGACTTTGCGACGAGCGCAAAATCCTGGGCTAAGCTGTTCTGCTTTGATATCTGTCAAAAACTATCCCTGCTCCTTTGCGGCAAGCAGAAAATCCTGAGCCAAGCTGCTTCCTTCTCCTTTGTAGGCAAGATCCGCCGTGCGCGGCTCTTTTGCCGCCTCTTTTATGTGATAGGCTCCGCCGGGATGAATACGCGTTCCTGATACGCGTCCTTTTTCGGGACCTTCGCTTTCGCCTCCCGGCAGAAGCTCTCCTGCGAATTGATCAGCTTTTTCCCCCGCTTGTCGATCTTTTCGTAGTTCCCGTCCGGCTGCAGGATATTCGCCTTCGTATTATCCGAAAGCTGCGTCTCCAGGATATGGCGCACCTCGTCCATCAGCGCCTCGTTCTCCACCGGGAAAATGATCTCGACCCTGCGGTCCAGATTCCTGGGCATCCAGTCCGCGCTCCCCATGTAGATCTCTTCCTCGCCGTCGTTGTGGAACCAGAAGATCCGGCTGTGTTCCAGGAAATTCCCGACGATGGAGCGCACGGATATGTTCTCGCTGACCCCCGGGATCCCGACCCGCAGGCAGCAGATCCCGCGCACGACAAGGTCGATCTTCACGCCTGCCGCCGAGGCCCCGTATAACGCCGCGATGATCTCCTGGTCGCACAGGGAGTTCATCTTCGCCTTGATGAATGCTTCCTTCCCGGCCTTCGCGTGTTCCGTCTCCCGCTTGATCAGCTTCAAGAAACGCTTGCGCAGCCAGATCGGGGCCACGACCAGCTTGTTCCAGGAAAGCGGCTCGGAATAGCCGGAAAGCATATTGAACACAGCCGTCGCGTCCTCCCCGATCGCCTCGGAGCAAGTGAACATCCCGATATCCGTATAGAGCTTCGCCGTGGAGTCGTTATAATTGCCCGTCCCAAGATGCACGTACCGCCGGATGCCGTCTTCTTCCCTGCGCACCACGAGCGCGATCTTGCTGTGGGTCTTCAGCCCGACCAGCCCGTAGATCACATGGCAGCCCGCCTTCTCCAATTTCTGCGCCCATACGATGTTGTTCTCCTCGTCAAAGCGCGCTTTCAGCTCGACTAAAACGGACACCTGCTTCCCATTCTCCGCCGCCTGCGCCAGCGACGCGATGATCGGGGAATTGCCGCTGACGCGGTAAAGGGTCTGCTTGATGGCAAGCACGTCCGGGTCCACAGACGCCTGGCGGATGAAATCCACCACCGGATCGAACGTCTGGTACGGATGGTGCAGCAGGATATCCCCTTTGCGGATGGCCGCGAAAATATCCTCCCCGTGCGGGATCTCCGGCACAGGCTGCGGCGTGTACGGCTGGTAGCGCAGATCGTCCCCGCCCTCGATGCCGTACATTTTCATCAGGAATGTCAAGTCGATCGGCCCGTTGATCTTAAAAATGTCTTCCTGCGCGATATGCAGCTCCTCCTCTAAGATCTTCAGCAGCCGCTTGTCGATCTTGTCCTCCACCTCCAGGCGGATGGCCTCCCCCCATTGGCGCTTCTTGAGCTGCTTTTGGATCTCCTGCAGCAGATCCTCCGCCTCGTCCTCGTCGATCGTCAGATCCGCGTTCCGCATGATCCGGTACGGGCAGGCGCAGATCACATGGTAATTCAAGAACAGGCGCTGGATGTTGCGCTCGATGACCTGCTCCAGCAGGATGAACGTCTTCTGCCCTTCCTTCCCGGACGGGATCTGCACGATCCGCGAAAGCACGGAAGGCACCTGCACCGTGGCAAATTCCAGCTCCCCTTTTTTCTGATCCTTCTTGTTCAGGAGCGCGGCGATGTTTAACGACTTGTTCCGGATCAGCGGGAACGGCCGCGACGCGTCCACCGCCATCGGCGTAAGCACCGGGTAGACCGTCTCCCGGAAATAACGGTCCACGTATTCCGCCTGCTCCTGTGTCAGATCCTCGTACGCGCTTAAGATCTCGATCCCGTGGCTTCGGAGCATCGGGGTCAGGGAGCGGTTGAACGTGGAATACTGCATATCCACCAGCGCGCGCGTGTCCTTGTTGATCGCCTCAAGCTGCTCTTTCGCCGTCATCCCGGCGATATCCGTCTTCTTGTAGCCCGCGTGCACCATGTCCTTTAAGGAGGCGACGCGCACCATGAAGAACTCATCCAGATTCGAGGACGTGATGCTTATGAACTTTAAGCGTTCCAGCAGCGGGATGTTCTTGTCCCTCGCCTCATTCAATACCCTGTGGTTAAATTTCAGCCAGCTTATTTCCCGGTTCTCGTAATATTCCGGCTTCAGAAACTCTTTCTCCATTCCTTCTCCTCCTTTTACAGGCCCTTCCGTAACAGTTCAGCCTTACGGACTTTGCAGCAAGTGCAAAGTCCTGGGCTGAACTGTTACCCATTTCTCATAACACTCTCTTTTCCCGGATCTTCGGGTTCACGCAGAAAACCTCCTCAAAGGAATCCGCATAGGCGGAAAACAGCCCTTTTTCCAACACGATGCTCTCCACCGACTCTACCGTGATCAAAAGCTCCCTTTCCCGGAGCGACGCTTTTACGCTCTTGAATTTCTGCTTATGGCTCCTGTCCATCGCGTTCGCGATCTTTAAGATCGCCGTCAGCTTCGCGACCGTCATGCTGCTGTCGCCGTCAAGGCCGCTGATGTCCCCGCTGTCCGGCAATGCCGCACGTGAATTGTATTTTACAGTATTCGCAACGATCTCCCGCTCCGTCTGCGTCACGCCGATGATCTCGGACGCCTTGATGATCTGGTAAGAGCATTCCGCCTGGTTGACCAGGCTGATGTAGCGGCCGCAATCATGCAAAATGGCCGCAAGCTGCAAGAGCAGCCGCTCGCGCCCGCCCATCCCATGCACCTTCTTCATGGCATCAAAGATCGTCGTGCTGATGGAAAGAACCGCCTCGGTATGCGCGGAAAAGCCCTGGTAACGCTCGGCGAGGCTTCTCGCCGCCGCCAGGATGTCTTCGGAAAAATCATGTTTAAAGGACACCAGGTTATGCTTCTCCGCATAATCGCAGGCGATCCCGTCGTTGATGCTCACACCCGGCACCCAGATATAGCGGGCGTTCAGCTCCTCCGCCAATCGCTTGTACAGCACGACGGACGGCATGATGAGCGTGTCATGCTCGTTTGTGAGGTTCAATTCCAGCGCGATCTCCTCCGGGGATTTCTTGCTCCATTTCTTTAACAGCTTCAAGAAACGCTCCGTCTCGATCGGGCCGTTCCCCTCTTTTTTGGAAAATCCCTTCACCATCTCGCCGATGTAATCGCCCATGGCGATGACGTACTTGATATTATCCTTCGGCAGGTACAGCCGCTTGAAGATCTCCAGCTCCTTGTCGATCAGCTCCTGGATCTGCGTTTCGTAGTGGGAGGCGAGGTTCTCGATCTGCGAGAGCTTTTCCCGGATCCGCATGATGCCGACCTCGATATGCTGCGTCGTGACCGCCTTTCCCTCGCGGAACAGCGTGATCTGCATACTGCCGCCCCCGACGTCCAAAACGGCCGCGCCCTTTTGGATCATCTTGTTAAATTCAGAAAACGCCGCCAAAGCCTGGTATCCCAGGAAACGCTGCTCGGAATTGCTAAGCACCGTCACGTCGATCTTGGTCCGGATGCGGATCTGATCCAGGATAAACGCCCCGTTGCCAACGGAACGGATGGCGTTCCCCGCGTACGCCTTATACGCGTCTACCTTGTAGCCGTCCATGATCGTGCGGAACTCCCGCAGCGCCTCGCAAAGATCCTCCACCAGCTCGTAGCCGATGACGCCCTTGCTGTACGCGTCCTTCCCAAGGCCCACATGGCTGCGCACATAATCCACCGGACGTATCTTCCGGCTTTCGGAAATCTCGAACACCTTCAGCCCCACTTCGTAAGAGCCGATATAAATTGTCGCGAATGTCGTAATCTTCATGCCTGCTCCTTCCCCAGCAGATCGTTGACAAACTGCTGCGCCGTCCGCCCGGAACGCCCTCCGTGGCCAAGTTCCCAACGCTCCGCCGCCAAGAGCAGCGCGTCCTCGTCCATCCGGATCCCGTTCCGTTTTGCCAGGCCCCGCACGATCGCCTCGTATTCCTTTTTATCCGGCGCGCCAAAATAAATGGACGCCCCGAACCGCGAGGCGAGCGAGAGCTTCTCCTGGACGGTATCCCTGGTGTGCAGCTCGTCGTCCGTCTCCTGCTTATCGCTGAATTTCTCCCGGACGAGATGGCGGCGGTTGGACGTCGCGTAGATCAGGACATTGTCCGGCTTGCGCTCCAGCCCGCCTTCCATCACGGCCTTTAAGTACTTGTATTCGATCTCAAATTCCTCAAAGGAGAGGTCGTCCATATAGATGATGAAACGGTAATTCCGGTTCTTGACCTGCGCGATGACGTCGTTTAAGGCCTTGAACTGGTGCTTATACAGCTCGATCATCCGAAGCCCCTGCCCGTAATACTGGTTGATGATGGCCTTTATGCTCGTGGACTTGCCCGTCCCGGCGTCCCCGAACAGCAGGCAGTTATTCGCCTGCCGCCCTTTCACGAAAGCCTCCGTGTTCTCGACAAGCTTCCGCTTCGCGTCCTCGTATCCGACCAGATCGTCCAGATGCACATGGGCGATCTTGGAGATCGGGACGATCCGCACCCGTTTTCCCTTGCGCTCCACGCGGAACGCCTTGTGAAGCCCGATGTCCCCCACGCCAAATTCCCGGTAAAACTCCGTGATCTCCCGCTGGAAGCCCTCGGCGTCCTCAGCCTTGCCAAGCCGGACGCTCAGCTCGCAGATGCTGTCGCGGATCCTGTGGCTGAACGTCCCGCCGCTCCCGCCGTCCCCCTGGTAATCCATCACCACTCCAAGATGCGGAACGCCGAGTATCCTTGCCATCTCCCCGAAATCGAACCGGAACAGCTCCAGAAAAAAGGAAAAATCCGAACGGGCCAGCTCGTTGACGCTGCCCGCGACAGCCCCCCTGCGCTCGCAGGCCTTGCTGTACGCGTTCTCATGGCTCACCAGGAGGAACGTCAGGTACGCCTGCCACAAGTTCCCCTCAAACCCGTGATCCACCGACCGCTCCACCAGCTCATGGACGCAATTGCAAAAGCTCTCCCGCCAGCGCGCCTCGCCGCCGATCCAGTCTATGTTCCCATCGTCGTCCTTCTGCTTCACCTGAAAGACCATCCCCATGACGCCCCAAAACACCTTATCTTTCTCAAATCCTTTGTATAACACAAGCCTTTCCATTGACATCTTCCCCTTCCGTCTTTTTCCGCACGGCCTTGCGCTAGTAATTGCCCAGGACCTTCATCGAAAGAGCCTCTTCCGAAAGCCCTTTCAACGCGTTCTGCACCGCGCCGTCCGACAAATTTCCCTCCAAGTCCACAAAAAAGCGGTACTCAAAGCTCTTGTCCTTGATCGGGCGCGACTCGATCTTCACCATGTTGAGGTGGTTAAACATAAAATGGGAAAGCATCCGGTACAAAGAGCCGCTCTCATGCGCCGCCTCGAAACAGATGCTTACCTTGCCCGCCTGCCGCAGGCAGATCTTCTGCCCGGCGACGATGATGAACCGCGTGCTGTTGTCCTCGCTGTAATTGATGTTGCGGGCCAGGATCTCAAGCCCGTAGATATCCGCCGTCACCTCGCTCGCGATCGCCGCCTGCTCCCGCTTGCCGTCCTCTAAGACCTTCTTCGCCGCGACCGCGGTGTTCTTCATGCCGACGCGCTCCCATTCCTTGTGCCGATCCAAAAAATCCACGCTCTGCATCAGCGCCTGCGGATGGGAATACACGCAGGAGATCTCGGATAAGTCCGTCCCGGGAAGCCCTAACAGGGCATGCTCGATCTTGATCGTCTGCTCCGCCACAATGCAGTTGTCGTATTCCACGAGCAGATCAAAATTCTCGCCGACGATCCCGGCGGAAGAATTTTCGATCGGCAATACGGCGTAATCCGCCTCCCCGCTCTTGATGCGCTCCATGGCGTCACGCCACGTCTCCACATGAAACCCTTCCGTCCCTTCCCCGAAATACGCCTTCATCGCAAGCTGGCTGTACGCGCCCTCCGTCCCCTGGTAGACGATTCTGCGCGTGCGAAACGGCAGCCTGTCCACCTGGGCGAAGCCAAGATCCTGCCCCTGCCCATGCTGATTCATCAACTGGTACTGGCGTTTCCGGCTCATCGCCATGATCTGCTCGAACAGCTCCCCGACGCCATAGCGGTTCTCCTCCGACTGCACCAGCTCCGCCAGCTTTTCCAGCTTCTTCCTCTCGCGTTCCTTGTCCAACACGGGCTTCCCGACGGAAATCTTATATTCCGCGACCTCGCTCGCGAGCCGCATCCGCTCCTCGTACAGCGCGAGCAGGCGGCTGTCTATCCCGTCGATCTCATCCCGTATCTTATCTAAATCTTTCATCTGTCTTATCCTCTGCCTTTTCCTTTCCTTCTGACGCCCCGTTCCCCTCGATCCGGATCATGTCCCGGATCTCCTCCGTGGGCAGCATCTCCCACTCGATCTGGGAAACGACCGCCTCGCTCCCGTACGACCAAAACGCGACCTTCTCCCGGTCGCAGTACACAAACGCGGCAAAGAGCAGCGCGGCGATCAATGCGCGCGTCCAGAATCCCGACGCGCCCTCCGCCTCCCCTTCCCGTCCCGCTTCCGGCTCCGGCGCGCCATACGCGCCCGCGCCCGCAGGCGGGGAAAAAGATTCCCGCACCCGGTTGACATACTCCTTACGCCCCTGCGCCGCTTCCTCTAACGACCACCTTGCCATATCCGCCTCCTAAAACGTCTGATCCCTACATTTTAGTACGGCTCTTCCAAAAAAATGCATGTCCCGCGTAACAGTTCAGCCCAGGACTTTGCACTTGCTGCAAAGTCCGTAAGAACGTGTAAATTTTGCCGAGTGGGAATCCGGCTCTTTGCCGAAGGCAAATTTGAAATGAGCCGGATTCCGTAACTGTGAAGCCGAAGGCTGAACACTTACTGTCTCACTAACGCTGGTTCAATTCTTCCACGATATCGTCCCAGGTGATCCCCTTTTCCACCATCAGCGCTATCATATGGTACAGAAAATCGGAGATCTCGCCCTTCACCTCTTCCAAGTCGGGATTCTTCGCGGCAAGCAAAAGCTCGGCGGCGTCCCCGCCCAGTTTTTTCAGGATCTTGTCCTGCCCATGCCCAAAAAGCCCGCCCGCGTTCTTCTTCTCCAGGGAACGCTCCTTTTTCTCCTTCATCCTGGCATACATGGACTCCAGCACTTTTAACGGGTTCTTGCCGATGTACTCCTCCCGCACCAGCTCCTGGAAAAAACAGGTGGGGTTCCCGGTATGGCAGGCCGCGCCCACCTGGGAGACTTTCGCCAAAAGCGTGTCCTTGTCGCAGTCGATCGTCAGGGATTTCACATACTGGTAATGGCCGGACGTCTCCCCCTTGATCCAGAGCTTCTTCCTGCTCCTGCTGTAATATGCCATCTTGCCGAGCGAGAGCGTCGTCAGAAACGCCTCCTCGTCCATATATGCCATCATCAGGACTTCCCCTGTCTGGTAATGCTGCACGACTACCGGGAGCAGCCCGTCCGAATTGAGTTTAAATTCCTCCCACTGCATCGCGGACTCAAACTTCTTCGTCTCAATGCCCTCCGCCGCCAGCGCCTGCTTTACGCCCGAAACGTCGGCGGCCGCGCTGACATGGTCGCCTCCGATGCCCGTGACCCAGTCCTTTTTCAAGATCTCCACCCAGCGGCCCTCGTCGTAGCCCTGGACGATCACGCTGCACGGCAGCTGAGTGAGGTCGTCCATCGAGCCTACCATGTAATCGTCCAAAACGACCAGCTTATGGATGTGTTCCTCGACTTTCGCCTTGTGCTTGAAGATAAAATCGACGTTCTCGATGGAAAAGAGCATCTTTTCCCTGCCGAACTGCCGCGCCCCCTCTTCCATGAGCTGCAGCGCGTCGTGCGCGTCGCTGTTTAAGATCACGCCCTTGCACCCGGCATGGACGAGCCGCTCCATGTCGTGGATGCTCTCAATGTTCCCCGTGCCGTAGATCGGGATCTCCACGATGCGGCACAGCCTCTTGACCGCGTCAAGGCCAGCCTCGCGCCCCTGCTCCGTATCCGAGACGTCGAACACATAGAGCTTGTCCACGCCGCTGTCGTTGTAACGCCGCGCCAGGTCCTTTAAGTCCCCCGCGGACCCGCTTCCGTCCCTTCCGTTTACCGCCATGCCGTCCTTTAAGTAAATGACGGCGATCAGATTCTTATGTTCCATAGCTCCACCTACAAACTGCCTTTCGTTGACATGATATCCTTGATCCGCGGGTCGATCTGGGTCGCCTCGTCCAACGCCCTGCCGAACGCCTTGAACAGCCCCTCGATCATATGGTGGTTGTTGACCCCGGACAAAATCCTCATGTGCAGGTCCATCCCCGCGCTGTAAGAGACCGCGTAGAAAAATTCCCGCACCATCTCGGTGTCCATGTATCCCACGCGCTCCGTCGTAAATTCCCCGTCAAACGCGAAATACGGCCTGCCGCTTAAATCGATCGCGCACAGCGCGAGCGTCTCGTCCATCGGCAGGATGCAGCTCCCGTAACGCTTGATGCCCCGCTTGTCCTTTAACGCCGCCCGTATGGCGTTCCCCAAAACGATCCCTGTATCCTCGATCGTATGGTGGGTGTCCACCAGCAGATCCCCCGCCGCCTGCACGTTCAAGTCAAAAAAGCCATGGCGCGCGAAGCCCTGCAGCATATGGTCGAAAAAACCGATCCCCGTCTCCGTCCGGGCCGTCCCGCTCCCGTCCAAATTAAGCGTGAGCTGAATGTCCGTCTCGTTCGTCTTCCGATGCTGTTTCGCAATACGCTCCGACATCTCGTCTCCCTCCCTGCTCAATCCTCAAACCTTACTTTTATGGAATTCGCGTGCGCCGTTAAGCGCTCCGATTCCGCAAACTTCACGATATCCTGGTAAATCGGCTCCAGCGCCTCCCTGGAATAAGAAATGATGCTGGATTTCTTGATGAAGTCGTCCACGCCAAGCGGCGAGAAAAATTTCGCCGTCCCGTTCGTGGGAAGCACATGGTTCGGCCCCGCGAAATAATCGCCGAGCGGCTCGCTGGCGTATTCCCCTAAAAAGATCGCCCCCGCGTTTCTCACCTTCGTCATCACCGCGAAGGGATCCGCCGTCAGGATCTCCAGATGCTCCGACGCGATCTCGTTCACCGCGTCTATCGCGTCCTCCATCGTCTCCGCCACCAGGATATAGCCGTAATTCTCAAGCGATTTTTTTATGATCTCCTTCCGGGAAAGCCCCTCCGTGAACCGATCGGCCTCCTCCGACACCCGCCTGGCCAGCTCCTCGCTCGTCGTCACCAGGATCGCGCTCGCCATCTCGTCATGTTCCGCCTGGGAGAGCAGGTCCGCCGCCACGTAACGGGGATCCGCCGTCTCATCCGCAAGTGCCAGGATCTCGCTCGGCCCCGCGATGGAGTCAATGCTGACATAGCCGAACACCGCCTTTTTCGCCAAGGCGACATAGATGTTCCCCGGCCCTACGATCTTGTCCACCTTCGGGATGCTCTCCGTCCCGAACGCCAGCGCCGCGATCGCCTGCGCACCGCCTGCCTTATAGATCTCGTCCGCCCCGGCAAGATCCGCCGCCACCAGCGTCGCGGGATTGACTTTCCCGTCCCGGCCGCAGGGGGTCGTCATGACGATCTTCCCTACCCCGGCCACCTTCGCGGGCGCGATGTTCATCAGGACGGAGGACGGATACGCCGCCTTCCCGCCCGGCACGTAGACGCCGACGCTCGCCAACGCCGTCACCTTCTGCCCCAGCATCACGCCGTCCGGCCTGCTGTCGAACCAACTGTACCGCTTCTGCTTGAAATGATAATCCCTGATATTCGCGAGCGACCGCCTCATGACGTCGGCCAGGCCGCTTTCCAGAAGGCCGTACGCCTCCCTGATCTCTTCTTCTGTCACGCGCACGTTCTTTGCCGTCACGCTCGCCCCGTCAAATTTTTCCGTGTAGGCGAACAGTGCCTCGTCCCCGCGGCTGCGCACCGCCTCGATGATCTCCCCCACGCTTTGCTCATACTGCGCATAGTGGTTCGGGCTCCGCTTCAAGAGCCGCCCCAGCAGATCCGCCTTCGTTTCTTCCGTTAATCTTAAAATCCTCATATCATTCTCCTATCCGCCGTCCGCAGCGTATCCGTTCAGCCTTCACAGCGCTTTTTGTAACAGTTCAGCCTTCGGCTTCACAGTTACGGAATCCGGCTCATTTCAAATTTGCCTTCGGCAAAGAGCCGGATTCCCACTCGGCAAAATTTACACGTTCTTACGGACTTTGCAGTACATGCAAAGTCCTGAGCTAAACTATACGTTTTTTTTCAATTCCACAATTAATCTCGCGATCCGCTCGTTCTCCATCTTCATGCTGACCTGGTTCACCACCATCCGCGCGGAGAGCGGGCAGACTTCCTCTAACACAGCAAGCCCGTTCTCCCGAAGCGTGGAACCTGTCTCTACGATGTCCACGATGACCTCGGACAGCCCCACGATGGGGGCAAGCTCGATCGAGCCGTTCAGCTTGATGATCTCCACAGTCTGGCGCTTCTTATTATAAAAATAATCCTTCGCGATCCTGGGATACTTGGTCGCGACGCGGATCCGCTCGTGATGCCGCAAAAGCTCCTCCGCGTCCGCCGGGCCGCAGACGCACATCCGGCACTTCCCGAAGCCTAAGTCCAACACCTCGTAGATATTGCGCGCCTCCTCTAAGATCGTATCCTTCCCGACGACGCCGATATCCGCCGCGCCGTACTCCACGTAAGTCGGGACGTCCGGCCCTTTCGCCAAAAAAAAGCGCAGCTTCAATTCCTCGTTCTCAAAGACCAGCTTGCGCGTGTCCTTGTCGTTGATCTCCCGGCAGGTGATCCCGATCTTCTCAAATATCTCCAAGGTCTGCCTTGCCAGCCGCCCTTTCCCGAGCGCAAATGTCAAATACCTCATGTCCGCCTCCTCTTCCGTCGGTAACAGTCCAGCCTTGCGGCTGCGCGATTACAAAATCCGCTATTCTAAGCCGCGATCACAGGAACAGGACTTCCCGCATCCGCATCCGTTTCGCATAGGCGCGGTAATCCTCTTCGTCCCTGCCGCCCTCCTTGCGCACCATGGACACGCAGCACCCTTCCTTGCGCATGGCGACCGCCCGCCGGATGGCCTCCTCCTGCCGATCCGCCGGATAGACCACCAGCGTCTCGTCGCTCTCCACGGGGATCTTCACCTTCTGCCGCGACAGCGCGGCAAGGAGCTGGTCGATCACCACGGCGAACCCGATCGCGGGCGCGTCCTTCCCAAAATGCCCGAGCAGGCCGTCGTAGCGGCCGCCCTTCACGATCGGCTCCCCGCTCCCGAACGTATACCCAGCAAAGATGATCCCGGTATAATAATGGTAGCTGCTCAGCATCCCCGGCTCGACCGCCACGTATTTTTCCACGCCGTAGGCTAAAAGCGCCTGCTGCAGCCGCTCCAGACGCTCCAGCGCGCGCAAGACCGTCGGGTACTCCCGCGCCAGCTCCTTCGCCCGGCGCATCATCTCCTCGGTCATGGAAATGCTCCCCATCATGGAAAACAGCTCCTTCAGCCCTTCCGGCAGACGCAGGGAATCCAACAGTTCCTCCGCGCCAAAGGAATTTTTATTGGCGATCAGCCCCATCAGCTCCGCTTCCGTCTCTTCGTCCAGGCTCGCCGCCTGCGCCAGTCCCTTGAAAAAATCAACGTGGCCGACCCCGATCTGGAACTCTTCCAGCCCCGCCGCCTGCAGCTCGTCCGCCACGAGCGCTAAGATCTCCGCGTCCGCGTCCACGGAATTGTCCCCGATCAGCTCCGCGCCAAGCTGCGTGCTTTCTTTCAGCCTGCCCTGGTAGCTGCTGTTGTTGATGAAGGTGTTCCCCATGTAGCACAAGCGCACGGGAAACTCCTCGTCCCCATAATACTTCGCCGCGCAGCGGGCGATGGACGGGGTCATGTCCGGCCGCAGCGCGAGCGTGTTCCCCTCGCGGTCAAAAAATTTATAAAGATCCTTCGAGGGGGTCGTCCCGATCTCCCTGCTGAAAATGTCAAAAAACTCAAACGTCGGCGTCTCGACCGCGTGGTAGCCGTACTTTCCCAAAAGCCCGTGCAGCTTCCCCTGCAGGGCCAGCTTCCTCGCGCACTCCCTGTTGTAGATGTCCCGGACGCCCTCCGGCGTATGCAATAACCGATGTTCCATGATCTGGCTGTATCCTTTCTGTCCCTTCGTCCCGTTCGCCCCGCGTTTCCCGCAAACGGCCATACTAAATATTAATTATATAAAACGCAAGAAATCTTGTCAACCGCGCGTTTCCAAATCCTTCTGCAGCATATCCAGGTAAGGGATGAAAAGCCCGTTCTTCTGCCTCATGAAAAACCCAGGCTCAAGCTCCTCGTAGCGGAAGCTCTTCCTGCCGCCCTCCTGCGCCCGGTTCCAGAACTCCATGAGCTTTTCATGGCGCAGATAATAAAACTCGTCCCTGCCCGTGTAATGGATCACCAGGAAGGAAACTCCCTCCTGCCGCTCGAACCGCTCCATGAACGCGACCTGGTGCGGATGGATATTCTGCAGCGGGAACGTGTCCGTATGGCACTCCTTCGCGTCAAAGCAGACCGGGATGCCCTGCACCGCCCCGATATAGTCCACCGTGCTTTTCTGGTCGAAATAGGCGAGCGTGATGTGCCTGCTGTCCTTGTCGATCTTGATCGGGGTGATCGGCGTCGGCACTTTCTGGATCAGCGCCAGCCCGCACTCCGCATATTTCTCATTCGTGATGTTGATGTATTCCTCCAGCGCGGAGCCGCGCAGCCCCCTGGAATTCCATGTCGCCATATCCTCACTCCTCGCAAAGCGCGTCCAGATGGTAGAGCATCCGCTCATAAGAGCGCGCCAGGACGGACGCGGCCTCCACATACGCGCCGGGGCGCATGGCCTCCCACTCCCTGGAATGCCAAAACTCCGCCTTTTCCCGCGCGGAACGTCTAAGGCTCTCCACCGTGGCCCCTTCTTCCATGCCAAGGCGCGTCTCCGCGGCCCTGCCGTATTCTCCCGTGATGCGCAGCAGATCCTCTTCCTCCTCCGGCTCTAAGGAAAGCTGCCCGCCGTAATATGCCTGCAGGGCCTTTTGCTCCCGCCACGCCTGCTGGGAGGACGTCAGCTCCCCGATCTCTTCGGCGATCTGCCCGCAAATGCCGCGCAGCCTCGGGCTGGACGCCGGATCCTTCCTTACGTTCTTTAGCTCCTCCCCTAAGCGCCCAAGGGCCTGCCGCGCCTTGATCAGCGCCGCGTGGTTCCCAAAATGGCCGCGCAAAAGCTCCCGCACCGCCAGGATCCCGCATTTTCCCAGCAATTCCTGGTAAATTTTCTCCCGCTCTTTCCCTTTCTTTAGCAAAGCCGCCGTCTCCCGGACGCCGTACTGCCCGAGCAGCCCGATCGTATGGCGGCGCGCCTCTTCCATCCCGGACGTCTTAGGAATCCCCGCGCCAAGCGCGCCCGAGGCGAACCCCGACGCGTCGCAGAGCGCCTCTTCCACCGCTTCCGGCTCCTGGGCCGCAAGGATCCTCAAAAGCGCGAAATCCTCCTCGGTCAGGCGCAGGAAGCCTTCCGCCGCCTTCGCGCACACCGGGGTCACGCAAAAGGCGACGCCCTTGACCTCCTCGCGCCCCATCATCCCGCGCGCCGCCTCCATCGCCGCTTCTACCGGGCTTTCGCTGGAAAAAACGTCCCAGGCCCCGCTCACGTCCGCCTTCGTCAAGATCCCCGCCACATGGATCGGGGCCATCGCGCCCCCATCCGCGCGGAACGCCCGCAAAGCCTCCCTGTCATGCTCCGTCACCGTGCGGTCGAACGCGTAAAGAACCGCGTCCGCGTAAAGCGCGCCATGCAGCTTCCCGCGCAACCGTTCCGCTTCCGGCTCCCCGGTTCCGGGATCCGCCCCTTCCAGGCCGCCTTCGGCGTGCCGAGGCGCTCCTTCGCTCACGCGGCGTCGCGTTCCGGGATCCGCCCCTTCCAGGCCGCCTTCGGCGGGGGCGGATTCCCTTTTGGAAGATCCTTCGTTTCCTCCCGGACTTTGCGGCAACTGCGAATTTCCGGGCCAGGCGGCTGCCTCCCCGTCCCATGCGAGGATTCCCATCGCGCCGCGCGTGTCCGACGCATAGATGGAATTCAGCCCAGGCGTATCGATAAATTCCATCTGCTTTAGCAGCTCTGCCGGATAATGGAGAACGGCGTAACCCGCCCCGGCGTCTTTCGCGCCATGGCCGCCGTGCGCCGTCCATTTTTCCAGCTCGCCAAACGGGACGCTTTCTTCCCGCCCATCCGGAAAATGCACGGAAAGGGACGGGGTCTCTCCGTATCTTAGCCAGATCGGCACGCACGTCGTCTCCAGGCTTCCCGTACAAAGAATATCCGCCCCGAGCAGGGCGTTTAGCAACGTGGATTTCCCGGATTTCATGCTCCCCGCCACCGCGACGCAGAGCGGCGCGTCCAGCCGCCCTTTCAGCTCGTCTAAGCAGCGCTTTAGCCCCTCGGCCTCCGGGCAGCCCCTGCAGAGCCGCCGCGCCCGCCCGAGCAGCCCGTAAAGTTCCGATCTTAAAGACATATGCCCTCCTATCCATATATGCGTATGCGCGCCGTCACGCGCCCGACGCGTCCTCGCCCCCGGCCTCAGCTATCTCTTTTTCCAACGCCCCGATCAGTTCACGCGCGCCCTCCTCGGCCTCAGCCATCTCTTTTTCCAACGCCCCGATCCGCCCGATCAGTTCGCGCGCGCGTCTCTCTCCCGCTTCCAAACTCGCCTCCCGCTCCGGGTCCTGCGCCCCGGCAAGGCGGGCGTTTTCCGCAAGTTTCCCAACCTGCGCGCGCAAAGTGCTCTCCTTAGCCTCAAGCTCCCGGTCAAGCTCTTCTCTAAGCTCCTGCAAGACGGCCTCCCCGGCGCGCCTTACCGCCTCTTCCCAATCGCCGATCCGCTCCGCCGCATAAGAAAGGAGCGCGTCCTTTGCCGCAGCCGCGCCACGCGCGCCATAGCCGCCATGCGCGCCCGCAAAGCCCTTCGCTCCGCCGCGCGCGCCTCCGGCCGCAAAGCCCAAAAGCCCGCCCAAAACCGCCCCAGCGAAGCCGCCCAGGAAGCCCCAGGAAGCCTTCGCGCCGCCGAGCGCAAGACCGAAACTCCCGCCAGCCGCAAGGCTCGAAAGACCGCCAGCCGCAAGGCTGGTAAGGCTGCCCAGGAACGCCCCTGCAAAGCCGCCCAGGACAACCCCGCAAAGCCACGCCCCAACCTTCCAGCCGCCGTTCTTGAAATTGCCAGCCGCCTTCCCGGCAAGCGGCTCCGAAATCGGCGCGTCCATGCAAAACTCCGCCGCGTCCAGCGCGCTTCCGTCAACGGAAAGCGAAACGTCCGCCTCCTCTTCCATGCGCCTGGCCGCAAGCTGCAGCTCTTCGATCAGGCGCGCCTTGATCTTCCGGACCTCGCCGCCGATCTTTTCTTCCAACTCGCCGATCAACGCCCGATACGGCCGCTTTTTTCGGATCGCCGCGCCAAGCTCCCCGCATCGCTCCCGCAGCAGCTCCTCTGCCATGTCCCGCAGCCGGGCGGACTCCCCGCCCGCCCGCGCAATGGCCTGTCCGCAGGAATCTGCAAGCCGCGCGCGCCATCGCGCGCCTTCCTCCCGCTGCTTTTCCAGCCGCCGTTCCCCGTCCTTCCATGCGCGCAGGGCTTCCGCTTCCTTCCGCTTGTCCGCGCGCCGCAAAGACGCCGTATGCTCCAGAGCCTGCCCAAGTCCTTCTCTTACGCCGGACAAAAACGGAAACAGGCAGATCCGCGCGCGGTTCCTGGCGATATTTTCCCGGATCTCCCGCTCCAATGCCCGGAAATTGCTGCTTTCGCACATCGCCTCCCGGCCGCGCTCCATGCCCTTTAACTTCAAAGAACCAGAAACCGGAACGATCCGCGCCTCTTCTTCCGGGATCCCGAGCGCGCGGCTGATCTTTGCGCGGTTATCTTTCACAATTTCTAAATACTGCGCGTTCACATCTTTTTTCGTCAGGGGAAAAAGGATGTTCTGGCAACAGCGATACCCCGTTTTCAGCAATTCAAGCTCCGTCTCCGTCAAGCCCGCCTCGGCGTCGCTGACAAACAAGAGCAGATCCGCCTTCGGCAAAAAGCGGCGCGCCGCTTCCGCATATCCGGCATGGTAGCTGCCCGCGCCCGGCGTGTCCACGAACGCCACGCCCTCTTCTAAGAACGCATTCGGCACGGCGGCCTCCAAAAGCACAACGTTCTTATGGTTCTCCGGATTGCCCCGCTCCGACGCGTACTCCGCGATCTGCCCGCGCGTGATCTGCTCCGCCAGACGCCCGTCCCGGCTCTCCTCGTCCTTCACCCACGCCAGGATCCGCTCTTTTTCCCCATAGCGGACGACCAGCGGCACATTCGTGCAGACGTCCGCGCCCACCGGAAAGAGCGGTTCCGTCTCCCCAAGAAGCGCGTTTAAGAGCATGGACTTGCCGCGGCGCGCCTCCCCTGCGGCGACGACCGTCAATTCCTTTTGCTGAAGGCCCTCCGCCTGCCTCCCGATGCTTTCCGCAAGGGAAGGGCATCCCAGCTCCTCCGCTAAGGAGCGCGCCTCCCCGATCAGGATCAGGGCCTCCTGCTTCCATTCAAAAAACGCCGCCATCCGCCAACTCCTTTAATTTCTCTTCCGCGCTGGAAAAGCCCTGCCCCGCCGCCTTTTGGTACCATTCCTTCGCCGCCTCGCAGTCCTTCTCCACGCCGCGGCCGTACTGAAAGCAAAGTCCCAGGCTGTACTGCGCCTCCAAAAGCCCGCCTTCCGCCGCTTTTCGGTACCATTCCACGGCCTTTTCCTCGTCCTTTGGAAGCCCGCAGCGGCCGTATTGGGAAAACAGGCCCAGATTGTACTGCGCGCCCGGATGCCCCTGCCCGGCGGCCTTTTGGTACCACCGGACAGCCTCTTTCGCATCTTCCGCGATGCCCCTGCCCCAGTAGTAGCAGTCTCCCAGGCGGAACTGCCCTTCGGCATCCCCGGAAACCGCCGCTTTCCACGATCGGTTCAGCGCGGCCTCGCTGTCGTCGATCCGCGCTTCCGCCTCCGCTTCTTCGCGTTTCCGGTACAGATGGTAATTCAGCGCGCCGCGCGCGACGGCAAGCTCCAGATCCTCCGCGTACAGCACAGGCACGCCGTCCGCAAACTGCCGCACCATCTCCTGCACGAGCGCCACCCGGCTCGTCCCGCCCACCATCAAGATGGCGGAAACATCCCCGACCTGCATCTTCGCGGAGCGCAGAACCTCCCGGCAGGCGGCGATCGAACGTCCCACCAGCCCGGCCGCCATCTGGTTGAATTTCTGCACGGAAAGGCGGTATACGACCATGTCGAACCCGATCGGGATATCCTCCTCAAATTCCTCCGCCGTGCTAAGCTGGTGCTTCGCCTTCACCGCAAGCTCCGCCAACTGGCTCTCCAGCCGCATCCAGTGGAGGCTGCTGCCCTTCGCGCTTTCCAAAAGCTCCGGCCCGATCGCGTCCATCATATCCTGGTAGATCAGCCTGTCCAGGTCGATGCCGCCGCACCGCTCCAGCCCGTACGGCTCCGCCAGCGGCAGGAATTCCCCGTTCTTGTAATGGATCAGCGACACGTCGAACGTCCCGCCGCCAAAATCGTATACCATGAGCTTCTGCCCGTCTTTCACAAACCCCTGCGCGCAGTAATCCATCGCAGCGGCCGTCGGCTCGTCCACCAGCCTCGCGTCCGGCAGCCCCGCCGCCTTCGCCGCCTCCAGGATCTTTTCCCGCTTCTTCCTGCCAAAAGCCGCCGGGCAGGTCAGGTAGGCAAGCTCCGCCGGGCCGCCCACCTTTTCCGCGCATTCCTTCATATGGCGGAACAGCTCCGTATACAAATCTTCCGGCAGGAATTCCTCGTTCCCCAACAGGATCGGGACGTCCTGCCCTAAGTCGCGCTTAAATTCCATCCGGAAATTCCCGGGGCTGCGCCTGCGGCTGTTCATCGCCGCCTGCCCGACCAGCACATTCCCGCTTTCCTCCACATAGACCGCGGAAGGAAGGGAATATTTCCCGCCGTATATGCTCGTCCCCGTCCCGACGTCCACGGGCTGCGCCTTCCCGTCCGGCCCGCTGACGCATACGCTGGAATAACTTGTCCCGATGTCGATGCTGATCATCATCTGTGTTCCCTTCCCCCTTTCCCGCCGCGCAAGCTCCTTTTAGATTCCCCTAAGCCAGGCAAGCCCCGTTTCCGGAAGCTCCCCGGGGCGCAGATCTCTTTTAGATTCCCCTAAGCCAGGCAAGCCCTTTTTCCGGAAGCTCCCCAGGGCGCAGATCTCTTTTAGATTCCCCTAAGCCAGGCAAGCCCCGTTTCCGGAAGCTCCCCGGGGCGCAGGGCGCAGATCTCCTTCCCGCCCGCCGACGCCAGGCGGCACGCCTCCCGGAACCTCTCATCCGGCGGCGCGCAGATCTTCCGCCCGTCCGCCAGTTCCATGCGCCAGGCATGCAGCAATTGGGAAGTCAGCCGCAGCCTCTCCCAAAAACGGCGGTTCACCTCCCGGTCGCCGTACTTGGCGTCCCCGACGATCGGATGCCCGAAATCGGCGAGCTGGACGCGTATCTGATGGGACCGCCCTGTCGTCAGGCGCGCCTCCAACAGCGTGAACGCTTCCGCCCCCAGCTCCCCTTTTTCCCCCGCGAAAAAATGGGCGAGCGGGCGGTAGGAGGCTTTCATGTATTTGCCGCCCGGCGTTTCCGACAAAAAAACCTCCGCCCGGTTCTTCGCCCCGTCCTTGACAAGCCACCCTTCCAGGCAGACTTGCTCCCGCACAAGCCCTTTCGCCAGGCAGACATAATATTTCCCCACCGCGCGCCCCTGAAGCTGCGCCGCCATGTCCTGCAGGCCCTTGAGGCTCTTCCCCGCCACTAAGATCCCTGACGTGTTCCGGTCCAGGCGGCTGCAGACGGAGGGGCGGAACGTCCCAAGGCTCTCGGCCGTGACCGTCCCCTGCGCCAGCAAATACCCAATGATATATTCATTCGCGGAAAGATCAGAAGGCGCGGCCTTCTGAGAAAGCATCCCCGCCGGCTTGTCGATCGCCAGGATATCCTCGTCCTCGTAAAGGATGGTAAGCGGGATACAGGGGTATTTTTCAGAAAGCTCCTGTTCCCCGGCGGCCTTCCCGGAAAATATCCGGAACGTCTCTTCGGAAAAAAAGAGCTTTACCTCATCCCCTAACGCCAGCTTTTCCGAGCCGTCGGCCTTCTTCCCATTCAGCGTGATGTTTTTTTTCCGCAGCATTTTGTATCGGAAGCCGTCGGACGCTTCCGGCAGCAGCTTTTTCAGATACTTGTCCAGGCGCTGCCCCGCCTCGTTTTTCCCAATCCGGAAACTCTGCATGGTCTTCCCTCATCGTAACGGTTCAGCCTCCGGCTTTCCTGTTATGGAATCCGTCTTCCCAAATCGCCTTCGCGGGAGCGGACTCCCTCCTGGCTGAACTGTTATCTCTCAGATTCTTCTTTTCTTCTGCGCCGCGCCCTTTCCAGACGCGCCTGATCGGCCCTGCTTGCTGGGCGCGCCTGATCGGCCTTTTTTTGCGGGCGCGCCTTTTCTGGATGCCCCCGATCGCTCCGGATTTCCGGGCGCGCCTTTCCCGGACGCCCCCGTTCGCTCCTGTTTTCCGGGCGCGCCTTTCCCGGACGACCCCGTTCGCTCCTGTTTTCCGGGCGCGCCTTTCCCGGATGCCCCCGATCGCTTCGGATTTCCAGGCGCGCCTTTCCAGGACGACCCCGTTCGCTCCTGTTTTCCGAGCGCGTCTTTTCTGGGGCGTATCAGGCACTTCTTCCCATACCCGATCAGATCCGCGCGCCCCGCCTTGAGCAGCGCCTCTTTCACAAGCTCGTAATTTTTCGGGTCGCGGTACTGGATGAGCGCGCGCTGCATCGCCTTCTCATGCGGGCTGCGAGCCACGTAGACGGGCTGCATCGTGCGCGGGTCCAGACCCGTGTAGTACATACAGGTGGAAATAGTGGACGGCGTAGGATAAAAATCCTGCACCTGTTCCGGCATATGCCCCAGGTCCCGCAAGTATTCCGCAAGCTCCACCGCCTCGCGCAGCGTGGAGCCGGGATGCGAGGACATCAGGTAAGGGACAAGATATTGCTTTTTGCCCAGCCTCTCGTTCATCTTCCCATATTCTTCCGCGAACCTGCGGTAAACCTCCGCCTTCGGCTTCCCCATTTTTTCCAGGACCGCGTCGGAAATATGCTCCGGCGCGACCTTGAGCTGCCCGCTGACATGATACTCACACAGCTCCTTCAAAAACGTGCGGTCCGGATCCGCCAACAGGTAATCAAACCGGATGCCGGAACGGATGAACACCTTCTTCACCCCCGGCAGGCCGCGCAGCTTCCGCAGCAACGACAGGTAATCCCGATGGCTGGCGTCCAAGTTCCGGCAGGGCTGCGGGAACAGGCACTGCCTCCCCCGGCAGGCCCCTTCCTTCCCCTGCTTCTCGCAGGCGGGCACCCGGAAATTCGCCGTAGGGCCGCCCACGTCGTGGATATAGCCTTTGAACTCCCCGTCTTTTGTCAGGGCCTCCGCTTCCCGCAGGATGGATCCGTGGCTGCGCGACTGGACGATCCGCCCCTGATGGAACGTCAGCGCGCAAAAATTGCATCCGCCGAAGCACCCGCGGCTGCTGGCGATGCTGAACTTCACCTCGGAAATGGCCGGGACGCCGCCCGCCGCCTTATAGGACGGATGGCAGTCGCGCATATACGGAAGCTCGTAAATGTCGTCCATCTCCTCGCGGGAGAGGATCATCGCAGGGGGATTCTGAACCACATAGACGCCGTGCGGGTACTCTTCCGCCAAACGCCTGCCGTGAAACGGGTCCGTATTGCGGTACTGGATCGCGAAACTTCTCGCATAAGCCTCCTTGTCCTCCTTTACCGTCTCAAAATCCGGAAGGAAGACCGCGTCGTAAATGTCTTCTTTTTTCCGCGTCTTATATACGGTCCCGTTGACGAATGTGATGTCCTTCACATCCAGCCCGCTGTCGAGCGCCTCCGCCAGCTCGATCACGCTGCGCTCCCCCATCCCGTACATCAGGATATCCGCCCCGCTGTCCAAAAGCAGCGAGCGTCGCACCTTATCGCTCCAATAGTCGTAATGCGCCAGCCTGCGCAGGCTCGCCTCGATGCCCCCGATCAGGATCGGCGTCTTCTTATACGTCTGTCGGATCAGATTCCCATACACGGCCGTCGCGTAATCCGGCCGCCTGCCCATGACGCCGCCCGGCGTGAAAGCGTCCTTTTCCCGCCGCCTCTTGGAAACGGCGTAATGGTTCACCATGGAATCCATGTTCCCCGCGCTTATGAGGAACGCGAGCCGCGGCTCCCCATAGATCGCGACGCTCTCCTTCTTCTTCCAATCCGGCTGGGAAATGATGCCGACGCTGTACCCGTGCGCTTCGAGCAGGCGGCTGATAATGGCATGCCCAAAGGAGGGATGGTCTACATAGCCATCCCCGATCACATAAACGAAATCAAATTGCGCGATCCCGCGCGCTTCCATGTCTTCCCTGCAGATGGGAAGGAACCCATTTCCCATGACGCCGCCCCCTTCCGGCACGCCGCGCCGTCCCGGCCAATGCCGCGCCTCTCTATGCGCGATCCAAGATCTCGTGGCAGTCCGTGATGTAATAATCCGCCAGCCGACGCTTTTCTTCTCATTAGCCCGAGCCGATGGCCCGCTATGCGCGATCCAAGATCTCGTGGCAGTCCGTGATGTAATAATCCGCCAGCCGAC